>JAVBVG010000056.1:0-2564 GCA_031554415.1 Rikenellaceae bacterium | reverse complement strand
GATGGCGTTTGCGCCGAGGTTGCTCTTCGTTGCGGTTCCGTCCAGGGCGATCATCATTTTGTCGATGCCCACCTGGTCGGTAACGCTCATTCCGATAACTTCCGGAGCGATCACTTCGTTGACGTTCTGTACGGCTTTCGTTACTCCTTTACCGAGATAGCGGCTCTTGTCGCCGTCGCGCAGTTCGAGGGCTTCGTTCTCGCCTGTCGAGGCGCCGCTGGGAACGGCGGCACGGCCGAAAGCGCCCGAAACGGTAGCGACTTCTACTTCAATGGTGGGGTTTCCGCGCGAATCGAGGATCTCCCTTGCATGTACAGAAATGATTTGCATGATCTTTGTGGTTTTAACGATTAGTAATATTTCGTAATTTTCGATTTGACATTTTTCCAGACCGCAAAGTTATTAAATATTTTGATTAAATCCGGAGGACCCGCAGCTTAATTTTGTGCCGACTATTTCGTTTTTAGCCGGATTCTTTTAACTTTGCCCTTTATAAACAGAACCCTTTGAACATGAAAGTAACAATAATCGGCGCGGGCAATATGGGAGGAGCCATCGCCTGCGGATTTGCAAAAGGCACGACGCTCAACGCTGAAGATATTACCTGCATCGATCCTAATCCCGGCGCACTCGAACGTCTGCGCAAGACGGGACTGCCCTTCAACCTCACTTCCGATCTGCGCAAACCCATTGCCGGAGCCGATATGCTGATACTAGCGGTCAAGCCCAATATGGCCGAAGAAGTCATTTCAGAGATCAGGGACCTGATCGACTACCGCCACCAGATACTTTTTTCGGTGGTCGCGGGCGTTACCTTCGATCAACTCAACCATTACCTTTTCCAGGGTGTCAAGAACATCAAGCCGATCCAGTTCAGGGTGATGCCCAACACGGCCGTCCTGATAGGCGAAAGCATGACCTTCATCGCCGAACAGAATGCCACAAAGGCACAGATCAAACTCGCAGAAACCATTTTCGGCGAGATGGGGCGCACCATGGTCGTCCCCGAAAAGCTCATGCCTGCCGCGATGTCGCTCGGCTCGTGCGGCATGGCCTACGCGATGCGCTACATCAGGGCCGCGATGGAAGGGGGCATAGAGGCCGGTTTCAATGCCGACGAATCACGCGAGATAGTACTCCAGACGATAAAAGGCGCCGTAGACCTGCTTCTCGAAGGCGGCAATCATCCCGAAGTGGAAATAGACCGCGTTTGCTCTCCCGGAGGATATACAATCAAGGGGCTTAACGCGATGGAAGAACACGGTTTCACAGCCGCCGTGATCAGCGGCATCCGCGAGAGCTGCAAGGATAATAAATGACGTGAGTTTTGGACAAGCATTTGTGTCATACTGTATTGATTTATTGTGTTATGTGAAATGCTTGTCCAAAATTCACGTCAGCGGCTTTTCAAAGCCGCAGTACCGTGTGATCACCCCTCCCAACCGACGCCAAGCCGAGCGCCATTGAACTTGCTCAAAAGGTCGAGGCGCGAAGGAGGAAAACATTGTTAAACCCTCCCCTGAATATGGGATGGCTTTGTCGCGGCCTTTTTAAGGCCGCTCCTCAAAGGTTGTTCGTTTTACTTAAGCAAAACTCACGTTATTTAATACATGACGGGCCTCAAATACAAACGCATTGTCGTAAAGATCGGCAGCAATGTCCTGACCCGTGCTGACGGCACGTTGGACGTTACCCGCATCTCGTCGCTGGTCGACCAGATCGCCGCGCTCCGCAGGCAGGGAGTGCAGGTGGTAGTAGTGTCGTCGGGCGCGGTGGCTTCGGGACGGGGCGAGTTGGGCCGGCAGGTCGACAGGCTCGATCCGGTTTCGGCGCGCCAGTTGTTTTCGGCCGTCGGGCAGATCAAGCTCATAGACCGCTATTACAATCTTTTCCGCGACCACGGCATCGCCTGCGGACAGGTGCTTACCACCAAGGAGAGCCTCTCCACGCGCCGCCACTACCTCAACCAGAAGAACTGCATGGAGGCGATGCTCTCCAACGGCGTCATCCCCATCGTCAACGAGAACGACACCATCTCCGTCACCGAGCTGATGTTCACCGACAACGACGAGCTGAGCGGCATGGTTTCCACGATGATGTCGGCCGACGCGCTCATCATCCTCAGCAATATCGACGGCATCTTCACCGGCAATCCGTCCGACCCCTCGTCGAAGCTGATACGCGAGATAAGCCCCGGCGGCACTGACCTTTCGGGCTACATCCAGAGCAGCCGCTCGCAGTTCGGACGCGGAGGAATGCTCACCAAAAGCCGCATCGCGCGGCAGGTCGCGGCGGAAGGCATCGAGGTCGTCATAGCCAACGGAAAGTGCGACGGCATACTTCCCGACATCGTGAACCGCCGTCCGGGAACTCTCTTCACCCGCTTCGTCCCCTCCGAAAAACCCATTTCGGGCGTCAAAAAATGGATCGCCCACAGCGACGGCTTCGCCAAGGGCGAACTCCACCTGAACCATGGGGCGTGCGACGCCCTTTCCGCCAGCGACGCCCGCAGCCTCCTCCCCATCGGGGTCGACCGCGTCGAGGGCGATTTCGAAAAGGACGAC
>JAVBVG010000034.1:0-5346 GCA_031554415.1 Rikenellaceae bacterium | reverse complement strand
AAGGGATAACTGACTCTGGTCATACTTCTTAAATGACATACACAAGCGGCTTTATATCAATAGTATAAAGATAATAATTATCCGCAAAATATCAAAATATTGCTGCAAAAAAAACCTGCCTCTTTTTGAGACAGGTTCTTTATTTGTATCCGCGCGTTCTACTCTGTCCTACCTGGATATTGCTCCAATGCCTTTTCGAGGACCTCCAGGGCGGCCGCTATGTCTTGGCGGTTCAGCACGTAAGCGATGCGGACCTCCCTGCTGCCCAGCGCGGGGGCTGTGTAGAATCCCGATCCCGGGGCGAACATCACCGTCGCGCCGTTGTGGCTGAATTCGCGCAGAAGCCATTCGCAGAAACGGTCGCTGTCGTCGACCGGAAGGCGCGCCATGGTGTAGAAGGCGCCGCCGGGCATCGGGGCGTAAACCCCCGGTATCCGATTCAGCCCCTCGATCAGGAAGTTGCGGCGGGCGAGGTATTCGTCGTATATCTCCTCCAGGTACGATTCCGGCGCGTCGACCGAAGCCGCTGCAACGATCTGTCCCAGAAGCGGGGGGCTGAGCCTTGCCTGGGCGATCTTCATCGCGGCGCCTCTCACGGCCTTGTTGTGCGTGACCAGCGTGCCGATGCGGATGCCGCACTCGGAGTAGCGTTTCGAAACCGAATCGACCATCACCACGTTCTGTTCGATGCCTTCGAGGTGCATGGCCGAAACATAGGGCTCGTCGGAGTAGCAGAATTCGCGGTAGACCTCGTCCGAGATGAGGAAGAGGTCGTATTTTTCCACCAGGTCGCGGATCAGTTCCATCTCCTCGCGGCTGTAGAGGTAGCCGGTCGGATTGTTGGGATTGCAGAGCAGTATGGCGCGGGTGTAGGGGGTTATGTAGCGCTCGAACTTGGCGACGGGGGGCAGCGCGAAACCGTTCTCGATGGAGGTGGGTATGGGCACGACCTTCACCCCGGTCTGCTCGGCGAAAGATATGTAGTTGGCATAGCCCGGCTCGATCATTATGACCTCGTCGCCCTGGTCGAGGCACGACATCAGGGCGAGCGTGATGGCTTCCGAACCGCCCGAAGTGACCATTATCTCGTCCGGCGCGGCGTCGATGCCGCAGCGGCGGTAGTATTCCGAAAATTTTTGCCTCACCGGCAGCAGCCCGTCGCTGGGGCTGTATTCGAGAATCTTCCGGTCGATATGTTTCAGCGCGTCGAGCCCGACCTGCGGTGTGGGAATATCGGGCTGGCCGATATTCATATGGTATATTTTGACGCCGCGCGCCTTTGCCTCGTCGGCAAGGGGCACGAGCTTACGGATCGGCGAGGCAGGCAGCAGCCTTCCCCTTTTTGAAATAGCAGGCATCGGTTTCTGTTTTTTTATCTATATATAAGTTTCGAGCAGCTGTCCGCTCCCTTCCAGCACCACGCTGTCCTGGTCGGCGGGGATCAGCACTATATCGTCCTTGGCCAGCTTTATCGCGCCGCCCGGAGCCGTGAGCGTTACCCCGCCGCCGGTGCATATGTATATGGTGAACGAATCGCGGCTTTCGAGCGGGCGCTCCATACGCTCGTCGACGTTCAGCTGGTTGGTGGTGAAATAGGGGCACTCGACCAGCAGGGCGGCCGTGCCTTTGGGCGGATGCTGCGTTACGTTGCGCACCGAGGCTTTGAAATCTATCGCGTCCAAAGCGAGCTCGGTGTGCAGCTCGCGCGGGTTGCCCTCCCTGTCGGTGCGGTTCCAGTCGAAGACGCGGTAAGTCAGGTCCGAAGTCTGCTGTATCTCGACTATAAGGATGCCCGTTCCGATGGCGTGGACCGTTCCGGCGGGAATGAAATAGGTTTCGCCCGGGCTCACCGTCACCGCGTTGAGGATTTCGCCCACCGTCCCCTCCTCGACGGCGGCGAGGTACTGCTCCTTCGTAACGCCCTCCCTGAGGCCGATAAGCAGCTGCGAGCCCGGTTCGCAGTCGAGGATATACCACATCTCGGTCTTGCCGTAGGCGTTGTGGCGTTTGGCTGCAAGTTCGTCGGCGGGATGCACCTGCACCGAGAGTTTGTCCTGCGCGTCTATATATTTCACCAGCAGCGGGAACTCCTGCCCGAAACGCTGGAAAACCCTGTCGCCGACAAGTTCGCCCATATAGACCTCGACGGCCTCCTGGAGGTCGTTCCCCTTGAGGAATCCGTTGGCGATGACCGAAACGGCGCCGTCGACGCCCGACACCTCCCAGCTCTCGCCCACAATGAGATCCATGTCGGCTTTTTGTTTGGCGTTTCCGCGTTTTTCGATGAGGGATCGTCCGCCCCAGGGGCGTTCGCTGAAGATCGGTTTGAACTGAATAGGATAAAGTGACATATGTGTTATTTCGGTTATCTTCCAAAGAGCAAAGGTAATAATAAATCGCTGTCGGCGTTCCGACTCGCACGGAAATTGCTATCTTTGCCGTTAAACCGGCTTTTATGATAAAAAAGATTATAGATTTCATAAAGTACGGCGTCTGGCAGAAGAACGAACACGATTATTCGGGTAAGCGGACGTGGTGGCTCGTCAAACAGACCCGCGTGATCCTGTTCACGGCCAGGGGCCTCAACCGCCACGGCACCGCGGTGCGTTCGGCGGCGCTTTCGTTCTACACCATCATGTCGCTGGTGCCGATACTGGCGCTTATTTTCGTGATCTTCAAAGGTTTCGGGATGGAGGAATCGTTCAACAATTATCTCTACGAACTCTTCCCGAAATACCACATCCTGATCGACCAGATCGTGATTTTCATAAAGAACCTTCTGGAACGCACCAAGGGCGGGATAATGGCCGTGAGCGCGTTTTTCGTGCTGCTGTGGGCCGTCATCCAGGTCTTCGGCAACATCGAGAGCGCCTTCAACAACATCTGGGAGGTGAAGCGTTCGCGTTCGTTCGCCCGCCGGTTCTCGGTTTACATGGCCGTCATCATACTCGTCCCGATCCTCCTGCTGGCCGCCAACAGCCTCTATATAGGTGTCCGCGCCAGGGTGGAGCTTTTCACCGGGAGCATTGTGGCCGAGATACTGTTCAGCATCGCCGCCGCGGCCCTCATCATACTGATGTTCTCGCTGATCTACTGGGTGATACCCAACACGGAGGTGAAATATAAAAACGCGCTGAAAGCCGGAACGGTAGCCGGGGCGGGCTTCATAATATTCCAGGTCGCCTACGTGTGGATACAGGGCAACTTGAGCTCCTACAACGCCATCTACGGGACGTTCGCCGCCATCCCGCTCTTCCTCCTGTGGCTGCAGACCAGCTGGCAGATACTGCTTTTCGGGGGCGAGCTCTCGTTCGCCATGCAGAACATACGCGACTTCGAGGCCGAGCGCCAGTCGGAGGACGTCAGCTACGACAACCGCTGCAAGATCATGATCGCCACGATGGTCGTCGTTATCCGCAACTTCCTCGACGGAGAAACCCTCTCGACGCCCGAAAAGGTGGCGGAAGAGGTGGGCGTTCCGGTGCGCACCGTGCGCGACGTCGCCTACGAACTCGAAACCGACGGGCTGCTGCTCTTCGTGCATAACGAAAAGACCGACAAGATCGACACGATGGCTCCCGCCCGCGATCCCCATTCGCTGCGCTTCTACGACGTGATAAACTGCGTGACGGCGCACGGCAGCGAGATGCCCGGCATACTCGAAACGCCGCTCATGAAGCGCATCGACAAGACCTACGAAAAGGTCAAGGGCGACGTGCGCGACTCCAACGACAATATACTCCTGACCGATCTGCTATGATTCACGTTGTCTTAATTGGTAGCGGCAATGTGGCCGAGGGGCTTGCGCGGGAGATCGCGGAGGCCGCCGGGCTCGACCTGGTGCAGGTGTGGGCGCGAAATCCGGAACGCGGCTCGCGGCTCGCGTCGGAAACCGGGGCGCGGTGGACGAACCGCCCGGGCGAGCTCGCACACGCCGACCTGTACATACTTGCCGTGAGCGACGGGGCCGTAGGCCAGGTTTCCGGGGAGATGCACTTTCCGCATGGAGCCGTTGTCGCGCATACCGCCGGATGCGTCGCCATGAACGGCATTTCGCCGAAAATAACCCACCGGGCGGTGCTGTATCCGCTGCAATCGTTCACTAAAGGGCGCCGGATCGCCTGTTTCCGCCACACGCCGTTCTTCGTCGAGGGTGAAACGCCCCACGCGCTGGAAACCGTCCGCAGGGCCGCCGAAGCGCTGTCGGACAACATTATTGAGATGGATTCGGAACGCAGGGCGCACATCCACATGGCCGGTTCGTTCGCCAACAACTTCCCGAACGCCATGTTCTCGATCGCCGAGCAGATCGCCGCCGACGCCGGGGCGCCGTTCGACTACGTAAGGCCCATAATCGCCGAAACGGTCGCCAAAGCCATGAGTATGCCCTCGCCGAGGATGGCCCAGACCGGTCCGGCGCAGAGGGGCGACAAAACCATCCAGGCCAGGCACCTGGCCATGCTGCGCGCCGAACACCCTGAATACGTTGAACTTTACGAAATGATAAGTCACATTATAACAATGATGAAAAAGTCATGAGTCATAACTCATAACTCAACTTTTTTATGGAAAACTTCAAAGAAAAACTGGCACGGGTAGAGGCGTTCGTCTTCGACGTCGACGGGGTCTTCACCGAGGGCGGCATCACGCTGCTGCCCGACGGCGACTTCCTGCGCACATACTACGCAAGGGACGGCTACGCCTTCACATACGCTGTGTCCGAGGGGTACAAGCTCTTCATAATTTCGGGCGGACGGGGCGAGATAATGCGCCGCCGTTTCGAGATGCTGCGCGCCACCGCCATCCACACCAACATTGCCGACAAGCCCGCCGTGCTGCGCGAAATAGCCGCCGAACACGGGCTCGACCTTGCCAACGTCGTCTATATGGGCGACGATATCCCCGACCTCGAGGTAATGCGCATGGTCGGCATCCCGGTCTGCCCCGCCGACGCCTGCCACGAAGTCATCGAGGCATCCGCCTACGTGTCGCAATACCCCGGCGGACGCGGATGCGTGCGCGATATCATCGAACAGACGCTCCGCGCGCAGGGCAAATGGCTCCGCCACACGATCGGAATGCATACCATTTAATTTTACACAACCGCGACTTTTAAAAAAGTCGCCCAAAAATTTTTAGAGATACTGCGTATCTCACTATTTGAGTTTAGGAATAAAAGGATGTTTTTGCGGAGCTGGTTGGTTGTTGAAATTATGCGGCAGGCGGAGCCTGGCAATTTATTTTGAAAATGCTGATCTCGAAAATAAATTTTCAGAGTCAGTCTTTTCAAAATAAAGTTGCACTTCGTGCAACCCGCATAATTTCAATAACTGTTGAGGCCGAACC
>JAVBVG010000115.1:0-4683 GCA_031554415.1 Rikenellaceae bacterium | reverse complement strand
CGCTTGCCGAAATGGCGCTTGCGTGGCTTCTGAAAGACGAGCGGGTGACGAGCGTGCTGATCGGAGCAAGCTCCGTCGCCCAACTCATGGATAATCTGAAAGCGCTGGACCTGACAGATTTCAACACCGGCGAACTGGAGCTGATAGAGGCTGCGCTCGGATAAATTAGGAATTAGGAATTAGTGTGCGGCAGAGCCGCGGCTTATAAACTCGATTGCTTCGTCCTGCTTCGTGCCTCGCAGTTCCTCGCAATGACGGTATCCCGCAAATCCTAATTCCTAATTCCTAATTGATCAGACATCCACGACGGCCACTTCGATGCCGCGTTCGCGCAGTTCATGCAGGAACCGGGGTTGGACGTTGCTGTCTGTGATGATCTCGTCGACCTCCCCGAGATCGAATATCTTACTGAATCCCCGCCGCCCGAACTTGGTGCTGTCGGCCAGCACGATCGTTTTCTGCGCCGCCAGCATCATCGCGCGGTTCAGTTCGGCCTCCATAAGGTTGGTCGTGGTCAGTCCGAAATCGGGGTCGATGCCGTCTACCCCCACATAAAGTTTGCTGCAACTGAAATTGCCCAGCATGTCCTTGGCGAAATTGCCCACCACCGAAACCGAACTGTCGCGGAGGATACCCCCCAACTGCACTACCTCGATGCCGCTCTTGTTGGAGAGGATCGACGACACCGCGACGGCCGACGTGATGACCGTGAGTTTTCCGTTAGGTGCGATCTCGCGCGCGAAAGCGAGCATCGTGGTGCCCGAAGCGATTATTATGGAGTCGTCGCGGGTGATGGCCTTTGCGGCGCGCAGGCCGATGGCGCGTTTTTCCGCCACGTTGTGCTTCTCCTTTTCGTTGACGTGGCGGTCGCTGATGTAGGGGCTTATCAGTATGGCGCTGCCGTGGGCGCGGTAGAGTTTGTTCTGTTGTTCGAGCGCAGACAGGTCCTTTCGTATCGTAACCTCCGACACTTTGAGCTGTTCGGCCAGGGCGCCGACCGACGCGGAACCTTTCTGGTGCATGATTTCGAGGATGCGCGCGTGTCTTTCCGGCATGCTCAGGATCGCCGGTTCTTGATTCTGTGACGACATGGGTTCCATTCTTTTGATTGATGCGAAGATAGTTATTTTTCCCGGTTCGCAACTGAATCGCGCGCCGGTTTGCGGGTTTTTTGTGTCGGCTTGCGAAAAATCCGGGTAAATATTTTGATTTCTTATCAATGTGTTTTAATTTTGTTGTGAAATGAAACCGATCAAATTTTGAAACAAAACTCATTCTGCCGTGAAAAGGGAAAAAATGCTGGAGAGGATCTCCGATGAAAAAAAGGTTTGGGACATGGTGGTCGTCGGCGGCGGCGCAACCGGACTGGGTGTGGCCGTGGATGCCGCTTCGAGGGGCTACAGCGTCGCGCTTTTCGAGGACAACGATTTTGCGAAATCGACTTCGAGCCGCAGTACCAAACTGGTACACGGCGGCGTGAGGTATCTGCAGAACGGCGATGTGATGCTGGTGCTGGAGGCGTTGCGCGAGCGCGGACGCATGAAGGCCAACGCTCCGCATCTGGTTAAAGACCAGTCGTTCGTCATCTCGAACTACCGCCACCGGGACAATATGCTCTATTTTTGCGGGCTGATGTTCTACAGCGTGCTTTCGTTTGGTTTCGGATACGGCTGGAGCCGCTACATAGGCAGGAAAAAGGTGATGAAATACCTTCCGGTTTCGCAAGGGCGCGGGCTGAAAGGCGGCGTAGTTTACCACGACGGGCAGTTCGACGACTCGCGCATGGCCATAAACCTTGCCCAGACCTGCGTTGAAAAAGGCGGGGTTGTGATCAACCACACCCGCGTTACCGCTGTCACTCACGGGGCCGGCGGAAAGGCCGACGGAGTGAAGGTCGTCGACCATGAAACCGGGAAAGAATATACGGTGAAAGCAAGGAGCGTCGTGAACGCCGCGGGCATCTACGTCGACGACGTGATGGCGATGGACGAACCGGGCCACTCTAAAATGATAACTCCCAGCCAGGGAGTGCATATCGTGCTCGATATGAAGTTCCTGCAGAGCGATTACGCGATCATGGTCCCCAAAACCAGCGACGGCCGCGTGCTGTTCGCGGTGCCCTGGCACGACCATGTCGTCGTCGGGACGACCGACATCGTGCGCCAGACGCCCGAAGCGGAGCCGAAACCGCTGAAAGAGGAGATCGACTTCATCCTGGGCACGGCCGGGCTCTATATGGACCCCGCGCCGACCTATGCCGACATCAAGTCGGTCTTCGCCGGGCAGCGTCCCTTAGCGGCGCCCAAGAAAGAGGGCAAAAGCACAAAGGAACTGTCGCGCGGCCACAAGATAATCGTGTCGGACAACGGCATGGTGACCATCACCGGCGGCAAATGGACCTCCTACCGCCTGATGGCCGAGGATACTGTCGACAGGGCGATCGCGCTGGGGCAGATCGAGAAGAAAAAGTGCGTCACGAAGAGCATGCCGATCCACGGCTACCGTCCGAACCCCGACCTGGCCGACCATATGTATGTCTACGGCAGCGATATGGAGGCGGTCGCGGCGCTTGCGAAAGAGAATCCCGCGCTGGCTGCGAAAATATCGGACAGATATGATTATACCGCAGCCGAAGTGGTATGGGCGGCGCGCGAGGAGATGGCCCGCACGGTCGAGGATGTGCTGGCGCGCCGGGTGAGGCTGCTGTTCATCGACGCCCGCGAAGCCGCCAAGGCCGCCCCGAAAGTCGCCGCCATCATCGCCGCCGAACTCGGTTACGGCAAGGAATGGGAGGCGGAACAGGTTAGGGAGTTCACCGCGCTTGCCGCGAACTATTACGTTGAACCCGCCTTGCCTTCGAAAAAGGCGGCCGTCCGCCAGGAGGAACAGGTGGCTATGTCCGCTGCCGGAAAGTAGACCGGAATTTTTCGTATCTTTACCGTCATTGCGAGGAGCGGTGTAGCCGCGACGCGGCAATCCATAATTTTATAGATTGCTTTGTCGGCTGTGTTTTCCGTGCAATGACGTTTGGTAATTACGATGAATATCTAAAAAATAAAGAACCTGAACCGAATGGCAAGATTTTTCGAACCGCCCGCGGCGAAACCGGCACTCCCTGCCGACAAGATCGACAAAACATACAAACGGATGAGGCTGAGGGTTTTTCTCGGCGCTTTCGTAGGATACGCCGCATACTATCTGGTGCGCAAGAACCTTTCTCTGGCGGCTCCGGGCATGGTAGAAGAGGGGCTGCTCACCACCGCAGGGGTCGGTTACGCCGGCGCCGCAATCTCGATAGCCTACGCTTTCAGCAAATTCATAATGGGCAGCATTTCCGACCGCAGCGACGCGCGGAAATTCCTCGTCGTGGGGCTGGTGTTGGCCGCAGGGGTAATGATCCTCACGGGGCTGTTGCCTTACAGTCCGGCCAACCAGACGATAAACGTGTGGCTGATGTTCGCGATGATGCTCGGGGTGGGGTGGATATCGGGGATGGGATGGCCTCCGTGCGGACGGGTCATGGTCTACTGGTTCTCGCAAAAGGAGCGCAGTTTCAAAATGTCGGTGTGGAACACTTCGCACACCGTCGGCAGCGGCACGCTGGGGCTGATAGTCACGGCGGGCGTGGCGATATTCGCGATGCTCGGGATAGAGCAGACGTGGCGCGCGGCGTTCATCTTTCCGGCGGTCATCGCGCTGGCGCTGGCGCTCTTCTGCTGGTGGGCGATGCGCGACACTCCGGCTTCGTGCGGGCTACCGGCCGTCGCCGATTGGCGGGGCGACCATTCCGGGGTCAAATCGAAGAAGGGCGAGGAGAAAAAAATCCCTTTTAAAACGCTCTTCGTCGAATACGTTTTCAAGAACAAACTGCTGTGGCTGATCGCCCTGGCCAACGCTTTCGTTTACCTCGTGCGCTACGGCGTGGGCGACTGGGCTCCGTTATATCTTCAGCAGATGGATATCATGACGCCTTCGCAGAGCAACCTTGCCTTCGCGATCCATAACTACGCCGGGGTTCCGGGGACGATCGTCTGCGGATGGATATCGGCGAAATTCTTCAAAGGGCGCACGGCTCCCCCGAATGTGATATATATGGTGCTGGTTCTTCTGGGCATATTGCTTTACTGGCAGGCGGCTCCGGTAGCCGAGAGCCTTGTTTCGGCTTTCGGCGGCGACATTGCCTCCGTCACTCGCGGAATGGTCTACACGGCGCTGATCGTCATAGGTTTCTGTATTTACGGCCCTGTCGCTCTGATCGGAATACAGGCGGTCAACCTCGTTCCGAAGAACGCCGCCGGTACGGCCGCCGGATTCGTGGGGCTTTCGGGCTACCTGCTGGGCGACGCGCTGATGGCCAAGGCCATTATGGGTAAAATGGCCGCCTCGACGGGTTGGGGAGCCACTTTCTGGCTGCTCGCGGCCGCGAGCGTGCTTGCCGCGATCCTGTGCGCCACCACTTGGAAACGCGAAAAACAGCTTACTGCCTCCTCGTAATCTTCAGCGTCAATGTCATTCCCGAGAGAGTACAAAAAATCTATAAATTAACGTGAGTTCGGGATAAGAAAAACACCTTATCTTGTTGTTTTTTGTGTTTGTTATCTTTGTTCTTCTTATCCCGAACTCACGTTAGCGGCATTGTCATGCCGCCATCTTGTGTCGATCACCCCTCCCAACCCTCCCCTG
>JAVBVG010000106.1:0-6494 GCA_031554415.1 Rikenellaceae bacterium | reverse complement strand
ACTGGCTCTGGTCGTAACTCTTGAATGACATACGCAATTATCTTTATATCAATATTATAAAGATAATAAATATCCGCAAAATATCCAAAAATACCGCACAAAAAAACCTGCCTCAAATTTTTATTTTGAGACAGGCTCTTTATTGTTTTTCGAAAGCCTGCTACAGGAGGCTCCAGGCGACCGTGAGGCCGGCCATAACTATGGCCACCATCGACATCAGCTTGATGAGGATGTTGAGACTGGGGCCCGAAGTGTCCTTGAACGGGTCGCCGACGGTGTCGCCGACTACGTTGGCTTTGTGGCACTGGCTGCCCTTGCCGCCGAGGTTGCCCTCTTCGACGTATTTCTTGGCGTTGTCCCACGCGCCGCCCGAGTTGGCCATGAAGATAGCCAGGACGAATCCGCATGCGAGCGAACCGATCAGAAGGCCCATTACGCCCGTCACGCCGAAGATAAGGCCGACAAGGATCGGAGCGATGATTGCCAGGATCGACGGAAGCACCATTTCGCGCTGTGCGCCTTTGGTGGAGATCGCCACGCAGCGTTCGTAGTCGGGTGTGGCCTTGCCGGTCAGGATGCCGGGGATTTCGCGGAATTGGCGGCGGACCTCCTCCACCATGCTTCCCGCGGCGCGTCCGACCGCGCTCATAGTGAGTCCGCAGAACAGGAACGACATCATCGCGCCGATGAACGCGCCCGCAAGCACTTTGGGATTCATCAGCGTTACGTCGTAGAAACGCATGAAATCCGTAAAGTCGGCTTTCATAAGTTCCACGGTGGTGCCGTCGGCGAAGGTAAGGGCTTCCGTGCCGAGGCGCTGAAGGCCGATCTTGATCTCTTCGATATAAGAGGCCAGCAGGGCGAGGCCGGTGAGGGCTGCCGAACCGATTGCGAAACCTTTGCCCGTAGCTGCGGTGGTGTTGCCCAGCGAGTCGAGGGCGTCGGTGCGTTTGCGAACCTCTTCGCCCAGTTCGGCCATCTGCGCGTTGCCGCCGGCGTTGTCGGCGATGGGGCCGTAAGCGTCGGTGGCGAGCGTGATGCCCAGCGTCGAGAGCATGCCCACGGCGGCGATGCCGATGCCGTAGAGGCCCATGCCGATGCCGCTAACCCCTGCGGGAGCGGCCTGTGCGGCCAGCATATAGGAGGCGATGATACCCACGACAACCGCGAGAACGGGGATGGCCGTCGATTTCATACCGACGCTGATACCCGAGATGATAACGGTCGCGGGGCCTGTTTCACCTGCTTTGGAAATCTCCTTTGTCGGTTTGTACGACTGCGAAGTGAAGTATTCGGTAGCCTGGCCGATGACGATACCCACGATGAGGCCCACGACGACGGCGCCGCCGATCCAGTACCAGCCCTCGATGCCGAGAGCCCACAGAATGGCGAAAGTAGCCACGACGATCAGAGCCGAACTGAGGTTCGTTCCGCGTCCGAGAGCGCGCAGGAGCTGTTTCATCGTCGCGTTCTCCTTGGTGCGGACAGCGAAGATGCCTATGATGGAGAGTACGATGCCCACCGCTGCGATGAGCATCGGGGCGATGACCGCCTTGTACTGGAAGTCGATATTGCCGGTAACAGACATCGCCGCTGCTCCGAGCGCCGCGGTGGCGAGGATCGAGCCGCAGTACGATTCGTAGAGGTCGGCGCCCATGCCTGCGACGTCGCCCACGTTGTCGCCCACGTTGTCGGCGATGGTGGCCGGGTTGCGGGGGTCGTCTTCGGGAATGCCCGCTTCGACCTTGCCCACCAGGTCGGCGCCCACGTCGGCCGCCTTGGTGTAGATGCCGCCGCCCACGCGTGCGAACAACGCCTGCGTCGAGGCTCCCATACCGAAGGTAAGCATCGTGGTGGTGATGATGGTGAGTTTATGCGCCGGATCGATCACGTCGGCCGGAACGGCGTACTGCAGAACCAGATACCATACCGAAATGTCGAGAAGGCCGAGGCCGACGACGACAAGACCCAGAACCGCGCCCGAGCGGAAAGCTACTTTAAGACCGCTGTTGAGCGAACGGCGTGCCGCGTTGGCGGTGCGCGCCGAGGCGTAGGTGGCCGTCTTCATGCCGAAGAACCCTGCAAGGCCCGAGAAGAAACCGCCCGTGAGGAACGCGAAAGGAACCCAGTGGTTCTGGAGGTTGAAGCCGAACGCCATCACGGCGAACACGGCCGCCAGAACGACGAACACGACCAGCACCACTTTGTACTGCTGTTTCAGGTAGGAGTTGGCCCCCTTGCGCACATACTGCGCGATCTCGGCCATGCGTTCCGTGCCTTCGCTCTCTTTTTTCATCTGGCGGTAGAACCACCAGGCAAAGAGCAGCGCAAGCGCGGATGCCGCGGGAATGAGCCAGAAAATACTTGTAACCATGGTTTAAAAGTTAGAGTTATTAAATATGGAGTTATTAAATTTTTGTGTAAGATACAGTCGGCCCGGCTTTAAAACCGGTGCAAAAATAGCAAAAAAATCGATGTGCCCTAACTGTAAAGATGAAAGATGACGGGCCGACTTTGAATTGCTTTGCGTAGCAAAATAATCATCGACCGAGCGCCGGCCGTCGGCCGCAGGTCGGTGGAGGCATCACGCGAGGTAGATAACTAAACGGGTACATTCCCCGAAGCTCTGCTTCGACAACACAAATTAATACCATCTGACACCTCGCAGCTCTGCTGCGAGGAAGTTCAAAAACAGGGCGATGAATTAATCTCCAAATCCTCAAATCTCCAAATCATGACTTACTCTTTGATTCCGAGTCCCTGTTTCGAGGCGTAGAGGGCGGCGATGCTGATCCTGGTCGGAACGCCGACGGCGGTAGAGGAGTCTTCTATTAATCGGACTGCGTCAAAGATGGCCTCGGCGCACGAGCCGATCGTCGCTCCGGTCGTAAGCACGTCGTCCACCAGCAGGATGTGCCTCCCCGCAAGAAGTTCGGGGCGGCGGACGGCGAAAATGTCCTTCACGTTCTCCCAGCGTTCGGTTTTGGACTGTTCGGTCTGGCTGCGGTTGTTCACGCGGCGCACCACGGTGCGGCTTTCCACGGGGACCCCCATGCTTTTCGCCATCCCCTCGGCGATGTATTCCGACTGGTTGTAGCCGCGGCGCAGGACTTTCCGGGTGTGGAGCGGGACCGGGACGATCCGATCGACGCCCGCGTAGGCGTCGGTTTCCGAGAGCACGCGCCCGAACCACCGGCCCATGTCGCGGGCCGCCATCCACTGGCCGGAATATTTGAAACGGTGGACGAGGCTCCGGTAGCCGCTTTCGTGGATGAACCACACGAAAGCCGTGGCGTTTTCGAGCGGCAGAAGGCCCCAGAAACGGCGTGCGACAGGGTTGTCGGCCATGTTTTCGTAACCGGTGAGGGGAATGTCCCACTGGCAGGAGGTGCAGAGGAATCCGGCGCCTTCGTTCATGACGCGTCCGCACGCCGGGCACACCGGCGGAAAAAACAGGTCGCGGATATCCTTTGCCGGATTCTGCATTACTTGACCAGATCGCTGAGTTTGACGTCAAAGACCTGTGCGATACGGCACAGGGTGCGGTAAGTAACGTTGATCTGCCCTTTCTCAACCTTACTCATATAAGACCGCTCTTTGTCGACCTGATATGCCAGTTCCTGGATGTTCCAGTCTTTCGCTTCCCTTAATTTTTTGATCCGGGAGGCTGTGTAATCGAGTTCTGTCTGGAAATCGAGCATGCTTCGTGAGTTTTATCACTCGCAAAGTTTCCCCAATTAATTTGCAAATGGCGTATAATATATAACCTGCCGGTTGGTAGATGAAAATGCATTTATTTACTTTTTTGGTGGGCAAAAAAGTAACAAAAAACCCACCCCATGCACCAAAAATCTACTCCGGCTTGCCTAAAGTGGTACCCCTTGAGCTGCGCACATGGGGACTTCCACTTTAGTCTTCGCCTGCGCTCACGATTTTTGCTAAATGGGTAGTTGCACAAGCTGACGCTTGTGTTAGGATTGATTTTTATTCCGCTATTCCATGTCACGGCAAAGCCGTGAAATAAATAAGCGGAATTCCTTTCTTTCATATCGCGTAGCAAAAATCCGACTGGGGAAAAAGGCGATAAGCGGCGGGCGGCTAAAAGCGCGAAAAAGGGGCCGGTTTAACACTTCGTTTTCCTCCTCGCGGATCGGCAGAGTCCGAACAAGTTCGGCTCTGCCCTCGCTCGCAGCGTCGGTTGCTCGCAAACCCGCGAATAGGCGCCCTTTTTAACATGGTTTTCCTCCTTCGCACCTCGGCCATTCAAGCAAGCTCGATGGCGCTCGGTTTGGCGTCGGTTCAGCGTTAGACGCCAGAGCCGCCGACTTTTTCGCCCGTCGGCCGGTTTTGCTCCACTTTTAACTTTGTTTTCCTCCTCCTTGCAGGGCACAGTCTGCAAGCAGCCTCTGCTCCCGCTTCGAGCGTCGGTTGCCGGCCAAAAGTGGAAAAGAAATTAAAACTATTGGGGATCGACGTTCGGTGTGACGGTCACGCGGCGGAACTGCGGGTCGGTGCGGAGCGCGTCGGCGGCTTTCGCAAGCAATTCGCGGATCTCGGACATCGGCCTGCCGCGCGGGATCTTCAGAAGGTAAAGCAGCGCGAATTCACCCTTTATCTTCTCGACCACAGGTGGTTGAGGCCCCAGCAGGCGTTCGCGGAACGCCGGACGCAGGATATCGCCGTAGCGGCGCGCGGCGGCGTACAGCGTGTCGCGGTCGGCGTGCCGCAGAATCACCGAAACCATACGGGTATAAGGGGGATACATGAAACTCGCCCTCTCGGCAAGCGTTTCGGCGGCCATGCCGCGGAAATCGCCTGCAGCGGCCTGGTTGATCGTGCGGTTGCCGGGATCGGCGGTCTGGATCACCACCTCGCCGCGTTTATCGCGCCGTCCGGCACGTCCCGCCACCTGGGCGATCAACTGGTAGGCGCGTTCCGACGCCCGGAAATCGGGATGGTTCAGCAGGTTGTCGGCGTTGAGGATGCCCACGAGCGAAACCTCCGCGAAATCCAAACCTTTGGTCACCATCTGCGTGCCGACGAGGATGTCGGTCGCTCGGTGTTCGAAGTCGTTTATGATGCGGTTGTAGGCGGTTTCCGAACCCGCGCTGTCGCGGTCGAGCCTCGCGATGCGGGCCGAGGGAAAAAGCCTCGCGAGCTCCTCTTCTATTTTTTCGGTGCCGAAACCGCGCGTGGCGAGGTTCATACTCCCGCATTTTGGACACACCGACGGCAGCGGAGAGTTTGCGCCGCAGTAATGGCACCGCAGCGTGGAGCGGTGGACGGTCATCGGGATGCCGCAATGGCTGCATCCGGGGACCGAGCCGCAGTCGGCGCATTCTATATAAGGTGCGACGCCGCGCCGGTTCTGGAACAGGATGGCCTGTTCTCCGCGCTCCAGCGTCTGTTTGATGCGGTCGAGCAGCTCCTTGTTGAAGTGCGAACGGCGTTCTCCGCGCTTTGCCGAGCGGATAGTGTCGGAGATGATGACTTCGGGCGCGGGCGCGTCGCCGAAACGTTCGGAGAGCGTAACCAGTCCGTATTTTCCTGAAGTAGCATTGGACCACGTTTCGAGCGAGGGGGTCGCGCTGGCGAGTATCACGCGGGCTTTATGGATGCGGGCCAGGACGACGGCGGTGTCGCGCGCGTTGTAGCGCGGCGCGGGGTCCTGCTGTTTGTAGCTGGAGTCCTGCTCCTCGTCCACAACTATAAGTCCCAGCCGCTTCATCGGCAGGAATACAGACGAACGTACCCCGACGATAAGCGAACCGCCCTCGGAGCGCATCAGCCGGACGTAGGCCTCGGCGCGGCGGCGGTCGGTGAGGCCCGAATGGTAGAGCACCGCGCGGTCCCCGAAAACCGCGCGGACGCGCCGGACGAACTGCGTCGAGAGCGAAATTTCGGGCAGCAGCAGCAGCACGTCGCGCCCCTTGGCCAGGGAGCTTGCGATGGCGTGGAAACACACCTCGCTCTTTCCGCTCGACGGAACGCCGAACAGCAGGGCGGTTTCCCGATGGCGCAGCGACTCGCGCAGCTCTTCGAGGGCGGTCCGCTGGGCTCCGGACAATGCAGGCAGAGGGAATATTTCATCGGCGAATTTCGCCCCTTCGACCTCGCGTTCCGCGAGGGTTACGATACCTTTTTTTTGCAGCGCGTTGAGGGTCGGTGCGTCGGCGCTCAGGGAATTGCGCGGAACTTCTCCGCCTGAAACCACCCCGCCGAGGCGGAAGGCGAGATCGACGAGGGCATCGTATTGTTTCGTGGCTTTGCGCCGGAGTTTTTCCCAGATTTCGTGGAGCTGTTCCTCGGTGCGTATCTCCGGCGAAAGCGCGACGAAACGCACCTTGCGCGGGCGGAATTCGTCCTCCGCGAACTCTTCGGCCGAGAATCCCGAAGGTTTGAGCAATGCCGGGATGGCGGCGCTCATCACCTCGCCGAGCGAGCACATATAGTATCCGGCCATCCATTCCCACAGCTGCAACTGCGCCGCATCG
>JAVBVG010000051.1:0-18650 GCA_031554415.1 Rikenellaceae bacterium | reverse complement strand
GCCCTCGACATTGCCGACGAAATTATACTTCGTCGAACCCTCCATTATCTCATACGCCGCCTTGGTGGTCAGGTTGCCCTTCTCCTTCTCCTCGCCGATGTTGAGCAGCGCCACGCGCGGATTCTTTATGCCGAGCACTTTCTCGGCGTAAATACTTCCCAGCATGCCGTACTGTTCGAGCACGTCGGGACGGCTGTCGACATTCAGCCCCACATCCAGGATGAGGGCGGTCCCGCCCCCCAGCACCGGGATGTGCGACGAAATGGTCGGGCGGATGATCCCTTCGATGGCCTTGACCGTGTACATCGACCCCACGAGCATCGCCCCCGTGTTGCCCGCGCTGGCGAATCCGTCGATCTTGCCGGCCTTCAGCCAGCCGAAACCGACCGTCAGGCTCGAATCGGGTTTCTTGTTGAACGCCTGCGCAGGATGGTCATTCATGGTGATGACCTCGGTGGTCGGAACGACGTCGAACATATCGGCCGCAACGCCTTCACGCTGCATAACGGCGCGGATGGCCTGTTCGTCGCCGAACAGCACCAGGCGCACGTCGCCTCGCATCTCCCCGACGGCCCGTATGGCTCCGAGGACAACCGCTTCGGGGGCGAAATCGCCGCCCATCGCATCTACACCGATCTTAAGCATGCGGATAGCCGTTTATCGGACCGCCGATTACTCGGCTTTCGGTTCGATGGCGAGTTTTCCCCTATAGAAACCGCATTCGGGGCAGACCCTGTGGTAGAGGGTGGCCGAACCGCAGTTCGAGCAGGTCGAAACGGTGGGAACAGCGGCTTTGTAGTGAGTTCTTCTCTTGTCCCGGCGAGTCGACGAGACTTTGTGTTTAGGATGTGCCATAATTCTGTCGAATTAAATGAAAAATGAAAAATGACTCATAATTACTTCCCTCGCAAAATACCTCCCCCAGCCTGCGGCTGACGGTCGGTGCTCGGTCAGTGATTATTTAACGAGCAAATAATTCATAATTCATAATTATTATTTCTTTTTTAGTTCTTTCAGTTTTTCCCAGCGGGGGTCTTCCTCCACCGGTTTTTCGGAGATCAGGCTCTCGAACTCCTCGGGGCTCACGATCTTAAACCGCTCCAGCATCGAGGGGTTGCACAGCGGCGTCCCGTGAACGTCTTCCGGATGCACCTTGCGGTAGGGCAGACTTAAAACGACGCTTTCGTATATGTATTGCTCCAAGTCGAGCATCGCCTCCGCAGGGTTTATCCAGAGGATATCGCCCTCGAACGGATGCTCCTCTTCCGAGAACTTCACGGTCAGCCTCCCCTCGTAATCCACAGGCAGCCTGCAATCCTCGAGGCATCTGTCGCACGGCACCGTGACCTCACCTTCCATACGCACATCGAGACGGAGCATCGATCCGCTTCTCTCCAGATCGACCCCGACGTCCACATTCCCTTGCCTGATCCCGCTCCCTTCGTGCGCGGCAAAAAAACCGCCGCCCACATGAAAGTCAAAGCGGTGCCTCCCCGGGCCCAATCCCTTGTAAGCAATCGTGTAGCGTTGTTTCATCGTCTTACTTCCAACCGCAGGGAATACCTCGGCGGGGTGCAAAGATAATTAAAAAATTATAAATTATGAATTATGGATTATGAATTATGAATTTTCTACCTTTGTTACATGAATGCATATAAAGCGGAGGTAAAGTGCGCATATCCGGAATGGTGGCGCTATAACGTTTTTATGACGGCGGCCTGTTTCGATGCGGACGGCAGGATCTCTGACTACCTGACTCTCACCGACAAGACATGGGAACCGGGCGACGGCAGCGAGGTCCGCCAGGCTCCCGCCGGTTACGATACGTCGCGGCCGCTGGTGCTGGAAACACCTCCCTGCGACCATGCAGACATCTACGTCTACGTCATCGCCAACACTTTTCCGGTTTCGGCCGCCATAAAGGATTCGCCTCCTTTCGAAATAGAGCTGCTCACGTCAACGGACGGCGGACGCCCTGAAACCAATATGTACAAGGTCAACCAGTGGGGCGGACTGACGTTCAAACAAAGTCTGACATTATGATATCCCATACCCGCTTGGAAAACATAAATTAACCCAAATAATACCTTACCATGAAAAAACTTATCCTGACCGTTGCCGCCGCATTGGTTTTCATGCCCCACCAGTTGTTCGCGTGGGGACAAAGGGGACACGACGCCGTCGCCTACATCGCCGAACTCAACCTTAAACCTTCGGCAAAAAAGAAGATAGAAAAGATCCTCGGCAACCATTCCATCGTATATTACTCGGTGTGGATGGATATCAACAAGCAGAAGCCGGGGTACGCCGTGTTGAAGGATTGCCATACCGCCTACGCGGACGACCAGACGCAGCTGCACATAATCAGCAAGCACAAGCCCACGGGCGGCGACGCCGTTACGATGGTCGAAGATTGCTGGGCACGCCTGAAGGATTACAAAAACCTGCCCGACTCCACGGTCGTGGTAAACCTTTACGCCCTCATACACATCCTGGGCGACATGCACTGCCCCGGGCACGTCTATTACGACAGCATGTGGCCCGACCTGAATAAATATCCAGTGAAATTAATGGGGGCGGAGACCACGCTTCACAGCGTCTGGGACAGCGGGCTCGTGGACCGCCTGCACCCCGGCTGGTTCTACACCGAGTGGGGGCACCAGCTCGACAGGCTGAGCGAAAAGGAGATCAAAGAGATCACCGCCGGGACCCCTTCAGAATGGTTCCACCGGACAGCCGTGGAGACGCGCGTAATATATGACAAGGGGGTGAAGGGCGCAAACCTTCAGCGCGATTACATAGACGACATGCAACCCATGGCCGAACGCCAGCTGCAGTTGGCCGGCTACCGCCTGGCGCATATACTCAACGACATCTTCGGATAGAGAAACTGTCTCAAAAGCCCGAATACTGCGTTACGCTAGCCGCTCAACTCCTCATTTACGACCAGTAAACTCCGGTTTTCGCGGCTTCACAAGCCTTGTCTTTGAACTTTTGATACAGTTTCAGATTTTTGATATTATTCCGCCTCAGCCGGTTCCTTCGGCGGAAACAGCAGCGACGCGGCTATGCTCACCGCCAATATCCCCACTATCGTCAGCAGCGACGCGGACGTGCTTATATCTATGTGGAAAATACCGTGCAGCAGCATCTTCACCCCGACGAATACCAGCAGCGCCGCCAGCCCGGTTTTCAGGTAGGCGAACTTGTCCACTACGCTGTTCAGCACGAAGAACAGCGACCTCAGCCCCAGGATGGCGAAGATGTTGGAAAAGAAGACGATATAGGGGTCGAGCGTGACGGAGAATATTGCCGGTATCGAATCCACGGCGAAGATCACGTCGGAGCCCTCGATGATGAGCAGCACCAGGAACAGCGGGGTAATGTACTGCCTGCCGCGCAGCCTGACGAAGAACCTCCCTTCGTAATCGGTGCGCGTCATGCGGAACCGCTTCGAAACGAACCTCACGACCGGATGCCGCTTCATGTCCATCTCCTCCTTCTTATTCCGTTCGACGAACATTTTAAAGCCGGTGAAAACCAGTATCGCGCCGAATATCCACAGTATCCATTCGAATCGCTGGATGAGCGCCGCGCTAAGGAAGATAAAGAGGAAACGCATCACCACCGCCCCTATTATGCCCCAGAAAAGTATCTTGTGGTAGTACTTCGGATCGACCCTGAAGCTGAGGAAGATCATTATCATCACGAAGATGTTGTCGACCGAAAGCGCCTTTTCGATCAGATAGCCGGTCAGGTACTCCAGCGACATCTCCTTACGGAAGATTTCCAGATTGGCGTCGAGGCCGAGCGCGGGGTCGAGAGGCATATTGTGTCCGTACTTGACATTGAGATGCATCAGGTCCTCCACCGTGTTTGCGCCGTGTATCCATTCGGCGCGGAAACGTATCAGGAGATAGAACAACATGGCCATGCCTATCCAGACGCATGTCCAGACGAGCGCTTCGCGGAAAGAAACCGCGTGCGCTTTCCGGTTGACAAGCCCCAGGTCGATGGCCAGCATCAATGTTACCAGCAGCAGGAAGCCGCCCATAAAAATTATTTCCGACGCCATTTTTGAAACAGGGCTTATTAATCGGCTGTAAAGATAAACAAAAAACAGAAGCCGGAGAATATCCGGCTTCCATAATACTCCGACAAAACGCACCTCTCGCGGCGCTGATGCCTACTCTGCGCTGTCCTGCAGTACGGTGCGGTAGAGCGTGATGTCGTCCCACGAAGATTTGTCGACGGCTTCGAAAGCCTTCGCGACTTCGGCCTCGGCGATCTTCACGAAGGTCTTCAGCTGGATCGTGTAGTCTTCGGGACGCACGGCGGCCTCCTTCATCAGCACCCACGCCATGATGATGTGGCCCGCGGTTTCGACCAGACGGCGGGCATGGAAATCCTTGAACCCTTCGCCCTTGTATTCGGCCTCGATACCCTCGACCTTTTCGATCATGCTCACGAGCTTCGCCTTCATTCCGGCCAGTTTCCTGCGGATAGGAGCGAATTCGTCGGGATATTTTTCAGATTCGTAAGCCTCGATCTGCGACATGTATGTGCCCTTCGTAACGTGGTTGATGGCCGCGACCACCTGCAGCTGCGAAGTGCCTTCGTAGATGTTGGTGATGCGGGCGTCGCGCACGATGCGTTCGATGGGGTAATCCTTCATGTATCCGCTCCCGCCGTGTATCTGCAGCGAGTCGTATGATATGGAGTTGGCGTATTCGCTCAGGAAGAGCTTCTGGAGCGGGGTGAAGGCATCGGCCAGGCGGTTGTAGAACTTCATTTCGGCGCGTTCGTCGGCGGTCAGCTCGCGTTCGTGGCCGATGTGTTCGTACTGCTTGTATATCTCCACGAAACGGGTCGTTTCATAGAGCAGGGCGCGTCCGGCGGCGATGCGGGCCTTCATGTTGTTGAGCATCTCATATACGGCCGGGAAGTTGATGATGTTCTTTCCGAACTGAGCGCGCTCGTTGGCGTACTTCAGGCCCTCGCGGTAGGCGGCCTCGCACAGCCCGATGCTCTGCGCGCCGATACCCAGGCGGGCGGCGTTCATCAACGCCATCACGTATTTGATAAGCCCCATCTTGCGGTCGCCCACCAGCTCCGCCGGGGCGTTGGTGAAGACGAGTTCGCACGTGGGCGAGCCTTTGATGCCGTGTTTGTTCTCGATGCGGCGCACCTTTACGGCCATGTGGCGGCGGTCGTAAACCAGCATCGACAGACCGCGCGCATCCTTAGTCCCCTCTTCGGTACGCGCCAGGACGAGCGAAACGTCGCCGTCGCCGTTTGTAATAAAGCGTTTAACGCCGTTCAGAAGCCATGTTCCCTGCTTTTCGTCGTAGTGTGCCTTGAGCATCACCGCGCCGAGGTCGGAACCGGCGTCGGGCTCGGTCAGGTCCATCGCGCAGGTGGCGCCTTCGGACACCCACGGCAGGTATTTGGCCTTGATCTCTTCGCTGGCGAATTCGTTGAGCGTTTCGGCGCAGTCCTGCAGACCCCACAGGTTTTCGAAACCGGCGTCGGCGCGCGCGACCATCTCGTTGGCCATCACGAAGCAGACCAGCGGAAAGTTCAGCCCGTCGAACCTGCGCGGCAGGGTGATCCCGGCCAGACCGGCGGCGTTGATAGCGTCGAGGTTGGCCTGCGTTCCCGGAGCGTACACCACATGGTCGTCCACCACGCGCGGACCGGTGTGGTCGACCTCCTCGGCGTTGGGAGCTATGATGTCGCCGCAAACCCCGCCCGCGATCTCCATCACGCGGCGGTAGTTGTCCATAGCGTCCTCGAAATTCCTGGGAGCGGTGTCGTATTTGCCTGCGTCGGCGAAACCGCGCTCCTTCAGCTCCACGATCCTGCGCATCAGCGGATGCTCCAACTGGAACTGTATGTCCTTGTTATCTAAAAAGAAATTTGCCATACCTTACTTACTGTTTTGTTTGTAAGACTTGATCATCTTCGGGATCACCTCGTTGACGTCGCCGATGATGGTGTAGTCGGCGATCTTGTTGATCGGAGCCTCGGGATCGTTGTTGATGGCGATGATCATGGCGCTGCCGTCCATACCGGCGGTGTGCTGGATCTGCCCCGAAATGCCGCAGGCGATGTAGAGTTTCGGACGGACCGTAACGCCGGTCTGGCCGACCTGACGAGCATGTTCGGCGAAACCTGCGTCGACTGCCGCGCGGCTTGCACCGACTTCACCGCCGAGGGTTTCGGCCAGATCGAAACAGAGTTTGAAATTATCTTTCGAACTCATACCGTAACCACCGGCAACAATAATGCCCGCGTTTTTGATATAGATCTTGCGTTCCTCGATGTGGCGTTCTATGATCTTCACCACGAAATCTTCGGGTTTGGTCATCTTCTTCCAGTCCACCTTTTTGACTTCTGCCGCACCTGGCTTGGCGGCGTACTCTTTCTTCATCACGCCCTCGCGCACCGTAGCCATCTGCGGACGGCAGTCGGGGTTGACGATGGTCGCGATGATGTTTCCGCCGAAAGCCGGACGGATCTGGTAGAGAAGGTTCTTGTACTCGGTCTTGGTCTTCGGGTCGCTGTGGCCGCCGATGACGAGGCTGGTGCAGTCGGCGGTGAGGCCGCTGTGCATTGCCGAAGATACGCGCGGACCGAGGTCGCGGCCGACGGGAGTCGCTCCCATCAGGGCGATCTGCGGCTTTTCCTGCTCGATCAGTCCGCACATTATGGCGGTGTGTGGCAGCGTCTGGTAGGGCGAGAGTTCTTTGCCTTCGGCCATCCACACGGTGTCCGTACCGTATTTGGCGAGTTCCTTTTCGAGTCCCGAAACTTTGTCCCCGATCAGCACCGCCTCGAGCTTGCAGCCGAGCGTGTCGGCCAGTTCGCGACCCTTGGTGAGGAGTTCGAGGCTGACGTCGGCGACCTTGCCGCCCTCCGTCTCTATATATACGAATAAATTATGCATTTTCGTTCAGTTTTACGGCTAACCCAGCGTGTGTGTTTCGAGAAGTTCGACTATCAGAGAGTTGATCTCGTCGTCGGTGCAACTCAGGCACTTCGACTCCTTGAGCTGGAACACCACGTTCTCGATCTTCTTGACCTTGGTGGGCGAACCGGCAAGGCCCAGCTGCGATTCGTCGGGGTTCACGGCGTCGGCGCCCCATTCCTGGATCTGGAGATAGTCGTACTGCGGGGCGAGTTCGGCAGCGAGGGTTCCGGCACACGCCTCGATCTCGGTGGGTATGAGCGCGTATTTGTACTTCATGATGCGGCGGGCGTTCTGCGGACGGCACTCCGCGGCCGAACCGTTGACCGTTACCACCAGCGGAAGCGGGCATTCGACCACTTCGATGCCGTTGTCGAGGCGGCGCTTGACGGTCATCTTACCCCCTTCGAGGGCCATTATCTCTTCGGCATAGGTGATCTGCGGCCAGCCCAGTTTTTCGGCGACCTGCGAACCGACCTGCGCGGTGTCGCCGTCGATGGCCTGGCGGCCGGCGACGATCATGTCGGGTTCGATCTTTTTAACCGCGCAGGCAAGCGCGTAGGAGGTGGCGAGAGTGTCCGCACCGGCGAATTTACGGTCGGTGAGAAGCACGCCTCCGTCGGCCCCGCGGAACATCGCGTCGCGGATTATCTCGGCGGCGCGGTGGGGTCCCATCGAAAGCACCGTGACGGTGCTTCCCGGAAACCTGTCCTTGATCCTGAGCGCCTGTTCGAGCGCATTCAGGTCCTCGGGGTTGAAAATGGCCGGCAGGGCGGCGCGGTTGACCGTCCCTTCGGGCGTCATCGCGTCCTTGCCCACGTTGCGGGTGTCGGGCACCTGCTTCGCCAGCACGACGATTTTGAACTCTTTCTTCATAAAAACATTTTTTAATTATGAATTATTAATTATAGATTATGATATTGAGGTATGCTGCGCATGATTTTTAAATATCCTCAAACAAAAATCTACACACGGCCGCCGGCCGTGTTCAACTCATAATTCATAATTCATAATTCATAATTATCTGATTACAGTCTCTTCTCTGTCGGGTCCTACCGATATGATAGTCACGGGAACCCCCGTTTCTTTCTCTATGAAATCGACGTATGCGCGGAATTCGGCGGGAAACTCTTCATATTTGCGGACGCCGTTGATGCTTGTGCCCCAGCCCTTGAATTCCTTATACACGGGAGTGATCTCCTCGTTGGTTTCATAGGGAAAATAGTTTATCACCTCGCCGCCGACCCTGTACCCGGTGCAGACTTTCAATGTTTGGAATTCGTTCAGCACGTCGCCCTTCATCATGATGAGCCTGGTAACGCCGTTCATCATGACGGCGTATTTGAGCGCGACCATGTCGAGCCAGCCGCAGCGGCGGGGACGCCCCGTGGTCGAACCGTACTCCATGCCCACGTCGCGCATCTTCTGGCCGTCGGCGTCGAAGAGTTCGGTGGGGAACGGGCCGCTGCCGACACGGGTGCAGTAGGCCTTGAAAATGCCGTAGACCTCGCCTATGCGGTGGGGGTTGACCCCGAGCCCCGTGCAGACGCCCGCGCAGAGCGTGGTAGAGGAGGTGACGAACGGATATGTCCCGAAGTCTATGTCGAGCATCGAGCCCTGCGCCCCTTCGGCCAGAACCCTGACGCCGCGGTCGAGCATGTCGTTGGCCACGATCTCGCTCTCGATGAGTTGGAGGCTGCGGAGCGTTTCGATCCCCTGCATCCACTCTTTTTCGTACCGGGTTATGTCGTATTCGAAACCGGCGTACTGCGCCAGCAGGCCTTCATGCTTGGTTTTGAGGGCGTTGTAGCGTTCCATGAACATCGGCGAGATGATATCGCCGACGCGCAGACCGTTGCGTCCCGTCTTGTCCATGTAGGTCGGGCCGATACCCTTCAACGTGGAGCCGATCTTCGACGCCCCCTTTGCCGCTTCGGAAGCGGCGTCGAGCATGCGGTGGGTGGGCAGGATGAGGTGGGCCCGTTTCGACACCAGCAGTTTCGGGCGGACTTCCACCCCTGCGGCTTCGAGTTTTGCGATCTCGCCGGCGAGTATCACCGGGTCGATCACGACGCCGTTGCCTATTATATTGATGCTGCCGTCGCGGAAGACGCCCGACGGTATGGTGTGGAGTACATATTTGTCCCCTCCGAAGATGAGGGTGTGCCCGGCGTTGGGGCCGCCCTGGAAGCGCGCCACCACCTGATAACCGGGCGTGAGGACATCGACGACCTTGCCTTTTCCTTCGTCGCCCCACTGGAGGCCCAATACTACATCGATCTTTTTCATTGCATCGCGGTATTTAAATTAGTTTTCCCTGCATCATTCCGGAACAGGCAAAATGCGGACAAAGTTACTGACTCTCCCCCGAAATTCCAACATTTTCCACCCTCGCGGAAACCCTTTTTCACCAAAACCGCACCCGGCAGCCGCAGGGCGGGTACTTTTTACGATTATTTAACGTTCGCATAAAAATTAAGCCGGGAAATCGTTATCTTCGCATTCAATATGGCCATATTCAAACATCTCCGGAAATACATTATCGCCGCAACAGTGGTTGCGGCGGGGCTGGCGGCAGTCAGCTCCTACGGGCAGTACAACAAGGCATATTTCTTCTGGATGGGGCGCGGATACCTCATCGAGAACAAGTACCGCGACGCCATACGCATCTACAACGCCCTGCTGAGGGTCGATCCGAAAGACTACGAGGCCTATTTTTTCCGCGGCATCGCCAAGGCCAACCTCGACGACAACCTGGGCGCCGAGTACGACTTCTCGATGGCGATCGAGAACAACCCCGTCTACACCATGGCCTACCACCACAGGGCCGTCACCCGGATGCTCCTGGGCAACTACGACGACGCGCTGGCCGATTTCCGCGAGGCGATAGAGCTGCGCCCCGACCTTTCGGGACCATATTACAGCCGCGGCTACACATACCTGATGAACCGCCAGTTCGAGCGGGCGGTCGAGGATTTCACCGAGTTCATTTTCCACAACAACCGCGTGGCCGACGCCTACATCCTGCGAGGCATGGCCTACCTCCAGATGAACGACACGATCCGCGCGCTGGACGACTACAATACAGCAATCCGGACCAACCGCGAAAGCCCCGAAGGGTACAACCGCCGCGGGGCGCTCTACATGGACCAGGAGAAGTACGCCGACGCTCTGGCCGATTTCGAAACCGCCGTCGGGTGCGACTCGACCTACGTTTACTCATATTTCAACCGCGCCCTGGCGCACGAAAGGCTCGGCCAGTTCAATCCCGCGCTTGCCGACCTCGACCGCGTGATCGAAATGAGCCCCGAAAACCCCATAGCCTACTATAACCGGGCCATCGTCCGCACCAATATCGGCGACTACGACCGCGCCATGGCCGACTACGACAAGGTGGTCGAACTTTCGCCCGACAACGTGGTGGTCTACTACAACCGCGCCCTTCTGAAAAGCCGCCTCGGCGACTGGGAAAGCGCGGTCAAGGATTATTCGAAGGCTATCGAGCTTTACCCCGACTTCGCGGCGGCCTACCTCGGGCGGGCCGAGCTGCGTTACCTGCTGAAAGACGCCCGCGGCGCGCGGCAGGACAAGAACACCGGCGAAAAGAAGATCGCCGAATACGAGAACCGCCTCTCTGACTCGATGTTCGTCGCCTACGCCGACTCGGAGCAGAATTTCACGCGCCTGCTGTCGTTCGAAACCAAATTCACGGGGGCCAACTTCGACCGCCTGGCCTCGAACCGCGAGAACCTCGCCCTGCTGCCCCTCTTCCGTTTCACGCTGCACACTCCCGACACCCTGCGCAGCATCGGGCCGACGGCCTATTACGTCGTGAAGCTCGAGGATTTCCGCAGGGATATGAAGATGGATAACCTGGTCTTCTCGCGACTCGAGAGCGACATCCCGACCGACAGCGTGATGGCCGCCGACCGCCGCCTGGCGGCGCGGATCTCGGGCGGGGACGACAGCTGGGAAACCCTTTTCAAGCGCGGGGTGACGCAGTCGCTCGTGAAGCAGTTCACAAATTCGGTCAACACGCTGACGCACGCCATCGAAAAGAACGCCACAAATCCGTTCCTCTACATAAACCGCAGCACCACGCGGGCCGAGATGATCGACTTCATCTCGTCGATCGACGGCGGCGGGATGCAGCGCATGACCATCGAGAGCGACCCCGAATACCGCATGCGCACCTCGTCGAACCGCATCTACAACTACGACGAGGCGATAGGCGACCTCAACAAGGCGGCCAAACTGATGCCCGACCTGGCGCATATCTATTACAACAGGGCCAACCTGCTGGTGATGTCGGACAAACTGCCCGAGGCGTTCGACGACTATACCCGGGCCATCGAGCTTAATCCCTACTTCGCCGAGGCGTACTACAACCGCGGGCTGGTGCAGATCTACATGAAGGACACGCGCAAGGGCTATCTCGACATCAGCAAGGCGGGCGAACTGGGCATCCCGCAGGCCTACGACCTGATAAACAAATACAATCCGAATCCCCAGTAGTCATGACTCATAACTCATAACTAAAATAATTATGACTGAAACTTTACAAAAGAAACTGAGCGACTCTCCCGTCGCGAGGTGGAGCGCGCTCATACTCATCGCGCTGATGATGTTCTTCGCCTATATGTTCGTGGACGTTATTTCGCCCCTGCAGAGCCTTCTGGAAACACAGCGCGGATGGAGCCCCGAGGTCTACGGCACGGTCGCCGGTTCGGAATACTTCCTCAACGTGTTCGTGCTGTTCCTGATCTTCGCGGGCATCATCCTCGACAAAACGGGCATCCGGTTCACCGGAATACTCTCGGGCGTGATAATGCTCGTCGGGGCCGGGATCAAAATTTACGGCGTGAGCGACTATTTCGCCGCCGGGGGTTTCGGATGGGACTTCTTCAGTTCGTTCTGGCCCGCCTTTCCCGCAAGCGCCAAAGTGGCCTGCACAGGCTTCGCGATCTTCGGATGCGGGGTCGAAATGGCAGGCATCACCGTTTCGAAAGCCATCGCCAAATGGTTCGCAGGCAAGGAGATGGCCCTTGCGATGGGCCTCGAAATGGCCATTGCCCGACTCGGTGTGTTCGCCGTGATGAGGATCTCGCCGCGCCTTGCCGACATGGCCCCCGAAAGCGTCGTCCGTCCGGTCGCCATTGTAGGCGTGCTGCTCTGTATCGGCTTCATCACATTCGTGGTCTTCACGCTGATGGACCGCAAACTCGACAAACAGCTCAACGCCGCGAAAACCGCGCCGGAAGAGGAGTTCAAGGTGAAGGACCTTGGCAAGCTCTTTTCGAGCCCGACCTTCATGATCGTCGCGCTGCTGTGCGTGATCTACTACTCGGCCATATTCCCGTTCCAGAAATTCGCAGTACCTATGCTCCAGAACTCGCTGGGGCTGACCGCCAAAGAGGCCGGCGACATGTTCTCGTGGTTCCCCATCGGGGCGATGGTGCTGACGCCGCTTTTGGGCGCGTTCCTCGACTTCAGGGGGAAAGGGGCGACCATGCTGATACTGGGAGCGATCCTGATGTCTGGCTGCCACCTGATATTCGCCCTGGTCCCGCTCACCATGCCCGTGGCCTATATCGCGATCATCCTGCTGGGAGTCTCCTTCTCGCTGGTCCCGGCGGCGCTGTGGCCGTCCGTGCCGAAACTCGTCGAGAACCGCTACCTGGGTTCGGGATACTCTGTGATCTTCTGGATACAGAACATCGGCCTGTGGGCGTTCCCCATCATCATCGGCTCGGCTCTCCAGAGGTCCAATCCGGGCGTTTCGGAGCAGCTGCAGGCGGGTATGGACGTTACATATAACTACACCGTGCCGATGCTGATCTTCGCGTGCCTCGGCGTGCTCGCCTTCTTCCTGGGCATCTGGCTCAAGGCGCTCGACAAAAAGAAAGGTTTCGGGCTCGAACTCCCCAACGTAAAGAAGTAAACTGCCGCAACGGCGGATTAATTTGTTTCAAAATAAATCGCCGTGGCCGTTGCCACCGTCATTGCGAGCGCAGCGAAGCAATCCAGTATTTTTCTCTGGATTGCTTCGTCGTTTACACTCCTCGCAATGACGAAAACTGTGAACTCACTCTTTGTGTATCATTGCCGTGAAAAAATAAATGGCTATCTTTACACGTTTTATTTCGATGCAAAAATCAGTGGAAGAAAAGATATCTATATACGGCGCGAGGGTCAACAACCTCAAAAACGTCAGCCTGGAGATACCCCGCAACGAACTCGTCGTGATAACCGGCCTCAGCGGTTCGGGCAAGTCGTCGCTCGCTTTCGACACCATCTACGCCGAAGGGCAGCGCCGCTACATGGAAACGCTCTCGATCTACGCACGCCAGTTCGTTGGGAGCATGGAGCGCCCCGACGTCGACAAGATCACCGGCCTCAGTCCCGTCGTGGCCATCGAGCAGAAGACCACCGGCAAGAATCCGCGCTCGACCGTGGGCACCATCACCGAGATAAACGACTTCCTGCGCCTGCTCTTCGCGAGGGCGTCGAGGGCCTACTCTCCCGTAACGGGCGAGGAGATGGTCCACTACACCGACGACCAGATCGCCGACCTAATCATAAAAGGGTACGACGGGCGCAAGATCGCCCTGCTGGCCCCTATCGTCAAGGGGCGCAAGGGGCACTACCGCGAGCTTTTCGAGGGGCTGATGCGCAAGGGCTTCACATACGCCCGCATCGACGGCGAGATGCGCGAGTTCGCGGGCGGGATGAAACTCGACCGCTACAGAATACACACCATAGAACTTGTCGTCGACCGGATGACCATCCGCGCGGACGTTCGCGAACGCCTGATGAAGAGCCTGCGCGAGGCGATGCGGCAGGGTAAGGGCACGATGATGCTCTACGACTACGAGGCCGACGCGGCGCGCTACTACAGCCGCCACCTGATGTGCCCGTCGACCGGGATTTCGTTCAACGACCCGGCTCCGCACTCCTTTTCGTTCAACTCGCCGCAGGGGGCGTGCCACAAGTGCGGGGGTTTGGGCGAGGAGGCGCGCTTCGACGTGGGCAAGATAATCCCCAACCCGAAAAAAAGCATCCGCGCCGGGGCGATCGAACCGTTAGGCAAACATAAGAACAATATGCTTTTCGCCGCGATCGAGAAGCTGGGCGCGCGATACGACTTCACCCTCGACGATCCGGTCAACGCCATTCCGGAAGACGGGATGAACGCCCTTTTGTACGGGGATCCGGAACCCCTGCGGATCGATACGACCGGTTTCAGCCACTCCGGCGGGAACGAAATGGTGTCGTGGGAGGGGATCGCCGAGTGGCTCGACCGCCTCGACGACGACAAGCACACCGAGAACTGGAAAGAGCAGTTCCTCGTGCGCGAGGCGTGTTCGGAGTGCGGCGGCAGCCGCCTGAAAAGCGAGGCGCTGCAGTTCCGAATCGGCGAGAAGAATATAGCCGAACTCTCCGCGATGAGCATCGAGGAGTTCTGGCAGTGGATGGAGGGGATCGAGGCGATGTTCAACACCAAGGAACAGAAAATAGCAAAAGAGATCGTAAAAGAAATACGCGACCGGCTGGGGTTCCTGGTGAAAGTGGGGCTGGGATACCTGTCGCTGGGGCGCAGCTCGCGCTCGCTTTCGGGCGGCGAGAGCCAGCGCATCCGCCTCGCCACGCAGATCGGCTCGAAACTCGTCAACGTGCTCTACATCCTCGACGAGCCGAGCATCGGCCTGCACCAGAGGGACAACCGCAAACTGATCGGCAGCCTCGAAGAGCTGCGCGACGCCGGGAACTCGATCATCGTGGTCGAACACGACGAGGAGATGATCCGCAGCGCGGATTTCGTGGTGGACGTCGGGCCGCGCGCCGGACGGAAAGGCGGGCACATTGTCGCCGCCGGGAGTATCGACGACGTTCTTGCCGCCCCGGATTCCATAACCGCCGACTACCTTTCGGGGCGCAAGTCTATCGAGGTTCCGGCGACCCGCCGCAAAGGTAACGGCAACGGCTATAAAATAACTGTCAAAGGGGCGCGCGGCAACAACCTCAAAAACGTGACGGCGGAGTTCCCGCTGGGCAAGATGATATGCGTGACGGGGGTGAGCGGCAGCGGCAAGTCGACGCTCGTCAACGACACGCTGCGGCCCGCGCTGAGCCGCCGGCTCTACAATTCATACGCCCAGCCGCTCGCCTGCGACGGCATCGAGGGTCTGGAAAACGTGGACAAGTTAGTCGTGGTGGACCAGTCGCCCATCGGACGCACCCCGCGAAGCAATCCGGCCACCTATTCGAATGTTTTCGCCGACATCCGCAAACTGTTCGAGCAGACGCCCGACGCCCAGATACGCGGTTTCAAGGCGGGCCGTTTCTCGTTCAACGTCAAGGGCGGACGGTGCGAGGAGTGCCGCGGCGCGGGGGTTCAGACCATCGAGATGAACTTACTTCCCGACGTTTACGTGCGCTGCAAGGCGTGCGGAGGCAAACGCTACAACCGCGAAACGCTCGAAGTGAAATACAAGGGCAAAAGCATCAACGACGTGCTGGAGATGACGGTCAACATGGCCGTGGAGTTCTTCGAGCACATCCCGAAGATATACCAGAAACTGCGCGCCATCCAGAGCGTCGGGCTCGGCTACCTGAAACTGGGCCAGCCCTGCACCACCCTCTCCGGGGGCGAAAGCCAGCGAATCAAGCTCTCGGCCGAGCTGGCGCGGCAGGAGACCGGACGCACCCTTTACATATTGGACGAACCGACGACCGGACTCCATTTCGAGGACGTGCGGCAGCTGCTGGAGGTTATAAACCTGCTTGTCGACCGCGGCAACACTATGATAGTCATAGAACACAACCTCGACGTCGTCAAGACCGCCGACCATATCATAGATATGGGCCCCGAGGGCGGCGCGGCGGGCGGCCAGGTGGTCGCGGTCGGAACCCCGGAACAGGTCGCCGCCAATCCCGCGAGCTACACCGGGCTGTTCCTGAAAGGCATGGGAATAGAATAGATTTTGCTCTTATCGCATTAGAGCAAAACACCAAACGTCTGACTATAAGGGATTTTTATGTCAATATAGACAAATCTGGCATTTGCAGATTCTCTTAGCAGGTCGATAATAGATTGGGACCTCTCGTCCGAAGTTACAAAAGCATCTATAGTGTCCTCACTATCTGCCTGGGCAAATAATTTAGCGTCATTAGGAATTAAAACACGGGGGTGAATATCTAAATTTTGCCTTGCCCTATCTTCGTATATAGTCCTGGCAAACTCCCCTGCCCTTTGAGCGTGGTTATAATTGAATGGCAAGACTTTAAGTGCCTTAAGAGGCAAGTCCGTCATATCGCCTTTTACACAAAATTCAGCAATAGAAATAGTCGAAATCTTCATTTCTATACCCTCTTCAAGAAAATACTTATAATACGATTTAGCATTCTCGTGTAATGGGTCTTCAAAATTAAGAAGGCGAATAAAGAAGCTGGTATCTAACAAAACGCTATTCATAATTATACCCTCCTCTCATTTCCCTCAACCAAAAGTCTGCATTAAGGTTTTTGAATTTAGAGCTTGCTTTGGCAATCAAACTATTCAAATATTCTTCATCATATTTGGGATAATAATCTATCAACTTAACAAGTTTCAAATCGGAGCGGTCTATTTCACCCGTTTCCAAATTTTGTTTTCCGGTAACACGTACGCCATATTCTTTGTAAAGTAAGTTCTCAGGCTCATCCTTCAAAAATACTTTATCAGTCTCTATAATAACTGTTCCGGCTTCTTTAGTATCTAAATGAATATTAGCCTTGTTCTTTCCTCCAGCATTGGTCAGAATTCCGTAAAAATAAAATTCAGCATCAATCCACAAATTCGCACTCCTTTCATAGTGCGTTTGTGGGGTTATTTTTAACACTATTTCTTTAGCCTCCGAAGTTTTAATTTCAAAGGAATAATTTTTATTACGAGCTATGTTTTGGATGTTTTCAATTGCCTTTGCGGTTTGCAGCTCCAATCCGTCTATCGAATTTGTATTATTAATCATACCGGCCACCGCCGTAAATGAGACGACCGCCTGTAAGCTCGTCTTGAAAATGTTACGAACGGAACCTTCTTCGATTTGATAGGTAATATCGGGGCGAACTTTTTTGTTCCCGGGATATAGAATATCCTCGATATTCTCCAACATCGCTCTAATCTCCCGTATATCGTAATTATCAGGAGTAAGAGGATTATTCCCTTCATTTCCAACAACACGGATCTCTATATGACCAATTTTATCCATATTGCAAATATAACAAAAAGAAAATTTAATAGGTGTCTTGTGAGCCGTTATTATTACGAAATGTCCCTCACAAAGGTTCGGGATGACATTTATTTGACGATAGCCTTCTGGATGCGGTCGACGATGTGCGCCGCCGCGGCGTGTTTCGATTCGAGCGGAAAATCGGTGCGGCCCGAGCGGTCGAAGATCGAGATGCGGTTGGTGTCGACGCCGAATCCCGCCCCTGCGTCGCGCAGCGAGTTCAGTACTATAAAATCGAGGTTCTTGGTTTCGAGTTTGCGGAGGGCGTTCTCCTCTTCATGGTCGGTCTCCAGCGCGAAACCCACCAACAACTGGCCGGCGCGCTTGGTACGTCCCAACTCGGCCGCTATATCTTTAGTGGGAACGAGTTCTATGAATAGTCTACCACCCCGTCCTTCGGACACCCCTCCTTCGCAAGGAGGGGAATTTTTCTTAATTTTCGTTTCGCTAACCTCGACCGGAGTGTAATCGGCAACGGCGGCGCACATCACGGCCCCGTCGACCGACGGCCACAGGGCCGCGCTTTCGCGGTACATATCCTCGGCCGAAACCACGTCGACGCGCCTCACTCCCACCGGAACCGGCAGTGCGGTACGTCCGCTTATCAAAACGACGTCAGCTCCGCGCGCGGCAAGTTCCGCCGCGATCGCGTAGCCCATTTTACCTGTGGAATGATTCGATATGAAACGCACCGGATCGATCGCCTCGATGGTAGGTCCGGCGGTGACAAGAAATTTATGCCCTGATAAAGACATTTTTAGAATTTAGCGTCTAAAAACGCCGAAATATCTTCCGGTTCGGCCATCCGCCCCTTACCCGAAAGCCCGCTCGCAAGCTCTCCCTCGGCCGGTTCGATGATGCCGACGCCGAGTCCGCGCAGCCGTTCGACATTGGCCCGGGTGGCCGGATGCGCGTACATATCCATGTCCATCGCCGGGGCGACGAAGACAGGACAGCGCGCCGACAAATAGGTCGTCAGGAGAAGATTGTCGGCGATGCCGCCAGCCATTTTCGCAATGGTGTTGGCGGTCGCGGGCGCTATGACCATCGCGTCGGCCCACTCGCCCAACGAAACGTGACTGTTCCACTCGCCGTTCCCGGGATCGAAGAACTCGACAAGAATCGGATGCCGGGAAAGCGTGGCCATCGTCAGCGGGGTGATGAACTCCTTTGCCAGCGGCGTCATCAGCACGCGGACATCCGCGCCGGCCCTGACCAGCGACCTGACAAGTATAGCAGCCTTGTAAGCTGCTATGCTCCCCGTCACTCCGACGATTATGTTTTTGCCTTTCAACAAAACAAGAATTAATTATGAATTATGAGTTATGAATTATGAATTTAGGTGCGGACAAGTCCGCATTCCTTACTTCATTTTTCATTCTTCATTTTTCATTCGAAGTTAAGCTTCC
>JAVBVG010000049.1:0-6143 GCA_031554415.1 Rikenellaceae bacterium | reverse complement strand
GGCACCTACACGCGCTACGTCGTCGACACCGAGGTTTTCGGCGAGTACGTCTACAACATGGAGTACGTCGAGCAGCGCGTCCGCAACTACACATACCTCAATACGGGACTCGCGATAAAGCTCAACGACCAGACTTTCGTGTCGAAGAACGGCCTGCTGGACCTGCTGAATGAGAACCTGGGCGAGGAACCGCTCTACGAGCCGATCCACCTGAAAGCCAACGATATCGAGATAGTCATCACGCACGGCACGGGTTACGGCGAAAGTTATTTTTCGTTCGTCAACAGCCAATACACCTCGCAGGGCGGCACGCACCAAACGGCATTCCGCGAGGCTATCGCAAAGACCATCAAGGAGTTCTTCCATAAGGACTACGCTCCGGAGGATATCCGCTCGTCGATCGTCGCGGCGGTCAGCATCAGCGTCGAGGAGCCGGAATTCGAAAGCCAGACCAAGATAAAGTTAGGCTCCAAAAATATGGGGCCGAAAGGCCCGACCGTGCGCCAGTTCATCCTCGATTTCGTAGGCGAAAAGCTCGACAACTACCTGCACAAGCATCCGCAGACGGCTGATATCATGCAGAAGAAGATAGTCGAGAACGAAAAGGAGCGCAAGGCTATCTCGGGCGTGCAGAAAAAGGCGCGCGAAATGGCCAAGAAAGTGAGCCTGAACAACCGCAAGCTGCGCGACTGCAAGATACATTTCAACGACAAGAATGAAAAGGCCGAGGATTCGATGATCTTCATCACCGAGGGCAACTCGGCGAGCGGTTCGATCACCAAGAGCCGCGACGTGAAGACGCAGGCCGTCTTTTCGCTCCGTGGAAAGCCGCTCAACACCTACGGGCTGACCAAGAAAGTGGTGTACGAGAACGAGGAGTTCAACCTGCTGCAGGCTGCGCTCAACATCGAGGAGAGTATCGACAACCTGCGCTACAACAAGGTGATAATCGCCACCGACGCCGACGTCGACGGCATGCACATACGCCTGCTGATGATGACTTTCTTCCTGCAGTTCTTCCCGGAAGTGATCCGCCAGGGGCACCTTTTCGTTCTGCAGACGCCACTTTTCCGCGTCCGCAACAAGAAAGAGACCTACTACTGCTACACCGACGAGGAGCGTCAGAAGGCGATAAAAAAACTCGGCGCGACGGCGGAGATAACGCGGTTCAAAGGTCTGGGCGAGATCTCGGCAGAGGAGTTCGCGGAGTTCATCGGCGAGGAGATGAAGCTCGAAAAGGTGCGGCTGACGCGCGACGACACCATTCCCGAAATGCTGGCCTTCTACATGGGCGCCAACACGCCCGAAAGACGCGATTTTGTGATAGACAACCTGCGCATAGAGGCAGATTACGTGGAGGATTTGAATTAAGGACATGAGCGAAAACATAAATAACGAAGAGAAAGAGGTTGCCGCCGAGGCCTCGGGCAAGTACGGTAAGATCACCGGGGCCGAACCGTCGGGACGCCACAAACTCACGGGCATGTACCGCGAGTGGTGGCTCGACTACGCGTCGTATGTGATTCTGGAGCGCGCCGTCCCCCATGTGGAGGATGGCCTGAAACCTGTCCAGAGGCGCATCCTGCACTCGATGAAGCGCCTCGACGACGGCCGCTACAACAAGGTCGCCAACGTCATCGGCCACACCATGCAGTTCCACCCGCACGGCGACGCCTCGATCGGCGACGCGCTGGTGCAGCTGGGGCAGAAAGACCTGCTGATCGACTGCCAGGGCAACTGGGGCAACATACTGACGGGCGACGGCGCGGCGGCGGCGAGGTATATCGAGGCGCGGCTTTCGAAAGTCGCCCTCGACGTGGTCTTCAATCCTAAGACCACCGAGTGGATGCTCTCCTACGACGGACGCAATAACGAACCGGTCACCCTGCCGGTGAAATTCCCTCTTCTGCTCGCGCAGGGAGTCGAGGGGATTGCGGTCGGGCTGGCATCGAAGATACTTCCGCACAACTTCAACGAACTGATCGACGGGTCGATAGCCTATCTGAAAGGTGAGGATTTCGAACTCTATCCCGACTTCCCGACCGGCGGTCTGGTCGACGTGAGCCGCTACAACAACGGCCTGCGGGGCGGGGTGGTGAAGGCGCGCGCGAAGATCAGCAAGATAGACAAACGAACCCTCGCCATCACCGAAATACCCTTCGGAACGACCACCGAGGGGATCAAGGAGTCGATCATCAAGGCCAACGACCGCGGCAAGATCAAGATCAAAAAGGTGGACGACAACACCGCCGCCAACGTCGAGATCATCATCCACGTGTCGGCCGACGAGTCGAGCGACAAGACCATCGACGCGCTTTACGCCTTCACCGACTGCGAGGTTTCGATCTCGCCCAACTCGACCGTGATCTGGGAGGAAAAGCCCCATTTCCTGGGAGTTACCGAGATACTGCGCCGCAGCACGGACCGCACGCGCGAGTTGCTGAACCGCGAACTGCATATCCGCCTCGACGAGTTGAGCGAGGACTGGCACATGTCGTCGCTGGAAAAAATATTCATCGAGAACAAGATATACCAGCGCATCGAAGGTGCGAAAACACGCGAGGAGGCGTACTCTGCGGTTGATGACGGGCTCGAACCATTCAAGAAACTGCTGCGCCGCGAGGTTACGAAAGACGATATTATAAAGCTGACGGAACTTCGATTTATCCGCATTTCGCGCTACGACACCGCCAAGGCCGACGAGCACATCAAGTCCGTGGAAGAGGAGATGGAGCAGGTGAAACACGACATAGAGCATATCGTGCCTTACACCATTGCGTATTACAGGCGCATCAGGGAGAAGTACGGCAAGGGACGCGAGCGCCGCACCGAAATCCGCGCGTTCGACTCGATCGAGGTTACGAAAGTGGCCGTGGCCAACGAAAAGCTCTACGTCGACCGCGCCGAAGGCTTTTTCGGCACAGGCAACGGCATGCGCAAAGAGGAGCTCGTGTGCGAATGTTCGGACATCGACGATGTGATCGTCATCTGCAAGGACGGACGCTATACCATCACGAAAGTCGCCGAAAAGTCCTACTTCCATAAGAATATCCTATACATAGGTGTGTTCAAGCGCAACGACGAGCGTAAGATCTACAACGTGTTGTACCGCGACGGCAAGAACGGCAAGATCATGATGAAGAGGTGCGCCATCAAGGGCATCACGCGCGACAAGGAGTACGACCTGACGAAAGGCACCCCGGGAAGCGACCTGCTGTACCTGAGCGTCAACCCCAACGGCGAGGCCGAAGTGTTGAAAATCTACTTCAAGCCGCGCCCGAGGCTCAAAAAGGTCATTACCGACCTCGACTTCTCGACGCTCGCCATCAAGGGACGCAGCAGCCTGGGCAACCTCTTCTCGCGCTACGGCATCCACAAGATCGTTCTTAAAGAAAAAGGCGCGTCTACGCTCGGCGGACAGAACATCTGGTTCGACGAGGATATCCGCCGCCTGAACGCCGACGGACGCGGGACGCTGCTGGGCGAATTCATGGGCGACGACAAGATCGTCGTATTCGGCAAACACCAGTATTACATCACCGGCTACGAGCTCACGCACCACTTCCCCGAGGACACGGTGCGCGTCGAGAAATACGATTCCGACAAAGTTTACAGCGTAACCTACTACGACGAAGGGCAGAAATACTTCTATGTGAAGCGTTTCCCGGCCGTCGTGAGCGACAGGTCGCAGACGTACCTCGACGCCGACTGCCGCCTGGTGGGGATTACCGACACGCCGCATCCGCAGTTGGAAGTAACCTACAAGGGTTCGAACGCGGGACGCCCGGCCGACCTGGTGAATGTCGAGGAGTACATCGGCATCAAGAGCCATAACGCAAAAGGCAAGCGGGTTACGACGCTCGATGTCGGGGCGCTGACGTTCCTCGAACCGGAACCATCCGACGAGCCCGAACCCGGCGAGGAGGATAACGACGAACCCGACTACGACGGGGCCGAAGACGAAGGTTTCGACACGGACGAGGATTTCGACGATGCCGATGACGGGGAAGAAGAGGGTGAAGAGAGCGATGTTGAAAAAGCCGGGGATGAAGAGCCTGAGCCGGAGCCTGCCGCTGTTGAAGAACCTGTGCAGGAGAAGCCGGCGAAGAAGGCGCCTGCCGCTAAAAAGCCCGCAAATAAACCGGAGCCGGTTATAGAACCGGCAGAACAGGCAGAAGAGCCGTCGCCCGTTCCCTCCGGCCCCGTGCAGATCGAGATCGAGCGCGCCGAGGAGGTCGACGACACGCGCAATCCCCGCACCGAACAGCTCAACCTGTTTTAAGCGATGAAAATTTTCCTCGTCGGATTCATGGGCAGCGGCAAGAGCAGTTTCGGCCGCCGCCTTGCCATTCAGGCCGAGTGGGATTTCCTGGATACGGACCGCGAGATCGAACGCCGCGCCGGAATGACCATCCCCGAAATTTTCGAACGGCAGGGCGAGGAGTGGTTTCGCGCGCTCGAAAAAGAGGTGCTGGACGACCTGCCCGCTATCGAAAAAGATACTGTCGTCGCCCTTGGCGGCGGAGCTGTCTGCCGCGACGGGGCGATGGAAACCCTGAACTCCGCCGGAACGACCGTCTACCTGAAAATGTCGCCCGAAAGGCTCATTCAGCGCATCGACGAAAAAGGGCGCGGCAAACGCCCGAAGATCAAAGGGATGGACGACGTACAGCTGCTCGCATACATAAACAATCTGCTTCCCGAGCGCGAAAAACACTATAATAAGGCTACATTTGTGCTCGATTGCGGCGGCGTGGCCGACGAGCGGATCGTCGGGATGCTGCTGCAATATATCAGGACTTTGAAGTGTTAACCACAAACAATTATTATGGAAACATATAGTTTAAGTGACGTCATTGCGAGCGTAGCGAAGCAATCTATATTTACCTGGATTGCCGCGTCGCCTACGGCTCCTCGCAATGACGTATAACGATTTGTTCCCCAAACATTTGATACTTAATTTATAATTATATATAATGGTTTTATTAGTCGGCGACAAGCAAAAAATCTATGCGGTGGATGCCGCTTCGGAACTCGATAAAACGGCTATAGGACGGCTGGAATGGCTCTTCTCCGGAGCCAGGCACCTCCCGCAGGAGAGCGTTGTTGGCGACTTCATAGGCCCGCGCCGCGAAATGATAACCCCGTGGAGCACCAACGCCGTCGAGATCACCCAGAATATGGGGATAGCGGGGATCAGGCGCATCGAGGAGTTCTTCGCCGACACGCCCGAAACCCCGTTCGACCCGATGCTCAACCGCCGCTACAGGGAGATAGGGCAGGATGTTTTCACGATCACCAAGCAGCCCGATCCGATACGCTGCATCGAGGATATCGACGCCTATAACAAGCAGGAAGGACTTGCGCTGAGCGCGGAAGAGGCCGCCTATCTTAAAGAGGTGAGCGCGAAGATGGGGCGTCCGCTGACCGACAGCGAGGTTTTCGGGTTTTCGCAGGTCAATTCCGAGCACTGCCGCCACAAAATTTTCAACGGAGAATTCGTCATCGACGGCGAAACCAAACCCGACACGCTTTTCGGGCTTATCAAAAAGACCACCAAAACGCACCCCAACCTCGTCACTTCGGCCTACAAGGACAACTGCGCTTTCGTGCAGGGTCCCGTTGCAGAGCAGTTCGCGCCGGCGTCGCACGACAAGCCGGATTTCTTTGAAACAAAAGATTTCGAGAGCGTTATCTCGATCAAAGCCGAAACCCATAACTTCCCCACGACCGTCGAGCCTTTCAACGGCGCCGCGACCGGGACCGGCGGCGAGATCCGCGACCGCATCGCGGGCGGCAAAGGGGCTTTCCCGATCGCCGGAACCGCGGTTTACATGACCTCGTATCCGCGCCTCGACGGCGGCCGCGAGTGGGAACAGGCCGTTCCGCCTCGCAAATGGCTCTACCAGACGCCCGAAGACATCCTCATCAAGGCTTCGAACGGCGCGAGCGACTTCGGCAACAAGTTCGGACAGCCGCTCGTTTGCGGTTCGCTGCTCACTTTCGAACACGCCGAGAACGGAAAGACATACGGCTACGACAAGGTCATCATGATGGCCGGCGGGGTAGGCTACGGCAAAAAGCAGGACAGCCTCAAGGACGAACCCTCGGCGGGCGACGCCGTGGTGCTGCTGGGCGGCGAC
>JAVBVG010000016.1:0-3772 GCA_031554415.1 Rikenellaceae bacterium | reverse complement strand
GCGCTTGTTGATGCCGTTGTAGACCATCGTCACCACTTCGAGCGTCCGCTCGTCGGTCACGCGGCGGCCGTTCACCATACGCGTTTCGATGCCGAGGGCAGCGGATATGGACGTAGCGATCTTGCCGCCGCCGTGGACGAGAATCTTTCCGCCGGGCAGCGACGCGAAACCTGCGAGGAATTCCTGCAGTTTTGCGGGGTTATCGACGACGTTTCCGCCTATTTTAACAACTTTCAACATTTTAATTATCTGCAAACCAATCTGTTAAAAAGTTATTAACAGCTAGGTGTCAATACTTTGCGGATAGCTTCGAGCGCCATGTCGGCATCCGTCCGCGTGATGTTGAGCGCAGGCAACAGGCGGATAACGTGCTCTCCGGCACTCCCGACGAATACTTTTTCGTTGAACAGCAGGCGGTGGGCCGTGCTTTCATAGTCGGGGTTCAGCTCGATGCCGATCATCAATCCCTTGCCGCGCACTTCGCGGATGCCGCCGATCTTACGCAGCTCACATATCAGGTATTCGCCGATATCCGCAGCGTTTGCCATGAGGTTGTCGCGCCGCATCACGTCGATCACGGCCGACGCCGCAGCACATGCCAGCTGGTTGCCGCCGAAAGTGGTACCGAGCATCCCCTTGCGCGGTTCGATGTGCGGAGCGATCGCCAGCGCGCCCATCGGGAAACCGTTGCCGATGCCCTTCGCCATCGTGTAGATGTCGGCGTTTACCCCGGCCCAGTCGGTCGCGTAATACTTGCCGGTACGCCCGCAGCCGCACTGGATCTCGTCGGCGATGTAGACCGCGCCGTACTCGTCGCACAGGCGGCGGACGGCACGGATATATTCGTCGGTCGCCACCATGATCCCCGCGACGCCCTGGATGGCTTCGAGGATGATCCCGGCAACCTGCCCGTCGTTGTCGGCAAAGGTGCGTTCGAGGGCTTTGATATCATTTAAAGGGGTGAAAACAATGTTCTCGGTTTTGTTTATGGGAGCCGCGATCGACTTGCCGTCGGTGGCCGCCGACGCGAGCGAGGTACGCCCGTGGAATGCACCGCCGACCGAGATTATCTTTTTGCGCCCGGTGTGGTACGAGGCGAGTTTGAACGCGTTCTCGTTGGCCTCCGCGCCCGAATTGCACATGAAAAGCGCATAGTCGTCCTTGCCGGAGATCGCTCCCATGCGTTCGGCCAGCTCCTGCTGCTGCTCGATTATCACCGAATTTGAGTAGAAACCGAGCTTATTGAGCTGCCGCGAAACGGCGTTGACGTAATCGGTATTTGTGTGGCCGATCGAGATGACGGCATGGCCGCCGTACATATCGAGGTATTTGTTGCCCTGCGAGTCGTAAACCCACGAACCCTTGCCCATCGTGATCGAAATGTCGTGGACAGAGTAAACATCGAACATCTTCATGTCGGAACGCCGACGGCGGTTTTTCATGCGCCCGGCAGTTTATTGGTTATTATTAAACAACGCTTTTAAAACGCGGTCGCTTTCAATTTCAATCCTGCCTTTTCGTCGAGGCCCAGCATCAGGTTCATATTCTGCACTGCCTGGCCGCTCGCGCCTTTCAGCAGGTTGTCGATAATACTTGTTACCAGTAGTTTATCGCCGTGTTTTGCCACTTGCACGATGCACTTATTTGTGTTGACCACCTGTTTAAGGTCGATCGGGCGGTCGCTCACGAACGTGAACGCCGCGTCGCGATAATACTCCTTATATAATTCGACCGCTTGTTCGGTGGTCAGGTCGCTGTCGGTGTAGATCGAGGCGAAAATCCCGCGCGGGAACGCCCCACGGTATGGCAGGAACAGGATCTCGCCGTTGTACGAGGGTTGCAGCGAGAGGATGCTCTCCCCTATTTCGCCCAGGTGCTGGTGGTCGAATTCCTTGTATGTCGAAAGGTTGTTCGCCCTCCAGCTGAAGTGCGTCGAGGCGGTCGGTTTCTGCCCCGCGCCGGTCGAACCGGTCGTTGCGGAGATATGTATATCGCTTGCGAGCAGTCCGTTGGCCGCGAGCGGAAGCATTCCCAACTGAAGGCAGGTGGCGAAACATCCGGGGTTTGCGATGCTGCCGGCGGTGCGGATCTTTTCGCGGTTCATTTCGGGAAGGCCGTAGACGAATTGCCTGCCGCCGAGTTTCGAAGTCGCCGCAAGGCGGAAATCCTGGCTCAGATCGACTATTTTGGTCACCGTCGGGACTTCGTTGGCTTCTAGCCATTTGCGGGCGTCGCCGTGCCCGGCGCAGATTATCAGCACGTCGGCGTCGTCCGCTTCGGCCGTGAATCGCATCGCCGTGTCGCCCAGGAGGTCGGTGTGGACGTCCGAAAGCGGGTTTCCGGCGTTGCTCGCGCTCTGCACGAATGCCAATTCCACTTCCGGATGGTTCAGCAATATCCTCACGGCCTCGCCCCCGGTGTATCCGGCCCCGCCTATTATTCCGACTTTTTTCATGTTGGTATCACTTACATTAAAATCTTTTTTGCCACAAATTATTGAGATACGGAGTATCTCTGAATATTTTTGCGTCGCTTTTTTAAAAGCGACCGTTCGCTCGCGAAGCCCGCTGCCGTTTGCTTGATAAAGATTTTTGACAAAGGCAAAAATCTTTTAGGCAGCGGAATAAATCCTGGCGGCAAAGTTCAGTGTAATCTGTCGCTTATTCCTGCCGAACGTGTTTCAATAAATGAGCGGACCTCGTATGTATACGGGTCCGCCCACAAATATACACTATTTTCTTATTCTTCCGTATTGATCCGGTGCCAGATGACGTTCTGGAGGCCGAAAATCTTGGCGAAGCCTTCGACGTCGGCGCCGGTCCAGTCGCTCATCACCTCGCCGTATGCCCCGAAACGGTTGCTCATCAGGTCGTGTTCGCTCTCGATGCCCACCACGACGAAACGGTAAGGGTGCAGTTCGACGATCACGTCGCCCGAAACCGTCCTCTGCGAGCTTTCCAGAAAAGCCTCCATGTCCCTCATCACGGGATCGAAATACTGCCCCTCGTGCAGCCAGTTGCCGTAGAATGCCGAGATCTGGTCTTTCCAGAACAACTGCCACTTGGCCAGCGTGTGCTTTTCGAGCATGTGGTGGCCCTTTATGAGGATCATGGGCGCGGCGGCTTCGAAACCTACCCTCCCCTTGATGCCGATGATGGTGTCGCCCACGTGCATGTCGCGGCCGATCGCATAAGGGGCGGCGATGTCGTGCAGGGCCTGGATAGCCTTCACGCGGTCCTTGTATTTCTTGCCGTTCAGCCCGGTGAACTCGCCTTTCTCGAAAGTGAGCGTGACGCGCTGGGGCGTCGTGGCGGTAAGCTGCGACGGCCAGGCGTTTTCTGGAAGGGTCTGTGACGAGGTCAGCGTTTCCTTGCCGCCGACCGAAGTTCCCCAAAGTCCCTGGTTGATGGAATACTCCGCTTTCTTGAAGTCGAAATCGACCCCGTTCTCGCGCAGGTAGGCGATCTCCTCGTCGCGCGTAAGGCGTTTTTCGCGGATCAGCGCGATGATCTTGATATCCGGAGCTACGATGTTGAATATCATGTCGAAACGCACCTGGTCGTTGCCCGCGCCGGTGCTGCCGTGGCAGAGGTAATCCGCGCCGATCTCCCCGGCGTACTGCGCGACCGCGGCGGCCTGCGAAATGCGTTCGGAACTTACCGAGATCGGGTATGTGCCATTTTTCAGCACATTGCCGAAGACCATGTATTTGATCTGTTTTTCGTAGTATTCCTGTGTCACGTCGAGCACGCGGTAGCTTTTGACGCCCAGC
>JAVBVG010000077.1:0-8803 GCA_031554415.1 Rikenellaceae bacterium | reverse complement strand
GGATATGGACGGACGGCCAGCGGCCTGTAAAGGAGCGGGTTTCGTTCACCACGTGGCGTTTCTACGAGAAAGACTCCCCGCTGGAGGAATCGGGCCTGCTGACCGATGTGTTCGTGGAATACGGACATCGATAGAGATTCTGCATAATTGCAATAAAGATATCGTACCGACAGACGAAATACAGACGAAAAACAATGAAGAACCCCCTACAGAACAATCTGAAGGGGGTTTATGTACCCGGAGTCGGGATCGAACCGACACGACCTTGCGGTCATTGGTGTTTGAGACCAACGCGTCTACCGATTCCGCCATCCGGGCGCGCAAAAACAAAACGGTAGAAACCCTTTCGGGATTGCAAAGATAGAGAAAGCCGAGAGACAAACAAAATTTATTTTAGTTTGTCCGAGACGTATCCTATCTAAATCGGGCAAAGCGAAGATAAAGATAGAGATTTTTTTGATTATACAACCGTTGCACTCACGAATTCGCAATGCGCCCACGCCGGCGGACGGCCTCGCAGATGCCATTTTTTACAGGTTTTTTGTCAAACAACAAAGCCGCGCGAGCCGATAAAAACGCTAACTTTGAAGGTTACCTGACCTAAAACCGACTTTTATGATGAAAAAAGCCTTTCTGTTCGCCCTGGCGGCCATGGCCATGAGTGCCTGCTGCGACAAACAAGGAGTGAAATTCACCTCGCTCACCACCGAAATGCGCGAAAATCCCGAAGGGATCGCCGCACAGAATCCGCGCTTCTCGTGGAAATTCACAAGCGAAAAACAAGACGTGATGCAGACAGCCTACCGGATCGAAGCGGCCGCGTCGGAACGCGGCCTGAAAGCCGGCGCCCTCGTGTGGGATTCCGGACGAGTCGAGTCCGACAGTTCCGTCCTTGTGGGATACGCGGGCGAACCGCTCGGATCGGGCGAAAAATATTGGTGGCGCGTTACTGTTTGGACAGGCCCAGGTCCGAGCGTGTCGAGCACTCCGCAGCACTTTTCGACCGCACTTGGCGAAGATGACTGGAAGGCGCGGTGGATCGGCGTCGACGATCCCGAAAACCTGAAGGTCGAGGATAACCGCACAACCCTTCCGGCGCGCTACCTGCGCAGGGAGTTCGACGCGCAGGCCAAACCTGTGCGGGCCATGCTATATGTTTCGGGCGTCGGCTCGTCGATCTGCCACATCAACGGCAGGCGCGTTGGCGACGACGTTTTCGGCCCGCTGCCGACATGGTACGACGCCTCGGTTCCATACCTTACCTACGACGTCACGGCGCTGGTCAAAAAAGGGGCCAACGCGATCGGCGTCGCCCTGGGTAACGGCCGCTACCTGACGATGCGCGAACGCGGGATGCATGGTTTCGGGCTGCCCCGCCTGCTGGCCCAGCTGGAGATAGAATATCCGGACGGCTCGACCGCGACGGTCGTTTCTGACGAGTCGTGGACGGCGACCGCCGACGGACCCATCCGCGCCAACAACGAATTCGACGGCGAGACCTACGACGCCCGCATGGAGCTGGGACGTTGGACCGAAACCGGCTGCGACGACGCGGCATGGCCGAAAGCCGACCTTATGGAGGGCCCCAATGGAAAGCTCACCGCGCAGCTCTCCCCCAGCCTGAAGGTGATGGAGGAGATAAAACCGGTCTCGGTGAAGAAGACCGGCGAAGGAAAATACATAGTCGACATGGGCCAGAACATGGTGGGGATCGAGCAGGTCACCCTGAACGGCAAAAAGGACAAGCCGATCACGATGCGCTTCGCCGAGGTGCTGAAGGATAACGGCACGGAGCTCTACCTCGACAACATACGCGGCGCGCTTGTGACCGACACGTACATTCCCGCTCAGGACGGCCGGTTCACCTGGGAACCCTCTTTCGTCTACCACGGTTTCCGTTTCATGGAGATATCGGGACTCGACTGCGAGCCCGCCGCGGCCGATTTCACGGGCAGGGTGGTCTACGACGAGATGGCGACCACGGGGAGTTTCTCCTGCTCGGAAGATATGATAAACCAGATTCACGGGAACGCCTACCGGGGCATCCGCGGCAACTACCGCGGCATGCCGACCGACTGCCCGCAGCGCGACGAACGGCTGGGCTGGCTGGGCGACCGCACGACGGGGGCCTATGGCGAGAGTTTCATCTTCAACAACGCGCTGCTCTACAACAAGTGGCTGGTCGACATCGAGGAGTCGATGAGCCCCGCGGGGAGCATCTCTGTGGTTTCGCCGCGCTACTGGACGATATACAACGACGACGTGACATGGCCCGCGGCCTATTTCTACGTCGCCGACATGCTCCACCGCCAGTTCGGCGACGACCGCCAGATCCGCGAGCGCTACCCCTCGATGAAGAGGTGGGTGGACCACATGACTGCGAACCGCATGACGGATCACATACTGACCAAAGACACCTACGGCGACTGGTGCATGCCGCCCGAATCGCCCGAATTGGTCCACTCGCAGGACCCCTCGCGCCGCACGTCCGGGCCGGTGCTCAGCACGACGGTCTTTTACAGCATCCTCGGACTGATGCAGAAATTCGCCGTGATGAACGGCCTGCCGCAGGACGCCGACCGGTACGCCGAACTCGCCGCGAAGATAAAGGATGCCTACAACGCCCGCTTCTTCGATCCCGAAACCGCGCGCTACGACAACAACACCGTGACGGCCAACATGCTCTCGCTGCAGTTGGGGCTCGTCCCGGAAGGGTACGAGGAGAGGGTTTTCGCCAACATAGTCGAAAAGACCGAGGGCGACTGCAAGGGACACGTCAGCGCGGGGGTGCTGGGGATCCAACACCTCATGCGCGGCCTGACGCAGCACGGCGGCCTCGAACTCGCCTACAAGATCGCGACCAACGATACCTATCCGTCGTGGGGTTATATGATCCGGCAGGGTGCGACCACCATCTGGGAGCTTTGGAACGGCGACACGGCCAACCCCTCGATGAACTCCCATAACCACGTGATGCTGCTGGGCGACCTGCTGGTGTGGTTCTACGAAGACCTTGCGGGCATAAAGAACGATCCGGAATCGGCGGGCTTCAAAAAGATAGTGATGGCTCCGGTGTTCCCTGAAAAGCTGACGCACGTCGACGCATCGTACGATTCGCCCTACGGCGTGATCGGCAGCAGCTGGCGGCGCGACGGCGACCGGCTGGTTTGGAACATCGAGGTTCCGGCGAACACCACGGCGACGGTGCGCCTTCCGTCGCGTTTCGGCGTGAAGGCCGACGCCAACGCGCCGGGAGTCCATTCCGTGAACGAATCCGGCGGCACCCTCACGGTCGGGCTGGGTTCGGGGAAATACACCCTTCTGTCGGAATAACGAAACGGCATCGGGTCGCCGGCCGCAAAGACACGCCTTTGCGGCCGGCGACTTGATTTTTTCTTCCCAGCGGGCTTGGATTTCCGCGGATAATGTCTATTTTTGTCCATCCCCGAGATACTTTTTTTATTAATAATTATTTTCGGACGGAAGGCGCAGGCTTTCAGGACGGGCTTGCCGTCGTGCGCTCATGCCGCAGTAAAGCCGGACTAACCTTTAAAAAACTTAGAGTTTGTCTAAATTTTGTTCGCACAAAATATTATGAACCAACTTTTTGATGATTTTTTAGCACGCCGAGGGAGGCGTGGCGGTTCCCACGATTAGTGAGGCGGGTGGAAAAAGCGCGAAAAATGGACATAATAGATGTGATGAATATATTTTAGACAAACTCTTATCTTCCATGGGAAAAGAAAAGATCAACTTCCTCGACCGCATCGGCATTCCGCATCCCCTTGCCTGGGGCTATCTCGGAGTCCTCATATTCATGATGGGCGACGGCATGGAGCAGGGCTGGCTCAGCCCCTACCTCATCGGGCAGGGCCTGTCCATGGCCCATTCCGCCACGGTCTTCACCGTTTACGGCATCTCCATCGCCATCGCATCGTGGCTTTCTGGCGTCTTCGCCGATATGTTCGGCGCGCGGAGGGTGATGTTCTGGGGATTCGTCATATATCTGGCCGGAGTTGCCGGGTTCGTGGGGATAGCCCTGCAGCGGTTCAGTTTCCCGCTGATGCTGGTCTGCTACGCCGTGAAAGGGTTCGGTTATCCGCTCTTCGCCTACACCTTCCTGGTATGGATCACCTACCGCAGCCCCTCGAACATGCTGGGCAAGGCGGTCGGATGGTTCTGGTTCGTTTTCACGGGCGGGCTGACCGTGCTGGGGGCGTTCTACTCGAAATTCGCGATCCCGGTCATCGGGCACGTGTGGACGTTGAGTTCGGCGATGCTTTGGGCGCTGCTGGGTGCTCTGTGCGTTTTAGTCTTCATGAAGTTCAGGTCGGAACCCTTGAACAAAGAAGGGCGCGGCTCGAAAATAAAGGAGCTTCTGCGCGGCTTCACCATAATGAAACAGGAGCCGAAGATAGCCGTTGCGGGGGTCGTGCGCATCATCAACACGGCGGCGCAGTTCGGTTTCCTGGTCTTCATGCCCGTCTACATGATGGAGCTGGGCTTTACGGAGGGAGAGTGGCTCCAGATATGGGGCTCCGCCATGACGGGCAACATCATCTTCAACCTGATATTCGGATTCGTGGGCGACTATGTCGGTTGGCGCAGGACTGTGGTTTGGTTCGGCGGCGTCGGATGCACCGTCGGCACGCTGCTGTTCTACTATGTTCCCCTGATGTTTCCCGGCAGCATCATCCTGGCGACGGCCGGGGGCTTCTTCTGGGCGGCCATGCTCGCGGGCTACGTTCCTCTGTCGGCTCTGACGCCGTCGCTGGTGAAGGCTGAAAAAGGGGCTGCGATGTCGGTGCTGAATCTCGGCGCGGGGCTTTCGACGCTTGTCGGGCCGCTGATCGTGGGGCTTTTCATCGGCTGGATCGGCAGCGAGGGGGTTATCTGGGTGTTCGCGGCGCTGTACGCCGTGAGCGCGGTGCTTGCGAGCTTCCTGAGGCTTCCCGAAGAGAAGCTGGGTACTCCGGCACAGATCCGCCGGCGGGAACTGAGGGGCGGCGAATAACGCCCTCCCGCCACCATATAAAAACCCGCGCGGCTGCAATCGGGCCGCGCGGGTTTCTCTACATATATTCGCCAGACCTTAGAAAACGAATCCTACGCCTGCGTAAAGCTGGTTTCTTCTCATCGTGTGATTGTCGGCGTAATCTCCGCTGTAGCGGTTGAGCAGCCCCCAGTCGTAGCCGAATTCTATCTGGACGGATTTGAACTGCACCCCGGCGCCGAGGCCCAGCTGGACGTCGAAACGCGACTGCGGCTCCAGAAAATATCCGAGCGTGGTGTTGATAAGCGTTTGCAGGCTTTCGGGCAGGTCGCTCGTCATTTTATTCGTGTAGGCGTCGTACGAGAACTTCCCGTCGATATCCTGTCCGAGAACGGTTCCCGACGGCTTGGTAACCGCCGCGAGTCCCACCACGAACTTCGGCCCCCCGAAGGCGTAGACCTTGAAATCGCCGGATATATCGAATGCGTACTTAACGTCGATGGGAACCGTCAGCAGGTGATTCTGCTGTGTTAACGTAATGTCGCCGATAACGTTGTTGCCGCCCGTTACGAAGGTGTAGTTGACCCCCGGGCGGAGCGAAAGCCCGGCGACAAGCCCGATGTCGTAGTTTACTCCTGCCCTGAAGCCGTTCAGTCCCTTGTAGTCGACGTTTTTCTCGTGGTTTTTCGAGTTGACGTAACCGGCGTTGACGCCGAATTGGGCGCTGGCATTCACCGCCGCCGCGGTCAGCGCGGCAGCCATAAAGATTCTGATTCCTTTTTTCATCATTTTTCCATTTTGGTTAGATACTACTCTATTTCACAATGTAAAGAAAGGCCGTAAAGTACTTAAAATTCTGGTCTTCATAAATATTTTGGAATTCGTTTTATGGGAGGCACAGTCCGTTTGCGGTGATGAGGGGGTCGGGTGATCCGAGCCCCAGTCCGCACTGTTCCGAGGCCGCGCGGCATCCGCCCAGGCAGTCGGCCCACATGGTGCAGCCGGCACAGTACGCGGGTATCGTCGCGCCCCAGCTCCGGGCGTATGGCGAGGCGAGTATCTCTTCGAGCGGCGCGGCGAATATGTTCCCGGCCACCACCGGCGAATGGTTGCAAAGGCGGATATTGCCCTCCATGTCGAGCGTCAGCGGTCTGCGCGCCATATCGGGCGAGCAGTTCCCGAAGCCGATGTGCGGATAATCTTTGGGATTGAGGATGCAGCGCGGGGTGCAGACGTTGGATGTTACCCTCAGCCCGAGTTCAGGCGCCCGCCGTTCGATCACGGCGAAAGCCTCCCGCAGCTCTGCGTGCGTCGCCGAAACCGCCTCTGGATCGGCCGTGTGCCTGCCGCCGATGTTATAGCGGTTCACCATCACGCGCTTCACCCCCAGCGAGGCGATAAAGTCGAGGGTGCCGCCCACCCCGGCGATGTTGTGGCGCGTCAGTACGATCACGACCACCGGATCGGCGCCCATTCCGCGCAGCGCTTCGATCGACGCGACCGATTTGCGCCAGCTTCCCGGAACGCCCGCCATAGCGTCGTGCGTGGCCTCGTCGCGCGAGTGCACCGGCAGTTCGAACAGCTGCACGCCGATTTTTACAAAGTCTTTGTATTGTTTCGGAGTGCCGGCCGTGCCGTTGGTTATGAGCGTAACGCCCTTGCCCTCCATGCGGCAGAAGAGCGCGACCTCCATCACGCGCTCGGCAAGGAAAGGCTCGCCGCCGGTAAGCGTAACGTTGGGTACGTCGGCCTGCCGGAAGAATTCGCCGAGGGTTTTTATGGATTTTTTATAGGAGCCCTGCCCGGGCGCGATGCCGGCGCCGGGGGTTTTCCAGATATTGTAGCAGTAGACGCAGTCGAGATTGCATCCGGAGGTTAGTTCGAAAGCGATGTTTGCGAGCGACGGCCTCATTGCACACCCCCGGAAGGTTCGTCACGGGCTTCCTCCGGCAGGATGGTATCGTCGCAGCCGGCTGACTGACCGCCGGTGCCATCATCTTCGGGACACGGTTCTTCGGGTGTTATATAACACGTGGGAACAGGGTCGTAGCATGTGGGTTCCGCCCGATCGTAACAGGTGGTTTGGGTGTCGTTCCACGGCCTGCAGCTCAGCGAGGTAAATCCTATGATCACGGCGGCGAGCGCCACTTTCCACCTGACGAACGGGCGTGCGCCCCCCGTGATGTCGCTGAGGCGCGACGCCAGCCGGTAAAAGAATCTGTAGAAACTCTGTTTCATGATCGTGTGCCTGTAATAGTTATTAGGTTCGTTGCGGGATGCCGCTTATTGCGCTTCGGCCGGGGATTCCTCCGTGAATTCCGGCGAGGCCTCCTCCATGAAGTGCGGATCGGAGGCGTCGTAACGAGCTTTTTCACCCTCGTCCGGGTCGGGAGCCGGCTGTTCGGGAGCTACGGGGGCGTAACACGTTGGTTCCGCCGTTTCGTAACACGAAACCCAGGGCGGCCTGCAACTGAGCGCTGTCGCAGAAAATCCGATTATAATCGCTGCAAGTGCCACTTTCCATCTGACGAATAGGCGGGCGCCTCCCGTGATATCGCTGAGCCGCGACGCCAGCCGGTACGCGAATCTGTAAAAAGCCTGTTTCAACTGTTTCATAGGAATGCGGTTAGGGGTTGCTCCTACAAACATAGGAATTAATTTGGAGATTTGAAAATTTGGAGATTTGAAAATGACTTCCCCTCCTTTTGGATGATTGCCGTGACGCCCGGGCAGTCGGATTTATTAACAAAACGCCGGTTTTTTCACAGAAAATATTTATTTTTGGGAAATCGCAACGAAAACTACCGCCCGATGGCCCAGTTCGAATCCATAATATCCGCCGTCAGCAACTTCATATGGGGCTGGCCGATGATAATCCTGCTGTTAGGCACCCACCTGTTCCTTACGGTACGGCTGCGCTTTCCGCAGAGGTATATCGGGCGGGCCATCCGCTTGTCGTTCACCGGGGACAAGGGGGCGGAGGGCGACGTCAGCCACTTTTCGGCGCTCGCCACCTCGCTCGCCGCGACCATCGGGACCGGAAATATCGTCGGAGTGGCAACGGCGGTCGCGCTGGGAGGCCCCGGAGCGGTGTTCTGGTGCTGGATAACAGGCGTGCTGGGCATCGCCACCAAATATTCCGAGAGCCTTCTGGCGGTGAAATACCGCGTCAAGACCTCCAACGGCGAGATGCTCGGCGGCCCGATGTACGCTCTCGAAAGGGGACTCGGCATGAAGTGGCTGGGGGTTCTTTTCGCCGTTTTCACAGCCATAGCGGCGTTCGGGATCGGCAACACCGTCCAGGCGAACTCCATCTCGATGCTGCTGAAGGAGACATGGAACATCTCGCCGCACATTTCGGGAGCGGTGATGTGTGCGCTGGTCTTTCTGGTGGTGTTTTTCGGGATAAAGGGCATCGCGCGCGTCTGCACGGTGCTGGTGCCGTTCATGGCTGTCTTCTACATAATCGGCTGCCTCTACATTCTTGCCATGAACTGGAGTTTCCTGGGCGAGACCATTTCGGTGATAATGAACTCGGCCTTCAACGCGCGCGCCGCGGGCGGGGGATTCATCGGGACGACGGTGATGATGGCGGCGCGGTTCGGCATCGCGCGCGGACTCTTTTCGAACGAATCGGGGCTCGGTTCGGCTCCCATAGTCGCGGCGGCTGCAAAGGCGCGAAATCCGGTGCGCCAGGCGTTGGTGTCGTCGACGGGGACTTTCTGGGACACGGTCGTGATCTGCGCCCTCACGGGCCTCGTCATCGTCAGCAGCATAATCGCCCATCCCGACATCGACTACACGCAGGGA
>JAVBVG010000096.1:0-14443 GCA_031554415.1 Rikenellaceae bacterium | reverse complement strand
GCTGCTCGAAGCCGGAGTACACTTCGGTCACCTGAAACGCAAATGGAACCCCAAAATGGCTCCCTACATCTTCATGGAGAAGAACGGAATCCACATCATCGACCTGCACAAGACCGTGCTCAAGATCGACGATGCCGCCGCAGCCATGAAGCAGATCGCAAAAAGCGGACGCAAAGTCCTCTTCGTGGCGACCAAAAAACAGGCCAAGGACGTCGTCGCCGAAAAGGCGGGCGCAGTCAATATGCCCTACGTGACGGAACGCTGGCCGGGCGGCATGCTCACCAACTTCCCCACAATCCGCAAGGCTGTGAAAAAGATGTCGACCATCGACAAGATGACCACCGACGGCACTTTTGACAACTTCTCGAAACGTGAAAAACTGCAGATATCGCGCCAGAGGGCCAAGCTCGAGAAGAACCTCGGTTCGATCTCCGACCTCACCCGCCTGCCGGCCGCCCTGTTCGTCGTCGACGTGCAGAAGGAGTCTAACGCCGTCCGCGAGGCCAACCGCCTGAGCATTCCGGTGTTCGCCATGGTCGACACCTGCTGCGACCCCACCAATATCGACTATGTGATCCCGGCCAACGACGATGCCACCAAATCCATCGAGATTATCCTCGACGCCGTTTGCGGAGCCGTCGCCGAAGGGCTCCAGGAACGCAAGCTCGAAAAGGAGAAGGAAGCCGTCGAAGGCGAATCGGGCGAAGAAGCCATGTCAGGAAAAGGTGCGGGACGCTCGCGCATCAAGAAAGTAGCCAAAGAGGAGGTGGAAATCCCCTCGATGGAAGAAGCCGGAGAGGAAATAGTCAAGGAGCCCGAAGTGGTAAGCCCCGCGAAAGCCAAGAAAGCCGCCGCCGAAGCCAAGACCGAGGTCGCCGAGGCCGTAGCTGAAGTAGCTGCCGAGGAGGCTGCCCCTGCTGAAGAGGCCGCTCCCGCTGCTGAAGAAGTAAAGGAATAATTAAAAAAGGAGAAACATACTATGGAAATCAAAGCTGCAGATGTTGCAAAACTGCGTAAAATGACCGGTGCCGGGATGATGGACTGCAAAGCCGCACTCATCGAAGCCGCCGGAGATTACGACAAGGCCAAGGACATCATACGCGAAAAAGGCAAGCTCGTTGCCGACAAACGCGCAGACCGCACCGCCACGGAAGGTGTGGTCGTTACCAAAATCATCGGTACCAAAGGCTATATGCTTTGCCTAGCCTGCGAAACCGACTTCGTTGCCAAGAACGCCGAATTCGGCGCTTCGGCCGACGAGATACTCGCGATCGCCGTCAAGAACGACGTTGCCGACCTCGACGCCCTGATGGCCACCAAAGAGGGCAACGCCACGGTCGCCGACATCGTGACCGACAAGAGCGGCCAGACCGGCGAAAAAGTGGAACTGCCGTTCTACGCCCGCGTCGAAGCTCCCTTCGTGGACGCTTACGTGCACACCAACCGCAAACTCGGCTCGATGGTCGGCTTCAACAAGGCCGTTCCCGCCGAAGTGGCGCATGACGTCTGCATGCAGGCTACCGCCATGGCTCCCGTTTCGATCTCCGAAAACGACGTTCCCGCCGCAGTGCTGGAAAAAGAACGCGAGATCGGACGCGAACAGGCACGCCAGGAGGGCAAGCCCGAAGCCATGCTCGACAAGATCGCCGAAGGCAAGCTCGCCAAGTTCGTCAAGGAGAACACCCTGCTGAACCAGGCGCTCGTGAAGGACCCGAAGATCACCGTCGGACAGTTTATCAAGAACGCCGACAAGGAGGCTACGGTCGTCGCCTACAAGCGTTTCTCGCTCAACGACTGAGCCGGAACGCCGGCGGCGGATTTACAATATCCGATTGCGCGCCGGTTCGTTCAGAAGTGAGTTTGGATTCCGCTGAAATGTTGTATATGAAGCCAGCCGGTAGAAAGTGAAGCGTCCGGAAAAGCGGACGGATCGCTATTCAGATGTGCGAGGAATGAGTTCTGTAATTTACGGGACTCATTTCTTTTTGTCCGGCTATGATCTTGTGTTACAAGTTCACTTTTTGCGGCCTTTTTACAGGATCAATACCCCGTCAGAAACGCAAACAACGCGATTTTGCATAATTTTTTTGTGAATTTATAAATTTTTTAAAAAAATTGTATAGATTTGCAGAATATAGGATGCGCCTCGGCAATCTGAAGCAAGCTTCCATTGCCCTCGGCTTTCACTATATTTGTAACCCAGAATCTCATCTAACAACAAAAAGGCATGGCTCAGAAACTCTACATCTTCGACACAACGCTCCGCGACGGGGAACAGGTTCCCGGCTGCCAGCTCAACACCACCGAAAAGATCGAAGTAGCCAGGATGCTCGAAGCCCTCGGCGTCGACATCATAGAGGCCGGATTCCCCATTTCCAGCCCCGGCGATTTCAATTCGGTGCTCGAAATATCCAAAGCGGTCACGAACCCGACCGTCTGCGCCCTTACGCGCGCGGTGAAAAAGGATATCGACGTTGCGGCCGACAGCCTGCGGCTTGCCCGCAACAAGCGCATTCACACGGGGATAGGTGTTTCCGAACAGCATATCTACAACAAGCTCCGCTCGACGCCCGAGAAGATAATCGAACAGGCCGTCGAGGCGATAAAATACGCCCGCAGGTTTGTCGACGACGTGGAATTCTACGCCGAGGACGCCGGGCGCGCCGACAACGAATACCTCGCCCGGGTGATCGAGGCGGTCATCGCGGCGGGAGCCACCGTAGTGAACATTCCCGACACCACGGGCTATTGTTTCCCCGAAGAGTACGGGGTCAAAATAAAATACCTCGTCGACAACGTGCCGAATATCGATAAGGCGATCATCTCGACCCACTGCCACAACGACCTGGGCATGGCCACGGCAAACACCCTGTCGGGCATCCTGAACGGCGCGCGGCAGGCCGAAGTGACCATCAACGGCATCGGCGAAAGGGCGGGCAACACCTCGCTCGAGGAGGTGGTGATGGCCCTGCGCACCCATCCGGCATACGGCGTCGACACCGATATCGACTCGAAACTGATTACCAAGGCGTCGCACCTCGTTTCGAGCCTGATGAACATGCCCGTGCAGCCCAACAAGGCCATCGTGGGCCGCAACGCCTTCGCCCACTCGTCGGGCATCCATCAGGACGGGGTGCTCAAGCAGCGCGACAATTACGAGATCATCGACCCCAAGGACGTGGGGATCAACGAGTCGCTCATCGCCCTGACGGCCCGCAGCGGACGCGCGGCGCTGGGACACCGCCTCGAACTTCTGGGCTACAAGCTCAACCAGGCGGAATTGGATTCGACCTACGAGAAATTCCTCGACCTGGCCGACCGCAAGAAAGAGGTGCACGACTACGACCTTCTGTATCTGGTGGGCGACCTCGAAAGGGTCCAGAACCAGAGCATCAAACTGAAATACCTGCAGGTTATGACGGGCACGCTGATGCCGACCGCCACCGTGGTGCTGAAATTCGGCAACCACGAACGCATGGCGATGGCCAACGGCAACGGACCGGTCGACGCCGCCATCACGGCCATAAAAAGCCTTATCAACGAGAAGGTGATCCTGACCGAGTTCCTGATGCAGGCGATGACCAAGGGGAGCAACGACGTCGGGCGCGTCCACACGCAGGTCAAGTGCGGCGACCGGCTGGCCCACGGATACGCGGCCCACACCGACACCGTCAGGGCCGCCGTCGAATCGTTTATCGACGCGCTGAGGATACTCAACGTGACGGAAAAACCGGACACGGAATAAAAAATCATTTTCATTTAATGGGCAAGACATTAGTAGACAAAATCTGGGACGCGCACACCGTCCGCACCGAAGAGGGCGGGCGGAGTGTCCTTTATATAGACCGCCAGTACATCCACGAAGTTACATCTCCGGTGGCGTTTTCGGGTTTGGAAAGGCGCGGCGCAAGGGTCGCTCGGCCGAGTCAGGTGACCGCCACTGCCGACCACAACATCCCGACGGTGAACCAGCACCTGCCCATCGGGGAGGATCAGAGCCGCCAGCAGATCGAGGCTCTGGAACGCAACTGCGCCGAACAGGGCATCGAACTTTTCGGCATGGGGCATCCGCGCCAGGGGATCGTGCATATCATCGGCCCGGAACAGGGTTTCACGCAGCCCGGCATGACTATAATCTGCGGCGACAGCCATACCTCGACGCACGGGGCCGTGGGCGCGGTGGCCTTCGGAGTGGGGACATCGGAGGTCGAGATGGCGCTGGCGAGCCAGTGCATCATCCAGTCCAAGCCCAAATCGATGCGCATCACGGTGAACGGCACGGCCGGCGCGGGCGTCGAGGCGAAAGACATCATACTCTACATCATATCTAAAATCTCGGCTTCGGGCGGGACCGGCTACTTCATCGAATTTTCCGGCGAGGCTATTCGATCCCTGTCGATGGAGGGGCGCATGACGGTGTGCAACATGAGCATCGAGTGCGGGGCAAGGGGCGGAATAGTTGCCCCTGACCAGACCACTTTCGATTATCTGAAGGGCCGTCCGGCAGCTCCGGAAGGGGCCGATTGGGATAAGGCGGTCGAGTATTGGAAAAACTTATACAGTGACGCGAACGCATTGTTCGACAAAGAATACACGTTCGACGCAGCCAGGATCAAGCCGATGATAACCTACGGCACCAATCCCGGCGAGGGGATGGCCGTCACCGACCGCATTCCCGCCAGCGCCGACAAGAAAGCGTTGGCCTACATGGGTTTCAAGTCGGGCGAAAAACTGCTGGGCAAACCTGTCGACTACGTCTTCGTGGGGAGCTGCACCAACGGCCGCCTCGAGGACTTCCGCCTGTTCGCCCGGCTTGTGAAGGGGCGCAGGAAAGCCGACAACGTCGTGGCGTGGATGGTTCCCGGTTCGAAAGAGGTGGAACGCCTCGCGCGCGAGGAGGGGATCGAAAAGACGCTCAACGACGCCGGATTCGAACTTCGCCAGCCGGGATGTTCGGCCTGCCTGGCGATGAACGCCGACAAGATACCGTCGGGCATGTACTGCGTTTCGACTTCGAACCGCAACTTCGAGGGACGCCAGGGGCCGGGCGCGAGGACGCTGCTTTCGGGCATAGCCGTCGCCGCCGCCGCCGCGATAACAGGTAAAATCGAAGATCCGCGACGGATCTTCGATTTTACCGAATGAAGAATGAAAAATGAAGAATGTTTATACGCGCTTTCTTCATTGTTTATTTTCAATTTCTTTCTTCATTCTTAATTCTTAATTCTGAAAATTATGCCTATTCCAAAATTCACAAAACTGACGTCGAGGGCGGTTCCGCTTTCCGTCGAAAATATAGACACCGACCAGATAATCCCGGCGAGATTCTTGAAGGCTACAGAACGTAAGGGTTTCGGCGACAATCTTTTCCGCGACTGGCGTTATGGCATGGACGGCAGTAGCCTCCCCGATTTCCCTCTTAACGACAGCCGTTACGCGGGCGAGATTCTTGTCGCCGGACGTAATTTCGGATGCGGCTCGTCGCGCGAACACGCCGCGTGGGCCCTCTTCGACTACGGTTTCAAAGTGGTGGTGTCGAGCTTTTTCGCCGATATCTTCCGCAACAACGCGCTCAATAACGGCCTGTTGCCGCTGGTCGTAAGCGACGGCTTCCTTATGGAAATTTTCGAAGAGATAAGAGAAAACAATAATGCCAAGTTCGAAGTAGACCTGGAAAACCAGACCGTCACCATCCTGTCGAACCGCAGAAGCGAACCGTTCGAGATCGACGCCTACAAGAAAAAATGCCTGCTCAACGGCCAGGACGACGTGGATTACCTTGTAAGTTTAATGCCCGAGATAGAAGCCTTTGAAAAAAAGTCATGAGTTATGAGTCATGAGCCGATGGTGATGCTTCGCATCGTTTTTTAATTAAAAAAAACGCAACGAAGCTGCACCGCAATTCATAATTCATAATTCTGATAAAATCATGAATTACAATATAGCATTGCTGCCCGGCGACGGGATAGGTCCCGAGATAGTCGGCGAGGCGGTTAAAGTCCTCGACGCGGTCGCGGCGAAATACGGCCACAAGTTCAACTATACCAAAGCGCTGGTGGGTGCGGCCGCGATAGACGCGACCGGCGACCCCTACCCCGCCGAAACGCACAAAATCTGCGAAGAGTCCGACGCGGTGCTTTTCGGGGCCGTCGGCGATCCCAGGTACGACAACGACCCGACGGCCAAAGTGCGTCCCGAGCAGGGCCTGCTGCGTATGCGCAAGGCCCTGGGACTGTTCGCAAACGTGCGCCCGGTACAGCTGTTCCACAGCCTTCTGGACCGTTCGCCGATCCGTCCCGAAGTATTGAAAGGGACCGATTTCATCTGCCTGCGCGAGCTGACCGGCGGGCTGTATTTCGGCGAACGCGGACGCACCGACAACGGGAACAGGGCCTTCGACACCTGCGTCTACACCCGTGCGGAAATCGACCGCATAGTCCGCATGGCTTTCGGCCTCGCGATGAAGCGCCGCAAAAAACTGACCGTCGTCGACAAGGCCAACGTGCTGGAAACCTCGCGCCTGTGGCGTGAGACGGCGCAGGAGACAGCTCCCGAATTCCCCGAAGTCGAAGTCGACTACATGTACGTGGACAATGCCGCGATGCAGATCGTGCGCCAGCCGACGCATTTCGACGTGATCGTGACCGAGAACATGTTCGGCGACATACTGACCGACGAGGCCAGCGTCATAACCGGTTCCCTCGGAATGCTTCCCTCGGCGAGCCTCGGCCATGACAACGCTCTGTTCGAGCCGATCCACGGCTCATACCCCCAGGCGGCCGGAAAAAATATCGCCAATCCCATGGCAACGATACTTTCGGCGGCCATGATGCTCCAGCATCTGGGCCTCGACGCGGAAGGGGCCGCGGTACGGGGAGCCGTGAACAAAGCGCTCGAAGCGGGCGTCGTCACCGAAGACCTTGCGAAAAAAGACGATAAAACATACTCCACTTCCGAAGTAGGTGATTATATTTGCAATTCAATATAACTTTGGATTGCTTCGTCGGCCTACAGCCTCCTCGCAATGACGGTGGCAACGGCCACAGCGAATTATTTTTGCAACAAAACAAAAACCGCCGTCGGCATTCCGACCGTCATTGCGACCGCGAGTTTACGAGGCGGGAAGCAATCCATAATAAAAACCAACCAATGAACGAAATCCTGAAAGCCGAACACGTCGTCAAGCAGTACGCAAACCACCGCGCGCTCGACGACGTCTCCGTTTCCATACCGCGCGGCTCGGTTTACGGGCTCCTGGGCCCCAACGGAGCCGGGAAAACAACCATTATCCGCATAATCAACCGCATCACGGCTCCCGACAGCGGCGAAATATATTTCAAGGGGCGCGAACTGCAACCGGAAGACGTCCAGAGCATCGGCTATCTGCCCGAAGAGCGCGGCCTGTACAAGAAAATGAAGGTCGGCGAACAGGTGCTCTACTTCGCCCAGCTGAAAGGACTCTCGAAAAAAGAGGCGACACGGCGCGCCAAGGAGTGGTTCATCAGGTTCGGCATCCAGGATTGGTGGAATAAAAAGGTGGAGGAACTGAGCAAGGGGATGGCCCAGAAGGTGCAGTTCATAACGACGGTGCTGCACGAGCCCGAACTGCTCATTTTCGACGAACCTTTCAGCGGTTTCGACCCGCTGAACACGCAGCTGCTGAAGGACGAGATGATGCGCCTGAGGGACAAGGGCGCGACCATCATCTTCTCGACGCACAACATGGCTTCGGTAGAGGAGGTCTGCACCCACATCACGCTCATCAACAAATCGCGCAACGTCCTCTCCGGCCCGCTCGAAGAGATCCGCCGCCGTCACGGCGCGGGTATCTACGAGGTGCTGTTCCGGGGCGACGAAGCCGGGCTCCGCGCGGCGGTGGCCGGGTACGGCACCCTGCTCGAGGGCGGAGAGCACCCTTCGGCCATGAAGGCGCTGAAGATACACATTCCCGACGCGGGCAAGGTCCGTCCGGCGATAGCCGCGATCAACGACGCGGTCGAGATCAACTCTTTCCGCGAGATCATACCCTCGATGAACGACATTTTCATAAAAGCAGTATCGGAAACCTCTGAAAACGAATAAGCCATGGGAAAGATAGGAATAATCGTAAAACGCGAGTTCAACGAGAGGGTCCGTAAAAGAAGCTTCCTCGTTACCACCATACTCACCCCGCTGCTCTTCGTGGGGCTGATCGGCGGAATGTTCGCCATGATGAGCCTCAAAACCGGCAAGACCAAGAACATCGAGGTTATCGACAACAGCGGTTTCGTGGGCGGAAGGCTCGAAAGCGGCAAGTCGCTTCAATACATCCCCACCGACCGCACACTGGAACAGATAAACGCCGACCACGCGGACACATGGGGCGTGCTGGTTATAGGCGGCGACGTGATGACGAATCCCAACAGCGTCCAGCTCTACACATACTCTTCGTCGACGCTCGACACCGAAACGGCGATTTCCCGCGCCATCTCCGACATAGTCGAGGCCGAGAAACTCAAATCGTACGATATCGAGAACCTGCCGCAGATACTCGACGAGGTGCGCACCAACGTCCAGATCAAGGCCTACAAGGTGGATGACGCTGGCGCCGAAAAAGAGAGTTCGAGCGTGCTGGCGATGGGGCTGGCCTACGTTTTCGGATTGCTAATGTACATGTTTGTGCTGCTGTACGGGGTGCAGGTGATGAACGGCGTGATCGAGGAGAAGAACAGCAAGGTGCTCGAAGTGATCGTTTCGAGCGTGAGGCCGTTCCAGCTGATGATGGGCAAGATCATCGGCATCGCGCTGGTGGCCGTGACCCAGTTCGTGATATGGGTCGCCGTAATCGGCATATTTGTCGTCGCCATGCTGAAATTCATGGTCCCGGCCGACATCATGCAGGCCGCGGCGGCAATGTCCGGCGGCATGAGCCCCGATATGCCGGGGGCGATGCAGGCGATGACCGACAACCCCGAAGCGGTGGCGGCGCTCTCCAACATGATGGACCTGAGCTACCTCGGGCAGATGCTAATAACGTTCCTCTTCTACTTCGTGGGCGGCTACCTGCTCTACGCGGCGATGTTCGCGGCCGTCGGGAGCGCGGTGGACAACGTGCAGGACTCCCAGCAGTTCCAGATGCCCGTAACGCTTCCGCTGATACTCGGACTTATCGGAATGGTGAACGCCATGCAGGACCCGGGCGGCTCGCTCGCGTTCTGGTTCAGCATAATACCCTTCACCTCGCCCATGGTGATGGTGGCGCGGATACCCTACGGCGTGCCGGGATGGGAGCTCGCCCTTTCGGCGGGGCTGCTCGTGGCGACGTTCATGGTGATGGTGTGGCTGGCGGGAAAGATATACCGCGTGGGCATATTCATGTACGGCAAGAAACCCTCGTTCGCCGAACTTATGAAATGGGTAACTTACAAATCATAATTATATGAAAAAGACAGTGTTGGTGACAGGCGGCGCGGGGTATATCGGCTCGCACACGACCGTGGAACTCACCCGGGCGGGATACGGCGTGGTGATCGCCGACGACCTTTCGAACTCCGATATCGGAGCGGTGGAGGGCGTGCGCCGGATCACCGGGGTGCAGATCCCGTTCGAGCAGGTCGACTGCAACGACCGCGCGGCGTTCGGCGGGCTGTTCCGCAAATACAAAATAGACGCCGTGATCCACTTCGCGGCTTTCAAGGCCGTCGGCGAATCGGTCGCCGAGCCGCTGAAATACTACGAAAACAACATAGGTTCGTTCGTCACGCTGCTCGAACTGATGAAGGAGAACGGCGTTCCGAACGTTGTTTTTTCATCGTCGGCGACAGTCTACGGACAGCCAGACACGCTTCCCGCGACCGAATCCACGCCGCGCAAACCGGCCACTTCGCCCTACGGGAACACCAAGCAGATGTGCGAGGATATCCTCCGCGACTCGGTGGCGGCCTACTCCGGGCTCAACGGGATCGCGCTGCGCTATTTCAACCCGATCGGGGCGCACCAGTCGGCGCTGATCGGCGAACTCCCGAAAGGGGTACCCAACAACCTCGTGCCTTTCATCACCCAGACCGCCGCGGGAATCCGCTCCGAGCTGAGCGTTTTCGGCGACGACTACGACACGCCCGACGGAACAGCCCTGCGCGATTATATCGACGTGGTGGACCTTGCCAAGGCGCACGTCGTCGCGGTCGACCGCATGGTCGGCGGCAAGCAGAAGGAGCGCTATGAGATTTTCAACGTCGGGACGGGGCGACCGGTTTCGGTGCTGGAACTCGTGCGCGGTTTTGAGAGGGTGAACGGACTGAAGCTCAATTACAGGATCGTCGGACGCCGAGCCGGTGACGTCGAGGCTGTCTGGGCCGACACCACCCTGGCGAACGCCGAACTCGGCTGGCGTGCCGAACGCCCCCTCGACGAAACCCTACGCTCGAGTTGGGAGTGGGAGAAAAAAGTTCGCGGGATGTAGCGGATGAGAATTTTCAGATAAAAGGTGCGGGACGGAATCGTTCCGCATTTTTTGAATATCAGAACCGGAAACCCAATCTAAAAGTCACCCAGTTAAGATTCCAGTAGGGACCCTCGATCGTTTTCTCCCACTCTCCCGGAGAAATTATGATCTGAGATGGCGAAAATATCAGCGGGGCGAGCATGAGCTCCATACTGCGGGTGACCCTGAATACCCAATGCAGGTCGGCCGACACCGCAAAACGCGTCATGTCTTTTAAAGGCCCTGCAGGGCGGGGATCTTCCCCCGGCGGATAATCCATCATGCCCCAAGACCTGTTTATTATGTGATGGTAAGTCATACCCGCCCCTAAGCCGACGCGTAGATATAACCGGTTGCGAACTATCGGTATATCGTAACCGGCCTTCGCTCCAAAGAAAGCCATATGCTCATAAACCTCGTAACTGTCCGTCACAAAAGTTATGAGATGGTTCGCATAATGCGCGGTAACCCCTAAAGTGAAACCGGCCACAATCCTGCGGTCATAACCTATAGTTACAGGAAATATACCGACAGACGATGGGTAGCCGTTCATAGATAACAGGGAGGTTCCGGCGCTTATCAAATTCTTCCTTTCCCAATAGCCGTCGTCGAGATCGCGCAGCGGGACTTTTCCGGGATCGCGGGCCGGCAGGGCGGCGGGCAGCGCCAGCAAAAGCAGCAAAGCCAAAAGTCGTTTCATAGCTTCCTGTTGTTTGGATGTTTTCTATGAAAATGCACTGACCTCCAAAATACTGCACCGCCCGACGCAAAAAAGCCTCCCTTTCGGGAGGCCGTGCATTTCCGGAGGATCGGATTATTCCTTTTTGAAGATATTGAACTTCGCAAGGATCGGGTTCTTGCGCGTCAGGACCAGCCAGCCGAGGATCGCCATCGCAAGCGCGGCGTCCAGCAAATACGTGAACTGCTCGTCTTATGACTCGACCACCGGAGCCGAAAACTCCTTCTTCTCGGTCTCGTTGATCTTCGAAATTATCTCGGCCAGACCCATGCTCTGGTTCGTCGAGCGGATGTAGGCGCCGTCGGTCAAAAGGGCGATCTGCCGCAGGATGGCCTCGTCGAGCTTCGACACGACCATGTTTCCGTCCTCGTCGCGGATGAAGTCGTCGCCCACCTTGATCGGCGCGCCTTCCGGCGTCCCTATGCCTATCGTGTATATTTTTATCCCCTTGGAGGAGGCGCGCTTGGCGGCCGAAACGGCGTCGTCCTCGTGGTTCTCGCCGTCGGTTATCAGGATGATGACGCGGCTCCCCTCGCTCTCGCTCGAGAAACTGCTCGCCGCAACGTCTATGGCCGCGCCTATCGCCGTACCCTGTTTCGAAACCATGCTGGGCGACACCTGCCGCATGAAGTTGCGGGCGGTCATGTAGTCCGACGTGATGGGCAGCTGCACATAGGCGTCGCCGGCAAAGACCACCAATCCCACCTTATCCTGCTTCAATCCCTCCAGAAGCCGGTTTATGGCGTGTTTGGTGCGTTCGAGGCGGTTGGGTTCGAAGTCCTGCGCCAGCATCGAGTTCGACACGTCGACGGCTAACATTATCTCGATCCCCTCCATCTTGACCTCCTTGAGCTTGCTGCCCAGCTGCGGACGCGCCAGGGCGAACACGATCAGAGTGAAGGCGGCGGCCATGAAGAGGAATTTGGTCAGGTAGCGCCCGGGCGAGGCGTCGGGCATCAGCGCGCGCACGGTTTCGGGATCGCCGAAATCCGCCAGCCGTTTGCGCCTGCGGTATGCCGACCACACGAACACCCCCGCCAGCAGCGGAAGCGCCGCCAGCAGCCAGAACATATCGGGATTTGCGAACCTGAACATCTTTTAAAAACTTCGTTTTTTAATTATGAATTATTAGTTATGAATTATGAATTGCGGTGCGGCATATGCCGCAGGCTTTTTAAAAACGTCGCGCAGCGACACAATTAATTCATAATCCATAATTAAAAATCCATAATTTTTATGGTATTTGCCGTAAGTAAAGCGCCCTCAGCAGGAACTCGGCCGCAAGTATTATCAGCGCCCACAGCGCGAAGGCGGCATAAAGCTCGTTGTAAATGGTATATTCACTCGTGTCTATCGTGGTCTTTTCCAGTTGGTTGATGTTGTCGTATATAGCCTGTAGCGACTTTTTGTCGGTGGCGCGGAAGTACTGCCCGCCGGTCATCGCGGCGATGTCGGTCAGCATCTGCTCGTCAATCTCGACCGGAACGTTCATCATCACCGTGTTGCCCCACATGTCGCGCCCCGGATAGGGGGCCTCTCCGCGAGTGCCGACGCCCACGGTGTAGACCTTGATCCCGAGCGATTTGGCGATCTCGGCGGCGGTCATGGGGGCGATCCGTCCGGTGTTGTTCACCCCGTCGGTGAGCAGGATTATCACCTTGCTCTTGGCGTCGCTTTCGCGGAGGCGGTTTATCGAGGTCGCGAGCCCGTTGCCGATGGCCGTCCCGTCCTCGATCATGCCGGTTTTGACCTGCGCCAAAAGGTTCAGCAGCGTCGCCTTGTCGGTGGTGAGGGGGCTCTGCGTGAAACTCTCCCCCGCGAATACCACCAGCCCGATGCGGTCGCCCCGGCGGTCGTTGATGAAGTTCGCCGCAACCTCTTTGGCCGCCGCGATGCGGTCGGGCAGGAAGTCGCGGGCAAGCATACTGCCGGATATGTCGAGCGCCAGCACGATGTCGATCCCCTGGGTTTTCGACGAGCTGCCGCTCTCGGTCGACTGCGGACGCGCGAGGGCCGCGATGAGCAGCGTCACGACGGCGCAGTGCATCACGAACGGCAGGTGGCGCAGGTAGTATTTGAACGTTTTGCTGTACCCGGCGAAGGTGTCGGTGGTCGGGATGCGGATAGTTGCGCCCCCCTTCATGGTGCGGTAGACATACCACGCCGCAATCGGAAACAGTATCGCCGACAGCCACAAAAGATGGGGGTTCGCAAACGTCATTTCAATTATAAATTACTAATTCAATCATATCACTTTGCAGTCAGAATGGTGCCTATGCGACGCTGTCGATGAAAAGTCGGAACGCCGACAGCGAGTTACTTCAGCGCCAAAAAATCCGCCGTGGCCATTGCCACCGATTTTTGAGACTAAGGAAGCAGAGGCGCCATTATCACTGCAAAGCTACCAGTTTTTGCCGGAGCGTCCGACGGCAGGGACCTCTTTGGCGTTCATTTTTTCGCGCGTTTTATCCTCTTCGTCCTGCATCGCCTCGAGCATGTGCTCGGCATCCTGCAGGTCTATGGTCGCCTCCTGCTCGCCGCCCTTGTCGGACTTGGGCGGCTCGCCCTGATCCTGTTGGTCGTCGCCCTGGCCATCCTGCTGATCCTGGTTCTGGTCCTGATTATCTTCGTTCTGGTCCTGATTATCCTGATTTTGATCCTTATTCTGGTCCTGGTTTTGGTCCTGGTTCTGATCCTTGTTCTGCTCCTGATCCCGGTTCTTGTCGTCGGGCGGCGGATTCTGGAGCATTTTCTGTGCGTAGGCCAGATTATATTTGGCCTGCATGTCCGTCGGGTCGATCCTCAGCGCCTGCTTGTAGAACTCGATGGCCTCCTCGACCTTCTGCCCGGCGAGCATCACGTTGCCGGCGTTGAAATTGGCCGCCGACACCAGCGCCGGAGCCGCCAGCGAATCGGCCGCGATACCCATGAAAATCTTCGCCGCCTCCTCGCCCTTCTTCTGCCTGAACGCGGCGTCGCCAAGGTTAAAACTCGCCTCGCCGAACTGTGGATTGGTTTCGAGGGCGCGGCGGTAATATACTTCCGCACCCGTAAAATCGCCTTTATTGTACGCCTTGTTGCCGTCGCGAGCATCGCGGCGCTCGGGATATTTCTGCGCGGAGATAGTGGTTAATGATAAATGGTTAATGGTTAATAAAACAAATACAAAACAGAATCGCACGATTTTCCGCACAACGCTTTTGCCTTTCATATTTACTTTATCTTTAACCATTAACAATTAA
>JAVBVG010000043.1:0-10469 GCA_031554415.1 Rikenellaceae bacterium | reverse complement strand
TCCCACGACCATAGAGATAGTCGACATTGCCGGCCTTGTGAAAGGTGCGTCGAAAGGCGAGGGACTCGGCAATAAATTCCTGGGCAACATCCGCAACACGGACGCGATAATCCATGTGCTGAGGTGTTTCGACGGCGGCGGCATCACACACGTCGACGGCTCGGTCGATCCCGTGCGCGACAAGGAGATAGTCGATATGGAGCTGCAGCTCAAGGATCTCGAATCGGTCGAAAGCCGCATCGGCAAGGTCAAGAAGCAGGCCGAAACCGGTGGCGACAAGAACGCAAAACGCGCTTATGATATTCTTGTAAAGTATCAGGATGCCTTATGCGCGGGTAAGAGCGCCCGCACGGTCGCGCTCGACAAGGAGGACCGCAAATTCATCAGCGACCTGAACCTGCTGACCGACAAGCCGGTGCTCTATGTCTGCAACGTGGACGAGGCCAGCGCTGTTAGTGGAAATCAGTATGTGGAAGCGGTACGCAAGGCCGTTGCCGGCGAGAACGCCGATATCCTGATAGTCGCTGCGGCCATCGAGGCCGACATCGCCGAACTCGAGGATTATGAGGAGCGCCAGATGTTCCTGGCCGAGATCGGGCTCGAGGAGTCGGGTGTGAGCCGACTGATAAAGGCCGCCTACAAGCTGCTCGACCTGCAAACATATTTTACCACTGGACCCGACGAAAGCCGCGCCTGGACTTTCACCCGCGGGATGAAGGCGCCCCAGACGGCAGGCATCATCCACACGGATTTCGAAAAGGGATTCATTCGCGCGCAGGTGATAAAATATGACGATTATGTCGCGCTGGGCTCCGAAAAAGCCTGCAAGGAAGAGGGTAAAATAGCGATCGAAGGCAAAGAGTACGTCGTCCAGGACGGCGACATAATGCACTTCCTTTTCAATGTGTAAACACATTGAAGATGAAAGATGAAAAATTGACGGGTGGCGTATGCGCAAGCTGGAAACTGTCGCGAAGCGACGCCGCAATTCATAATTCATAATTGAAACAATTACGATGAAAGATATACGAGTCAGATTCGCCCCGTCGCCGACCGGGCCCCTGCATATGGGAGGCGTGCGCACCGCCCTCTACAACTACCTTTTCGCCCGGCGAAACGGCGGAAAGTTCATTATCCGCATCGAGGACACCGACTCGCAGAGGTTCGTTCCCGGGGCCGAACAGTACATCCTCGATTCGCTCGACTGGTGCGGGATCAAGGTCGACGAGGGAGTCGGCGCGGGAGGTCCCCATGCGCCTTACCGCCAGAGCGAACGCAAAGATATATACCACAAATACGCCCTGCAGCTCATAGAGTCGGGCAACGCGTACTACGCTTTCGACAGCGCCGAATCGCTCGATAAACTGCGATCTGTGGCAGAGGCCGCCGGGAGGACGTTTTCGTATGACAGCACGGTCCGCGGCGGCCTGGAAACCTCGCTGAAACTGTCGGCGGAGGAGGTTGCCGAAAGGATCGCGCGCGGCGACCAGTACGTCGTGCGATTCAAAATGCCCGAGAACGAGGACGTCGTGATGAACGACCTGATCCGGGGCGAAGTGGTGATAAACACCTCGGCCTTAGACGATAAGGTGCTTTATAAATCCGCCGACGGACTTCCCACATACCATCTCGCCAACATTGTGGACGACCACCTGATGGAAATCTCGCACGTGATCCGCGGAGAGGAATGGCTGCCTTCGCTGCCGCTGCACTACCTGCTTTACAGGGCGTTCGGATGGACCGCCACGCAGCCCCTGTTCGCCCATCTGCCGCTGCTGCTGAAGCCGACCGGCGGCGGCAAACTGAGCAAGCGCGACGGCGACAAACTGGGTTTCCCGGTCTTTCCGATGCGCTGGATCTCGGCCGAGGGCGAAATTTCGTCGGGTTATAAGGAAGACGGGTATTTTCCTGAGGCGTTCGTCAATATGCTGGCGCTGCTGGGGTGGAATCCCGGCACGGAGCAGGAGATATTCTCGATGGACGAACTCGTCGCGCAGTTCTCGCTCGACCGCGTCAGCAAATCGGGCGCAAGGTTCCAGCCCGAAAAGGCGCGCTGGTTCAACCAGCAGTACATGCACCTGAAGAGCGACTCCGAACTTACGGATTTGTTTATCCCGATACTTCTGGAAAAGGGCATCGCGTGGGAGCGCGGCAAGATAGAGCGCATCGTGGGGCTGGTAAAGGAGCGCGCCACGTTCGTCGGCGACTTCTGGGGTTTGTCGTCGTACTTTTTCATCGCGCCGATACATTACGATGAAAAAGCGGCGAAAAAATTCTGGAAGGGCGAAAATCCGGCGCGCATAGCCGAACTGCGCGAAGTGCTGTTCCGCGAGCATGATTTCAGCGCGGCGAACCTCGAAAAGGTGATCCACGAGTGGATCGAGCGGAAAGAATACCCGATGGGACAGGTGATGAACTCGCTGCGTCTGGCGGTCGTCGGCGCGTCGACGGGGCCCGGGCTGGCCGACATCTGCGACATCATCGGCAAGCCTGAAACCATGTTCCGCATAGACAGCGCACTTAAAAAACTCACAGTACGGGAATGAAAGCAGCAATTATAGGATACGGAAAAATGGGACGGGAAATTGAGAAAATACTCGTCCGGCGCGGGCATGAGGTCGCGCTCGTTATAGACATCGACAATGCGGGCGACCTGAACGCCGAAAAAATGCGCGGCGTGGACGTCGCGATCGAGTTCACGACCCCGGATACGGCTCTCGGCAATATTAAGAAATGCCTTGAGATAGGTGTGTCGGTTGTCTGCGGGACTACCGCCTGGACGGCGCACATGGCCGAAGTCGAGGCGTTATGCTGGAAGAACGACGGGGCGTTTTTCTACGCCTCGAACTACAGTATCGGCGTCAACGTGATGTTCTATCTCAACCGCACGCTCGCCGGAATAATGAACCGTTTCCCGGAGTACGACGTGACGGTCGAGGAGGTACACCACGTACAGAAAAAGGATGCCCCCAGCGGAACGGCGATCACGATCGCAGAAGACATCGTCGCCGCCCTCGACCGCAAAGCCCGGTGGGTGGGGCAGACCACGACCGAGCCCTCGGAACTCGAGGTGGTTTCGGTCCGCAGGAGCGTCGCGCCGGGCACACACACCGTCACTTACGAGTCGGACGTCGACAGCCTGACGCTTACGCACAACATTAAAAACCGCACCGGACTTGCCACGGGAGCGGTTCTTGCCGCCGAGTTCCTTGCCGGGAAACGGGGCGTGTATTCGATGAAAGACCTTTTAGGATTCTAAATCAATTACGAATTAAAAATTACGAATTACGAATTACGAAATTGATATGGATACATTAAAAAACATACTGGTAAACAAGTGGTTCCGGTTCCTGATAGCGACCGCGCTGTGGGTGCTGATCTTTGTAGTGTGGATGCGCAACCTGTGGATGCTTTTCGGCATTCCGGTGATCTTCGATATCTACATCACCAAATTTTTCAGCCGCCACGTGCTGAAATATCACCGCGAATGGCGCAAAAAGAGCCGCATGTACAGGGAGGTGATGTCGTGGGTCGAGGCGATCGTGTTCGCCGTGATCGTCGCGTCGGTCATCCATATCTGCGTGTTCCAGATGTACGTCATCCCCACGCCGTCGATGGAAAAGACGCTGCTGGTGGGCGACTACCTCTACGTGAGCAAACTGACCTACGGGCCGAAGATGCCCAACACCCCGCTTTCGCTGCCGCTGGTACACAACACGATGCCTTTCTCGCAGACGGGCAGGTCGTATTCCGAGGCGATAAAACGTCCCTACAAGCGGCTTTCGGGGCTGAAACCGGTGAAGCGCGACGACGTGGTGGTGTTCAATTTCCCGGCTGGCGACACCGTGTTGCTTGAAAATCAGGCGGTTACCTATTACGATGTGCTGAGGGAGTACCAGGTGCGGTGGGGCGCCGCAGAGGGACGCCGCCGCCTGAACAGCGACTACACGGTCATTTCACGGCCGGTCGATAAGCGCGAAAACTATGTGAAACGCTGCGTGGCGCTTCCCGGCGACAGCATCCGCGTCGCCGCGTCGCAGCTATGGGTGAACGGCGAGCCGCAGAAAACGATCCCCGGCGTGCAGCAGATGTATTACGTCTCGACCACCTCGCCTTTCTCGCAGCTGGCGCTCGACAATATGGGCATAGCCCGCAGCGAGATGATGTACAGCAGCGCCACGGGCGACTACCTGCTGCCGCTGACGGCCGCTAACCTCGAAAAGGTCGGGGGAATGAAGAACGTTGTGGGCACGGAGCAGTACCAGCGCGGTTCAGGTATGGAGATCTTCCCCAACGACAGGCGATACCACTGGACGGAGAACGATTTCGGCCCGCTGTGGATACCCGCGAAGGGCGCGACGGTCCAGCTGACGCTCGGAAACCTGCCTATTTACACCCGGATAATAGACGTTTACGAGGCCAACGACCTCGAGGTGCGCGGCGATCAGATATACATAAACGGCCAGCCCGCAACCAGTTACACGTTCAAGATGGACTACTACTGGATGATGGGCGACAACCGCCAGAATTCCGCCGACTCGCGCTTCTGGGGCTTCGTTCCCGAGGACCACGTCGTGGGCAAGGCGTCGTTCGTGTGGCTCTCGCTCGACAAGGAGAAAGGGTGGTTCGACGGCAAGGTTCGCTGGCGTAAGATGTTCAAAAAGATAAGGTAACTTGGACGACGACGTTTACAGAACCATCGCGGCTCCGGTCGAAACGGCTCTGCGCGAGCGCAGCAGCAGGTTTTTGGCTTACGCCTGGCCTGTAACTTCGGAAGATGAGATAAAGGGGCATATCGACGCCCTGCGAAAGAAGTATTACGACGCCACTCACCACTGCTACGCGTGGCGGCTGGGGCTGCGTGGCGAACAATTCCGTGCCAACGACGACGGCGAACCGTCGGGAACAGCCGGAAAGCCGATACTGGGGCAGATGCTCTCCAACGAGCTGACCTACTGTCTTATAGTGGTGGTAAGATATTTCGGCGGAACAAAACTGGGGGTGCCTGGGCTGATCGCGGCCTACAGGGACGCGGCGGCGGAGACGATAGCGGCGGCCGAAATCGTCGAAAAAACGGTCGACGTAACGCTCGACGCGGCGTTTCCCTACGAGTCGATGAACGATGTGATGCGGGTGGTGAAAGAGCTGGAACCCCGGGTGCATTCGCAGGATTTCGACAACGTGTGCCGCATGCAGCTGTCGATCCGGCAGGGCAGGAGCGAAGCGCTGCTCTCGAAACTCGAAAAAGTGGACGGAATAACAATTCAAACCATATAAACTATGGAATCCAAACGTAGCCTTATTTCGATCACGGACTTTTCGAAAGAGGAGATGCTGCGCATAATGGAGTTGGCGGCGGAATTCGAGCGCGATCCGCACCAGCCGCTGCTGCATGGAAAGGTCATAGCGTCGCTCTTTTTCGAGCCCTCGACGCGCACCCGGCTCAGTTTCGAAAGCGCCATGAACCGCCTCGGAGCGCGCGTGATAGGCTTTTCGGACGCCAGCAACACCAGCGTTTCGAAGGGCGAAACACTCCACGATACCATTTCGGTCATCTCGAACTACTGCGACATGATCGTGATGCGCCACACTCTGGAGGGGGCCGCGCGGTATGCCAGCGAGGTCGCGAAAGTACCGGTGGTTAACGCCGGCGACGGGGCCAACCAGCACCCCTCGCAGACGCTGCTCGACCTCTACTCGATCAAAAAAACCCAGGGCACGCTCGACAACCTCAAAATCATGATGGCGGGCGACCTGAAGTACGGCCGCACGGTGCATTCGCTGCTCCAGGCGATGTCGCACTTCGACACCGAGTTCGTTTTCGTGTCGCCGCCCGAACTGAGGATGCCCGCCGAATACAGGGATTTCCTCGACGAAAAGGGGCTGAAATACACCGAATTGACGGAACTCGACGGAAATATGGACGATATGGACATCGTCTACATGACGCGCATCCAGAAGGAGCGGTTCAACGACCCGATGGAGTACGAGCGCGTGAAGAACGCCTATGTCCTGCGCAACGGGATGCTTGCCGGGACGAAGGATAACATGAAGATACTTCATCCGCTTCCGCGCGTCGGGGAGATCGCCTGCGACGTCGACGAGAACCCCAAGGCGTACTACTTCAACCAGACCGAGAACGGCGTTTACGCCCGGATGGCGATCATGTGTTATCTTTTGGGAGCTAAAAAATAGACGGTTATGCAGGACAAAAGAATGGAAGTGAGGGCGATAGAGAACGGCACGGTGATCGACCACATACCCGTGGCGGCCCTTTTCAAGATAATCACGATCATGGGGCTCGACCGCGACACCGAGCACCGAATGACCATCGGCACCAACCTCGAAAGCGGGCGCATGGGCACCAAGGCGATCATCAAGATCAACGACCGCTACTGCGAGCCGCACGAGATAGACCGCATCGCCCTGTTCGCGCCCGACGCGAGGGTCAACACGATCCGCAATTTCGAGGTGGTCGAGAAACGCGGCGTGGATGTCCCGCAGCGCATCGAGGGGTTCGTGAAATGCGCCAATCCGATGTGCGTGACCAACCACCAGCCTGTCGAAACGGCATTCGACGTGGTTCAGAAGGAGGGCGGGATCGGCCTGCGCTGCCGCTACTGCGAGAAACTGACCTCGCAAAAGCGCATGGAGCTCAAAAAATAATGATAATTTGACGGGTATGATAACAAGAATTAAAATAGACGGTTTCAAGAGTTTGCTGGGAGCAGAACTCTATTTTGGTCCATTCACCTGTATTGCGGGGGCAAATGCCGCTGGAAAATCCAATTTGTTCGACGCTATAGTATTTCTTGCCAATCTGGCGGATATGACTATTTTAGAGGCCGTTATGTCGATAAGGAGCGAGGAGCAAAAGCATTCGAATATAAAAGATATTTTTTTCAAGAGTGCGGATAAAAATCATGATTTTATGAGTTTTGAGGTCGATATGCTTGTGCCGGAAACAGGCATAGACGACTTGGGGCAAGTTGCCATAGCAAAAATAACAAGTTTGCGCTATGGGTTACGGTTGAAACTAAATGACTCAAATACCACGACAGACCAACCTATTGAAATCGTAGAGGAATCGTTAATTCCCATATCCCGTGACATTGCTATCAAAGGCATAGGATTTATTTATGATGAGAATTGGCTTAAATCCATACTAAAAGGCAAACGATCCGGGCCATTTATTTCAACGAAGGATGGAAAAATAAATTTACATCAAGACGCTAAAGATAGAAGCAGGGGGCGTGCGTGGGAGTTTGTCGCTAATAAAATGCCGAGAACATTATTATCGACAGTTACTGCTGAGTCGCCCACGGCCTTTATTGTCAGACAGGAAATGCGTAACTGGCAGATGCTTCAGCTAGAGCCGAGTGCATTGCGTCAGCCCAACTCGTTTCACGAAATAGTAGGTTCCAGAATAGAGGCGGACGGATATTCTTTACCAGCTACCCTTTATCGTTTAGCCACGGACAACATCCATGATGTATATCAGCTCTTAACTAACAAACTCAAGGGCATCGTGAATGATGTGAAAATGATAGGGGTGGACAAGGATGATAAAAGAGAGTTGTTGACATTGATGGTAACGTTTAAGAATGGCTTGACCCTTCCCGCCCAATCCCTTTCAGATGGCACACTGCGATTCTTGGGTTTAGCAGTTATTCAGGAAGACGGTAGCAACGGGGTTATATGCATGGAAGAGCCAGAAAATGGGATTAATCCAAAGAAAATTCCGGAGATCGTATCTTTGCTTCAGGAGATGGCATTAGATCCTGAAATAGAGGTTGGTAGTGACAACCCGATACGGCAAGTGATAATTAATACTCACTCGCCAAAGCTCATCGGCATTGTTCCAGAAGACAGCCTTTATTTGGCGTGTGAGCAGGAAAAATATGATGAAATATTGAGTATGAAAGTTCAATATACTACATTCTCCGTTCTTCCACTAACCCTGAAGGCAGGAGGAAGATTTAAGTCTCCCACATCTTCTTTTGATGATATGCAGGCATATCTTGATAATAATAAGGGAAGTGACAGTCGTGTTGTTGATTTATCGAAAAGATCCAAGAAAAATCGAGATAACTATACGGTACGAGATAATGTCAATGAGCAACTTTTGGATTTTAATTCAAAATAATGAATGGAATAAGATATGCATTGATCTCCGATGGTAGTTCGGACAGTACTTTGCTCGAAGTTATAAAATGGCTGTTTGACGATCTGTATCCGACGTTGTCGGCCAATGGACGTTATTGTGATTTCAGACAATTGCCTGATCCTCCTCAAAACGGGGATGTTGCTAATAGAGTGAGGTTTGCGGCGCATCTTACGCCTTTTGATATTTGTTTTTATCACAGAGATGCTGAAAGTACGGATGTTAAAAAATCCATAATGAAGCGTACATCTGAAATTAAAAATGTATTGCCGGAGGATGCCAAAAATATGGTCGTATGTGTCATTCCGGTTAAGATGATGGAATCTTGGTTGCTTATTGACAGAGAAGCTATAAAGAAAGCTGCGGGTAATCGTAAGTACAATGGAAATTTAGATTTGCCAAAAATTAAAAACCTTGAATCGTGTCAAACACCCAAAGAAACCTTGCATAGCCTTTTGATGCAAGCCACAAATAATACTGGACGACATTTGAAGAGATTTAATGTTGAACAGGCTGTTCATTTTGTCGCAGAATATATAGATGATTATCGTTCGCTTAGACAATTAAAGGCGTTTCAAATATTTGAGGCAGATATGAAAAGAGCTGTCAATGAATTTCTACAAAAGAATCTGCAACGAGCGTAAAATCGATGAAAATAAGTTTATTCACTAAAATGCTTTACCTTATCGCCCCTCCTTCAAGGCGGGCGGTTCATGTAAAAGAAAAAATATTAATATTATCGCCGTAAGCGGGGGAATTAGCCATTTAGTTACCTCCCTCGCCTTTTCCTACGCGCTGCTTCACAGCACTGCCGGGGCTCAGTCGGTGATTATTTGCTTCGCAAACAATTGGCACAGAATTCAATACACATCAAAGGGGCAAGGGTCCACAACCTCAAGGATATAGAGGTCGACATCCCCCACAACCAGATGGTCGTCGTGACGGGGCTTTCGGGCTCCGGTAAATCGACGCTGGCGTTCGACACCATCTTCGCGGAGGGGCAGCGGCGCTACGTCGAGAGCCTTTCGGCCTACGCGCGGCAGTTCCTGGGGCGCATCGACAAACCCGACGTGGACTATATCACCGGGATCGCGCCCGCGATCGCCATAGAACAGAAGGTCAACACGCGCAATCCGCGCTCGACGGTCGGCACGTCGACCGAGATATACGACTATCTGAAACTCCTGTACGCCCGCATAGGCCGCACTTTTTCGCCTGTTTCGGGGCGCGAGGTGCGCTGCTACCAGGTCGACGACGTGGTGCGTTTCATCACTTCGCTGCCTGAGGGCGAGCGTGTTATCCTCACCGCGCCGATGATGCTGGGCAAAAACCAGGGCGTGATAGAGAAACTGACGCTGCTGATGAGAGAGGGGATGCAGAGGGTGTGGTACGAGGGCGAGGCGCAGCTGATCGAGGACGTTCTGCCGAAGGTGACGGAAAAAACCGCCGCGGAATCGATGGACATCGTGGTCGACCGCCTGAAAGTGTCGTCGGACGAGGATTCGCTGACACGTATGGGCGATTCGGTCGCCCGCGCGTTATCTTACGGTAACGGTATTTGCCGGGTGATTTCGAGTGGGGAATTCCCCTCCTTTGGAGGGGTGCCGCGTAGCGGCGGGGTGGTTCGGGAGTTCTCGTCGCGCTTCGAAATGGACGGCATCGAGTTCGAACAGCCGACCGAGCACCTCTTCAGTTTCAACAATCCTCTTGGGGCGTGCCCCCAGTGCGAGGGTTACGGCAAGGTGGTCGGGATCGACGAGGACCTCGTGGTGCCGGACAAGACCAAGACGATCTACGACGGCGCGATAGTGGCGTGGAGGGGCGAAACGATGGGGGAGTGGCGGCAGCATTTGGTCGACAACGCCTACAGGTTCGATTTCCCGATCCACACGCCGTTCTACGACCTGACGCCCGAACAGAGGCGCCTGCTGTGGACCGGGAACAGTCATTTCGAAGGGCTCGACGCATTCTTCGAATACCTTGAAAAAGAACGCTATAAGATACAGTACCGCGTGATGCTTTCGCGCTACACGGGCAAGACGCTTTGCCCTTCGTGCGGCGGCGGAAGGCTCCGGCGCGAGGCTTTTTACGTGAAAGTCGGCGGCAGGTCCATCGGCGAACTGGTGATGCTGCCTGTCGACGGCCTGCAAAAGTTTTTTGCTGTGCTGGAACTCGACGAACGCGACCGGAAGGCCGGAGGGCGGGTGCTTCTTGAAATAACCAACCGCCTGCAATATCTTGCGGACGTGGGACTTGGATATCTGACGCTCGACCGCCTCTCGTCGACGCTTTCGGGCGGCGAGAG
>JAVBVG010000042.1:0-6332 GCA_031554415.1 Rikenellaceae bacterium | reverse complement strand
TTTGACCATCGGGGGATCCGGCAGCGGTCAGGCCGCCGTCGGCGTTCCGACCGCCGACGGCGGTACCGGCCGGATAACGATAAGACGTACAGACGATTGATTTTTTTAAAGACTAAGTCGCGATGACTTTAACTCCTTAATCTTAGCTAAAAAATTGGTTGTGAGAAAGCCTGATCCCTGCGTGGGTCAGGCTTTTTCCTTATAAATGTGATTCCCTATCCTCCGGATCGCCCGTCATTGCGAGGGCCGGATGCCCGAAGCAATCCAGAAACAACAACTGGATTGCTTCGTCGGTTCTTCCGCCGTCGGCATTACGACCCTCCTCGCAATGACGTCGCCGCTAATTTCCGGCTGCGAGTTCCTTCAGCGCGGCGATCTCGGCCGGCCATTTCGATTCGTCGGGGGTTTCGACCACCAGCGGCATCCCGTCGAAACGCCTGTCCTGCACGATGTAGCGGAAGCAATCCCATCCCAGTTCGCCCTCACCGAGACTTGTGTGGCGGTCGACGCGGCTGCCCAGGATTTTCAGCGCGTCGTTGAAGTGCATCCCTTTGAGGTATTCAAAACCAATGACTTTGTCGAATTCGGCAAAAGTCGAGTCGCAGGCCGCCGCGGTGCGCAGGTCGTAGCCCGCGGCAAAGGCGTGGCAGGTGTCGATGCAGACGCCCACGCGCGATTTATCGTCCACGCGGGAGATAATATGGGCGAGCTCCTCGAACGTCGATCCGATGTTGCTCCCCTGCCCTGCCGTGTTCTCGATCACGGCAATAACGCCGCGCGTCCTTCCGAGCGCGATGTTGATGGATTCGGCGATCCGGTCGAGGCACTCTTCCACGGAGGTTTGCAGGTGGCTGCCGGGATGGAAATTGAGCCGGTCCACGCCCAACTGTTCGCAGCGCTGCATCTCGTCGAGGAAGGCCGCGCGCGATTTTTCGAGTTCGGCGCCGCCCGGATGCCCCAGGTTTATCAGGTAGCTGTCGTGCGGAAGTATCTGCCCGGGGCCGTATCCCAGGCGGCGGCAATTCTCTTTGAAAGCCTGCACGGACACCGCAGAAAGGGGCGCCGACTGCCACTGGCGCTGGTTTTTCGTGAAAAGGGCGAAGGCCGTGGCTCCTATCGCGTGCGCGTTCAGAGGGGCGTTGTCCACCCCTCCCGACGCGCTTACATGTGCTCCTATGTATTTCATGTTTTTTCCAAACTGATTTGGACAAAGATCGTAAAAAATCTCTGAAAAACAGACAAAACCGCCCCTATATTGCAATATAACGGACATCTTTCACTATCTTTGTATGATAGTTGACCAAAGAGAGATGAGGATAAGGCACATACTGACGCTTGCCGCGATGCTTCTGGCGGCCGCCGGGGCACGGGCGCAGTTCTCGCTTTACACGGTGGAAAAGAGCGCCGAGCTCGAGGTGCCGCTCAAGGTGCGCCATGTTCCGCTCAAGGTCGACGTCATCAACGACGCCAAAGCCCAGATGATGCGCAAGGCGCTGTGGCGGCAGCGCAACCTCGTCGATACCAAGATATCTTTCACCGGCAGCACCACGCAGTACAACGACGCCTGGAGCAGCAACGGCGGCCAGAACGTCGTTTCGGGGCTGCTGCTGGCCTATTATTACCACACCTACGAGCGAAACCGCTTCATCACTACCTTCAAGTTCGACGCACAGTACGGGATGAACTACATCGACGAGGTGTGGTTCAAGAACCAGGACTTCTTCAAAATGTACTACCTCGCTTCGTGGCGGCTCAAGAAAGATGGGGCGCTGAAGGATTGGGCGTATAGTTTCTCAACCACTTTCGCGTCGCAGTTCGCCACCGGGTACGAATCGCGGGCTACCCAGGCGACCAATGTGGTGTGGAGCAATTTCATGGCGCCGGGTACGCTGAATCTCGGGGCCGGGATCACCTACACCTCCCCGAACGCAAAAGTGCCTTTCATTGTTACCGTGGAACCTATTTCGGGGTATGTGCTTTTTGTTACGGACGACCGCATACCGGACGCCAGGAAGATCAAGCTGGGTATGACCGACCCCACTAAAACGATCAAGGCCGAGGGCGGTTCCAATTTCAAGCTCTCGTTCAACCGCACCTTCAAGTTCGGCAAGAAGCAGGGCGTTTCGCTGCAATACAACACCTCGCTGGCCTCGTTCTACGGCTGGATAACGCAGGTTTCCAGGCACGATACCGCCGCCGCCACTCCTGCCCCGAAGGCGATACTGCCGACGGTGGACTGGACCAATGCCATCAATTTTAACCCGATAAAATTCCTTACGCTCCAGTTCTCGACGCGGACCGTATATGACCGAAGCCAGGTCGACAAAGTCCAGATGCAGTATTTCCTGAGCGTGGGCCTCACCTACAACTATAAAAATAAATAACACGTGGCTCAAAATTCGAAAAGAAGCGTCGTCGCGCCGCTGCTCATAGGCGGCGGAATCATAATAGGCCTGCTGGCCGGTTTCCTGCTCTCGCCGGGCAAACGGACGAATGCCGAAAGACCGATATCGATCAGCACCAAGGCCGACAAAATATCCTACACGATGTCGCTCATCGAGCAGCTCTACGTCGATCCCGTGAGCCCCGATTCGCTGGCCGACATCGCAATCCCCATCATCCTCGAAGAGCTCGACCCCCACTCGGTGTATATCCCGGCGATGGACCTGACCGCCGTGAGCGAGCCGCTGGAGGGTGAATTCGACGGCATCGGCGTGATGTTCAACATGCTGACCGACACGGTGGTGGTGCTCAACGTGATACCGCTGGGGCCGAGCGAAAAGGCCGGCATTCAGAACGGCGACCGAATCATAAAGATCAACGACACGCTCGTCGCGGGGCTGAATATCCCGCAGGACCAGATAGTCAAGAAACTGCGCGGGCCTCGCGGAACGACCGTGAGCCTTTCCATAGAACGTCAGGGCGCGGCCGATCTGGTGCCCATAACCGTCGAGCGCGGGGTGATACCCATCAAGGCGCTCGACGCCGCGTTCATGATAAAGCCGGGGATCGGTTTCGTGAAACTTTCGGCATTCTCGAAAGCCTCTTACATAGAGCTGCACAAGGCGCTGCAGGAACTTCAGGCACAGGGGATGGAGAAGCTGGTCTTCGACCTGCGCGACAATTCGGGCGGATTCCTCGACCAGGCCATCGCAATCGCCAACATGTTCCTGCCTGAGGGCGAGCTGATAGTCTATACCGAAGACCGCAACAAACAGCAGGTCAAGGAGTACAGCAACGGGAAGGGCGGATTTACCGGCCTGCCGATGGTGATGCTTATAGACGAGGGCAGCGCGTCGTCGAGCGAAATTCTCGCGGGCGCCGTGCAGGACAACGACCGCGGCTGGATCGTGGGACGCCGCTCGTTCGGCAAGGGATTGGTGCAGAGGCAGATGCCCTACCCCGACGGTTCGGCGCTGAGGCTCACCATCGCGCGCTACTACACCCCGTCGGGACGTTCGATACAGAAGCCCTATGGCAACGGCTCGGACGAATACCGCATGGACATCGCCAACCGCTACTACCATAACGAGATGTTCTCGGCCGACAGCATCCATCAGGACACTCTGAAGTATTACACCAGGGCGGGGCGCGTGGTGTTCGGCGGCGGGGGCATCATGCCCGACTATTTCGTGCCGCTCGACACGCTCGGCTACACGCCTTATTTCATGGCTGTTAACGGCCGTAACCTCATCTATCGCTACACCATCGAATACGGCGACCGTCACCGCGCGGAACTGAACGCCGTGCAGACTGTCGACCAGCTCAACGCCCTCCTGGACGCCGACAAGAGCCTTGTAAACAATTTCGTGGCCTACGCGGCGCGCAACGGAGTGAGGCCCAATTACCGGCAGATAGAGATTTCGCGTCCGATAATAGAGGCGCAGTTGCGGGCGATCATCGGACGCAACACGTCGCTCGACTACGCGGGCTACTATGCCAATATCTACACGATAGACGATGCGCTGCTGAAGGCGCTGGAGCTGATGGAAAAAGACCCCGAACCGGCTGAAAAATAGATACTATGTTTCAGAAAATAATAGGAATAGCAGGTATTTTAGCGGTCGTCGGAGTGATCGTGATGGTCGCCCTGTCGCCGCGTGCGGAGGGTTTCGTCCCCGATATGTTCGACTTCATGAAACGTCCGGCGCAGGCCGGAACGCCGGTTCCGCAGGCGGCCGTTCCCGAATATCACCCTGCCGACACCCTTCCGGTTATGTTCCCCGCCGATTCCCTTTCGCCATATATGCCCGGATTTGTTGTCGATACGGTAATCACTGAATAAAACTCACTTCCGAACCTTCCTGTAATCAACTTGTTCTTGCTAAATCGCTGTGGCCGTTGCCACTTTGTCATGATTATTGCGTACTTTTGCCGGGTATAAATCAATGATGAAAAAAATGACAGGACGCAAAAAAGGCGCAAACGGCGCCCCCGGTCACGAGAACCGGAAAAGCACGAAACAACCCCACGACCGCAGCGCGATGATACTCCACCTGCTGCGCTCGATGCCCGAAAAGAAATTCACGCTCAAGGCTTTGGCGGCTGCCAGCGGCGGAGCCGATCCGCGCGGCAGGCAGTTGGCCTACGACATCCTCACCGACCTTGTGGTGCAGGGGGTCGTGGACTTTTCAGAACCGAGCAAATACCGCCTTTCGCAGGCCCACCAGCCCCACTACACCGGCACGGTCGATCTGCTCGCGGCGGGTTCGATGTACGTCAGGGTCGACGAGCTCGCTTCCGATATTTACGTCGACTCGCGCAACGGCAGCCGCGCGCTGGACGGCGACAAGGTCGAAGTGGCGATAACCCGCCGCAATAAACGTTCCGGCGGGCACGACGAGGGTGAGATCGTAAATATCGTGGAGCGCAACCGCCGCAACTACATCGGGGTGCTGGATGTGACTGAGCATGCTGTTTTCGCCCGTCCCGATACCCGTAAGATGCCGGTTGACATATACATACGCCGCAGCGGCGACGAAGTGCTCGTGAGCGGCCAGAAGGTGGTCGTGAAGATCGTCGACTGGGCGGAAGGAAGCAAAAGCCCGGTCGGAGAGATAGTCGAAGTGCTGGGCATGGCGGGCGAGAACGACACCGAAATGCACGCCATAATGGCCGAATTCGACCTGCCTTACTATTTTGAGAAGAAGGTCGAAGAGGCCGCCGACGATATTCCCGGAGAGATAACCGCCGCCGAAATTTCGCGCCGCCGCGATTTCAGGAGCGTGACGACTTTCACCATCGACCCCGAAGACGCCAAGGACTTCGACGACGCGCTGTCGATACGCCGCCTCCGCGACGGATTGTGGGAAATAGGCGTCCATATCGCCGACGTAACGCACTATGTGCAGCCCGGCTCGGTGGTCGACGTCGAGGGCGAGGACCGCGCCACTTCGGTCTACCTGGTCGACCGCACCATCCCCATGCTCCCGGAAAAACTTTCGAACGACCTCTGCTCGCTCCGCCCGAATGAAGAAAAACTCTGTTTTTCAGCGGTTTTCGAGATAGACGACGAACTCGACATACATAAGGAGTGGTTCGGTCGCACGGTGATCCTCTCCGACCGCCGCTTCACCTACGAGGAGGCGCAAAAGATCATCGAAACCGGCGAGGGCGACTTCCGGGCGGAGGTTCTTAAGCTCAACGAACTTGCGCAGAAAATGCGCCAGAGGCGTTTCGCAAAGGGGGCGATCACTTTCGAGCGCGAGGAATTCAAATTCCGGCTCGACGAAAAGGGCAAGCCGCTGAGCGTCTATCACAAGGTGATGAAGGAGTCCAACCAGCTGATCGAGGAGTTCATGCTGCTGGCCAACAAAAAAGTGGCGGAATTCGTCGGCAAGAACCGCGAAACCGGCAAAAAGTCGGGCAAAACCTTCGTTTACCGCGTCCACGACCAGCCCGATGAGGAGAAACTGCTGAAATTCTCGGACTTCGTGATCCGTTTCGGCTACTATTTCCGCCCCGACCGCATCAAGGACGTGTCGCGGCAGATGAACAAGCTGATGGACAAGATCAAGGGCAAAAGCGAGGAGAACGTTATCTCGACGCTGGCGATCCGCACCATGGCCAAGGCTTTCTACTCGACCGACAATATCGGCCATTACGGGCTGGCTTTTCCATATTACACGCACTTTACCTCGCCCATCCGCCGCTACCCGGACATGATGGTGCACCGCCTGTTGGCGCACTATCTCGACAACGGAAAGAGCGCCGACAAGGAAAAATACGAGAAACTGTGCGAGCATTCGTCCGAGATGGAGGTGCGCGCCGCCGAGGCCGAACGCGCTTCGGTAAAGTACAAAATGGCCGAATTCATGCTGGACAAGGTCGGG
>JAVBVG010000031.1:0-48285 GCA_031554415.1 Rikenellaceae bacterium | reverse complement strand
CTCCTGGAACGCTTTCGCGGTCTCCTCTACGAGCGAAGTCGTGTCGGCGACCTTCATCTGCTGGGGCAGGTAGCCGACGGTACATTCGCCGTTCTTGCTGACCACGCCCGACGTCGGTATCTGTTCGCCGTTGATTATTTTGAGGAGGGTTGTTTTTCCCGCGCCGTTCTTGCCTACGAGTCCTATCCTGTCGCGGGGATTTATGAGGAGGGAGATCTCCGAAAAAAGATCCCACCCCCCGTAGCTCACCGTTATATTGTCAACAGAAATCATCTGCGTTTGTTTCCTTTGTTTTGTATTTCGTTATCTATTTTCCCGATTACCGCGGCCATCTCATCCACGAGTGCGTCCGCATCCGGTATAAGGAACATATTGTTTCCGTTGGCAGTGGCAATTATGTAATTGCGTATAATGGAATTTTTCATTATGTCGGAAAATATATTAAAATACTGCCTTTCGTCTTCCTTGAACATGATGTCGTATGTGTTGCTGTCCAGAGAAGAGAAATATTCATGAATGCCCTTGGTCTTTAGGGTGTTATATGAGACTACGCCATCGTGAAACCTGTCAATGTTCTCGTATGTGCGGAAAAGGTCGCGGAGCAGTTCCTTATCCCTGACAGTTTGTATTTGTAAAGAACTTTTCAGTACGTCGAAAGAGTTGTTGAGGTAATCTAATGTTCTCGAACGCGTTACAATATCTATATATTTATTCAGGGAGTCGGCAGGCATGGCTTCCGGATTGTGCATGTAGGGTTTCATAACCGCGGCACCGGTATATTCGTGAACAAGGATCTCTTTCTGCAGGCCGACCCTGTCGTAGTTCTTTTCCAACTCGTCCTTAACCATCGACAGGACGTGCGCCGCGTCCCTTCGTTCGGCATTTCTTTGTATCAGGGCGCTGCCTTGAAAGGTTATCAGAATGCCGATGACAACAACTGACAGTTGCCTTATATAGTCGCCGATCCTCCAGCTTTTCAGGACATCTTTGAATCCTTTTTTGTTTGTCGGGTTCTTTGGGGCCATAGCGTCAGGCGTTAAGCATTTTTTCTATCTCGGCCGCGGGATCGGGTTTGCCGAAGATCGCGCTGCCGGCCACGAGCACGTTGCAGCCCGCGTCGAACATCTCTCGCGCATTTTCGGCCGAAATTCCGCCGTCTATCTCTATCAGCGTGTCGAGACCGCGCTCGTCTATCATCCGGCGCAGTTCGCGGACTTTTTCGGTGCTTCCTTCGATGAAGCTCTGCCCCCCGAAACCCGGTTCGACGCTCATTATCAGCACCAGATCGAGCTTGTGGAGGTAGGGTGCGAGGACCGAAACCGGAGTCGCCGGTTTCACCGAAACCCCGACCTTCGCGCCCGCCTCTCGGATCAGTTCGATGCATGCGTCCATATCGGCGACCGCTTCGTGGTGCACCGTGATGAGGTTCGCGCCCGCCTCGGCGAAGCGCTTTACGTAGCGTTCCGGCTCGACGATCATCAGGTGCGTGTCCATGAACTTGTCAGTGGCGCGGCGGATCGCCTGCATTATCGGGAACCCGAACGAAAGGTTGGGAACGAAAACCCCGTCCATGATGTCCATATGGACCCACTTGGCGGCGCTGTCGTCGATCATATGGGTGTCGCGGTCGAGATGGCCGAAATCGGCCGAAAGCATCGACGGTGAAATTATGCGTATCATTTTAAAAAAACCTAATTATACAAAGGTACGCGATTTTTTGCAAATTATGGGTATATTTGGAGGATAACAAATAACGTAATCCCATGATCGCAGTCCTTTCAGTTTGTTCAGCCATATTACTTGTAATTGCAGTGATATTCGTTGTGTTGTGGAGGCAGTCCGTCTCCGACGCCTTATCGGCCGACCGAAACGCCGAACAACTGCGCGCCGAATCCGCCGCGAAAGATGTATCCATTGTCCGCGCCGAATCCGAGATATCGAAACTCCGCGAAAAGGCCGAAAGCGACCGTGCCGAGCTCGAAAAACTGCAGGAATCGTTCCGGCTGGAGTTCCGCAACATGGCCAACGACATCCTCGAGGAGAAGTCCAAACAGTTCAAGGAGACCAACAAGGAGTCGATCGACACCCTGCTCAAACCGTTCAAAGACAACCTCGCCGATTTCAAGAGGCGCGTAGAGGATATCTATTCCGAGGAGAACCGCCAGCACGGAGCCCTCAAAAGCGAGCTCAGAAACCTGCTGGAGCTCAACCAGCGCATCACCGAGGAGACTTCGAACCTCACCAACGCCCTGAAAGGCAGCAATAAGGTGCAGGGCGACTGGGGCGAGATGATACTCGAGAGGATGCTCGAAAGCTCCAACCTGCAGCGGGGAGTCCATTATTTCGTGCAGGAGAATTTCAAGGACGAGGATGGCAACAACCTGCGTCCCGACGTCGTGCTGACGCTTCCCGAGGGCAAGCGCATAGTCATCGACTCGAAGGTTTCGCTGACCGCCTATGTCGGATACTGCTCGGCGGAAGAGGAGGCCGGGCGCGAAAACTTTATGAAAGAACACCTCGGTTCGGTGCGCCGCCACGTGGGCGAACTCCACGCCAAGAATTACCAGAACCTCGTCGATTCGCCCGATTTCGTGATAATGTTCGTGCCCAACGAGCCGGCGTTCATGTGCGCCCTGCAGAACGACAAGGCGCTGTGGGCCGACGCCTATAATAAAAAGGTGATAATCTCGTCGCCGACCAACCTGTTCGCGCTGCTGAAGATCGTCGACGACCTGTGGAAACGCGACAACCAGAGTAAACACGCGTTGGAAATAGCGCGCCAGGGCGGCGCGCTGTACGATAAATTCGTGGGGTTCGTTTCGTCGCTCGAGGAAGTGGGCCGCAACATCGACCGCGCGCAGAAAAGCTACGGCCAGGCATACGGTCAGTTGAAAGAGGGCAGCGGCAATCTGGTCCGTCGCGCCGAAAACCTGCGCGAACTCGGCGTAAAGGCGTCGAAGAAACTTCCTGCCCAGCTGACCGACTCTTTCGAGGATGAGAACGGCACGGACGACCCCGGGGATCAGTCCTGAAGATTCATCCTCATACAGACCATGTGGCGGCACGGGATGCCGTTCTCGAATATGGGCTCGGGATAATGGCGCGCGATGAAATCGACGTCGACGGCGTACATTTCGAAACCGCATCTCTGGTACAGCGCCATCTGGCCTATCCCCGCATTGCCGGTCCTTACCTCCATTATCACATATCCGGCCCTCCGCGCCCTTTCGATCGCGTCGAGAACGAGCCGTTTCCCGATGCCCTGTCCCTGCCGGTTCTCGGCGACTGCCAGATTCACCAGTTCGGCCGTCAGCGGGCGCGTCGGCAGCAGGATGTATTCACCCACGGTTTCATCTCCGATTTTCGCAACGTAACACTCACCCCGGTTCAAACAATCGGCGACAGCCTCGCGGTGTTCGTCGGCAAGGTAAATTAACCCGTACGGGATTTCGTCTCCGGGCGCAAGCCTTTCGATTTTCAGTTCTTTCATCGTTGTGAAGGAGGTTATTGCTGGCCGGTTGCCGCGGCTTCATGCGGCTTTTCCACCGACTTCTCCTCTTTTTTATGCCCTGCCTTGCGAAGCGCCTTCTGCAGGTTGGCGCGAAGGTGTTCGGGGGGGATGCCGCGTATAATTTCGCTCTCCTGGGCGATGGATATGCCGCCCGTCTCCTCCGAAACCACGATCACTATGGCGTCGGACATCTCGCTCATGCCCAGAGCCGCCCTGTGGCGCATGCCGTAGGATTTGGGCACTTTGGCGCGGGTGGACGGAAGCACGCATTTGGCCGCGACGATGCGGTTCTCGCGGATGATGACAGCTCCGTCGTGCAGCGGCGAGTTCTTGAAGAATATGTTCTCGAGCAGCGGCACCGAGGTCTGCGCGTCGACGGCTATGCCTGTGTCCGCCGTAATGGTGAGATCGGTCTGCTGCCAGATAACTATCAGAGCGCCTGTTTTCGAGTGCGACATGTCCGTGACGGCCTTCACGATGGGCGTCACGTCGATCTTCTCGTCCCGCTGGTCGGTACCGAACACCTTTCGCCAGAAAGTGTTGTTGCGGTTGTTCCGCTGTTTGACGCCTATCGTCTGGAGGAACTGCCTTATTTCGGGCTGGAACACCACTATCAGCGCGATAACCCCTACGCCTATGATATTGCCGAGTATCGACGAGAGCAGCTCCATGTTCAGCAGCTGCGTTACCACCCATATTATATATATGGTAATGATCCCGATGAGGATGCTGGGGGCGTTGGTGCCTTTGACCATGCGGTACAGATAGAATATCAGTATCGCCACCGCGACGATGTCGATAATGTCCACAAAACCTATCCGTATGAATCCCATTGTGCAAAAATATACAAAAAAAGAAGATTCGGCAAAGTTTTGCCGAATCTTCCCCAAATGTTTTACAGCAATTTACGCTTTGGCTTCCTTTACCTCTTTCGATTCCTTGCCGTCGCGTTTGTTCTTTTTCATCATGTCGTAGGCAATTGGCGTCGCTACGAACACCGACGAATATGTACCTACCACGATACCGACCAGCAGCGCCAGCACGAATCCGCGGATCACCGTGCCGCCGAACAGGAAGATCGCCAGCAGCGTGATGATCGTGGTGCCCGACGTGTTCATCGTACGCGACAGGGTCGAGTTGATGGCGCCGTTGATGTTTTCGCGGATAGAGCGTTTCGGATAGAGCGTCTGGTACTCGCGGATACGGTCGAAGATGACCACCGTGTCGTTGATCGAGTAGCCGATGATGGTCAGGATGGCCGCTATGAACGACTGGTCGATCTCGAGCGCGAAAGGGAATATCCCGTGGAACAGCGAGAAGAGGCCGAACACCAGTATCGAGTTGTGAGCGAGCGAAACGACGGCGCCCATGCCCCACTGCCATTTGCGGAAACGCAGCAGGATGTAGAGGCCGATCGCCAGAAGGCTGAATACCACGGCGATTATCGAGTTGCGCTTGATGTCGTGCGCGACGCTCGGACCGACCTTGTCGGACTGGATGACGCCGTAGCGGATCTCCTGCGTGCTGTTGAACTGGTCGAGGGTGAGCTGCCGGGCGAAGAGCGGGTTGAGCGCTTCCCACAGCATACGGTTCACTTCCGCCGTGGCCTCGTCGCTTTCGTCGTCGAACTTATACTGCGTGAGGATGCGTTTTTCCATTCCGGTGGTACCGTAAGTCTTCACTTCGTAGCTTTCGTCGGTGCCTTCGAAGATCACCTCCATGCGTTCGCGGACCGCTTCGTCGCTGACCGGCTGGTCGAACGCGACCACGTATGCGCGGCCTCCGGAGAAGTCCACGCCGTAATTGAGGCCGCGTCCGATCGGTTTCGGAGCGAACAGCGACACGAAGGTCACAAGGATCAGCGCGCCGGAAATGATATAAGACCATTTACGCTTGCCGATGAAGTCGAATTTGGTGTTGGCAAGGAAACTCTGGTTCCATTTGCGCGAGAACGAAACTTTCTTGCCTTTCGAAACCCTGCCGTCGATAAACAGGCGGGTGATGAAGATCGAGGTGTAGAGCGAGGTGATGATACCGATTATAAGGGTGGTGGCGAAACCCTGTACGGGGCCCGTACCGAAGATGAAGAGCACGACACCCGTTATGATGGTGGTGATGTTGCCGTCGAGGATCGCGGAGTAGGCGTTCTTGTAGCCGTCGACTATCGAAAGCCCGAGTCCCTTGCCCGCGCGGAGTTCCTCCTTGATGCGCTCGTAGATGATGACGTTTGCGTCGACAGCCATACCCATCGTCAGCACGATACCGGCGATACCCGGCAGAGTCAGCACCGCCCCGAACGAAACGAGCACGCCGAACAAAAGGAACAGGTTGGTAACCAGCGCTACGCTCGAATACCATCCGGCCCTGTTGTAATATAGGCAGACGTACAGAAGTACCAGGAAGAACGCCAGCACGAACGATACCATACCCGAATTGATCGAGTCCTTACCCAGCGACGGGCCGACCACGGAGTCCTGGATGATGCGCGCCGGAGCGGGCAGTTTACCCGAGTTCAGCACGTTCGCAAGGTCGGTCGCCTCCTGTATGGTGAAGTTCCCGGTGATCGACGAGCGTCCGCCGGTGATCTCGTTCTGCACGGTGGGGGCGGAGTAGACATAGCCGTCGAGCACTATGGCTACCGATTTGCCTATATTGTCGGCCGTGAGGCGGGCCCATGTTTTGCCCCCGGTCGAGTTCATGGTCATGCTGACCTCGGCGGTCGAGCCGTGTTCCGAATAGTCGGCTCGCGCGTTGACTATAGCGCCGCCGTCGAGGGGAGCCTTGCCGCCGCTCGTGTTGGCCTTGACGGCGTAGAGTTCGAAACGCGGAATATTATCCTGCCAGCGGTCGCCGGGAGTTTCCTTGACGCCCCACATCAGGCGCAGGTCGCGCGGGAGCAGCGATTTCACCTGGGGCAGCGAGAGGTAGCGGTTGACCGCCGCAGTGTCGTAGGAGGCCGCAGCGCCGATAACCGGGCCGGTAGCGTTGCTTCCGAAAGGTATCAGTTTCGAGAAAAGGGAGTTCGTTTCGACGGAATCGGTTTCGGCGGGGGCGTCGAATTCCGACAGCTCTGCCAGGATCGCGTCGTCCGCGGTTTCCCCTTCGGCCGGAGCGGCCGTTTCAGGCGCTGTTTCCGCGGCTGCGGGAGCGGGTTTGGCGGTGGCGGCGTTGTACCGCGCGACTTCCTCGTTGGCCTGCAGCAGCATCGGGAACACCTCGTTGTTGTCGTAGGTGGCCCAGAATTCTAGCGATGCGGTACCCTGGAGAAGTTTACGAACGCGTTCGGGCTCCTTGACGCCCGGAAGCTCGATCAGCACGCGGCCGTTGTCGAGTTTCTGGATATTGGGGTTGGCGACGCCGAAACGGTCGATACGGTTCCTGAGTACGTTGAACGAGTTGGAGATGGCGCCGTCGGCCTGGGTTCTCAGCACCTTCACCACGTCTTCGTTGGTGCTGGTTGGAAGGATGTGCTCCTTGAGGTCCGGCGTGTTGAAGATGTAGGCGAGGGGAGCGCCGCCCGACAGTTCATTATAAGCCCTCGAGAAGAGGGTTATATAGTCGTCGCTGCTGTTTTTCTGCTGGTTGCGCGCCTGGACGAGCGCGGCGTTGAAAACGGGGTCCTTGCTGTCGTTCGACAGTGCGCGGATAACGTCCTCCACCGAGATCTGCATCATCACGTTCATACCCCCGCGAAGGTCGAGGCCGAGGTTCAGTTCCTTGTCCTGGCACTCCTTGTAGGTGAATTTGATGAGCCACAGGTTGTAGACGGTCTGCGATTTGACGGAGTCCAAGTAAGCATCCCTTTTCGCTTCCTGCTGTTCGGGGCCGAACTGCGCAGCGTATTTAGTCGCTTTACGTTCGACGACTTTCGTTACCAGCGTGAAAGACAACTGGTAAGCACAGGCCAGTATCAAAAGGGTAGTGAGTAGTTTGAGTGCGCCTTTGTTTTGCATTTCTATTGGTCTTTTATTTGTTTTTGTTTTTACTCTTTTCGGGTAAGCAACCTTAGAATCTGTTTAAACTTTATTCAATACTCATGATTATGACTCTTTTAAGCGCTTTTTACCCGCATTCTCGTTACAATGGAGCCCCATTGCGCCTCGCCCGGCGAGCAAAAAATCATCTTAAAATAGTCTATAACATTTCGTATCAATAAAATTCAAACAAATTCTTAGAGCGCAAAAGTATATAATTTTTCCCAAACTTTACCCGTTCCGGAGAATAAAATTGGGTTGCGGCGCATAAAATGTTTGCCCTGCCGCCGGCTGAAAAAACAAAACGGGGAACATACGCTCCCCGTTCGCTTTCCTGACAAGTGGATTTAGTACCTGTTCTTGTTGTAGCCGCCGCCACCGCCGCGGTTGTATCCGCCGCCGTTGCCGCCGCGGTTGAAACCGCCGCCGCGGTTGAAGCCTCCGCGGTCGCTGCGTTCTTCCCTCGGACGCGCCTCGTTCACGGTGATCGTCTTGCCTTCGAAATCGGTGCCGTTCAGCGCGTCTATAGCCTTTTTGGCCTCTTCGTCGTTGGGCATCTCGACAAACCCGAATCCGCGCGAGCGGCCGGTTTCGCGGTCGGTAATCACATTGGCCGACGATACCTCGCCGTACTGTGCAAACAAATCCTGCAGAGATTCGCTCTGCGTTTTGAAATTGATGTTGGAAACGTAAATGTTCATTGTCTTTGTTTTGGTTTTATGTTTAGTGAATCTTTGAAGCCTTATTTAATGACAGCTATCCTGACGGCGTTCATTCCCCGGGTGCCGCGTTCGAGTTCGAATGTTACTGTGTTGCCTTCGGCTATCCCGGCGGGAGCGGCCGATATGTGGAAGAAATATTTTTCGCCCGATGCCGCGTCCTTTATGAAGCCGTAGCCTTTATTGGAATCGAAATATTCGACGCGCCCTTTCAGAGGTTCCGTTTCGATCTCCTCTTTTTTCGGAGTGGCGATGGCGATATCCTCGAGATTCACCTCTTCCCGTGCCCGCTCTTCGGGCGGAGTGTCGACGATATTCCCGAATTCGTCGACATAAGCGATCATGTCGTCGTGAGAGCTTGTGCCGCCTGCCTGACGTTCTTCCTTGCGTTTTTGTTTTTCGAGGCGCTTGGCCTGCTTCTTCTTTTCGTTCTCTTTCTTTCCGAATGACTGAGCCATTAAACTGTTTTTAAGGATTATTGAGCTTGGTAAAGTACCATGTTTATCGGCTTGCCGACCAGTTTCTGAATGTCCTTGACTATCATGTGGTCGTCCTGCGAGCAGAATGTGAGCGCCGTTCCGCTGTGTCCGGCGCGGCCTGTGCGGCCGATGCGGTGCACATAGGTTTCGACGATGTCAGGCAGGTCGTAGTTGATCACCATGCCCAGCTCCTTGATGTCGATCCCGCGCGCTGCGATGTCGGTCGCCACCATCACCTTCACCTTGCCGGCCTTGAAATCCGACAGGGCCCTCTGGCGCTGCACCTGCGACTTGTCGCCGTGGATCGCCTCGCTGTGTATGCCCGCTTTTTTGAGGACTTTGGAAATGTTGTCGGCGCCGTGCTTGGTTCGCGAAAAGACGAGCACCGATTTGTCGGCCTCTTTCCGCAGCAGGTCGACCAGCAGTCCTTTCTTGTCGGGCTTCTCCACGAAGTAGATGCACTGGTCCACCGCGTCGACGGTCGAAGATGCCGGGGTTACCTCGATCCGCACCGGGTTGTGGAGTATGAAGTGTGAAAGGGAAACGATCGCGTCGGGCATGGTGGCCGAGAAGAAGAGCGTCTGGCGCACTTTGGGCAGCATCGGCACCAGTCTGCGTATATCGCCGATGAATCCCATGTCGAGCATCCTGTCGGCTTCGTCGAGGACGAAATCGGTCACGCCGCCCAGTTTCACGATGCCCTGCCCGATAAGGTCGAGCAGACGGCCCGGAGTGGCGATCAGTATGTCTATCCCGCCGCGGAGCTTTTCGACCTGCGGACCCTGCTTCACGCCGCCGAAAATGGCCGTGTGGCGCAGTCCGGTGTACTTTCCGTAATCGGTGAAGCACTCGTCGATCTGCAGGGCGAGTTCCCGCGTCGGGGTGAGGATCAGCGCTTTGACGGGGCGGTTGCCGTTTCCGCGTCCGTGCTGCCGTCCGCGGCGGTCCCTGCGCCGGGGCAGCGATTCGCCCTCGGCGGGTTGTTCCGCCTGCGCTTCTTCAGGGGTGTTTTTATCGGCCGCCTTCTCTTCCCACAGTTTTTGCAGTATGGGTATCGCGAAAGCGGCGGTTTTGCCGGTGCCCGTCTGGGCGATCCCGAAAATGTCCTTTCCCCGCATCACGACGGGAATGGCCTGTATCTGGATCGGCGTAGGTTCGCCGTATCCTTTTTCGCGGACGGCCCTCAGTATGGGCTCCGCGATATTCAGTTCGTCAAATGTCATAGTTAATGTGGCCCGCTGCATTGCGGACTCGCTTGAAAAAATAGTGCTGATTGTTTTTTAACATCGTTAACATTAAGCGGACGCCATCTTCAGTCCCGGTTTGCGGACTTACTCAGGCGGCTGCCTGCCGAAACAAAGAAAGCTATACGGGTCGATGTCAACGATGAAAAACCGGACGGAAACTATGTCCGGAAAAGACAAAAGAAGATAAAGATCAGAATGAACTTGCGTTGTTTGCGGTGCAAAGATAATGATAATTTTGTGGTTATCACTACTGTGCCGGATAAATAACCTCTTTTTTACGTTTTTTATTGTTATGAACTGATGTTTTTTATTGCCCGGAGGTCTTGCCGGAGCTAATTCGTTTCTTCATAGTAATACGAATAATCGACTCCTTTCATAAACATTTCACGGCTGTCGATCTCATCCGTAAGGGCGTTTTTCAGCAGGTTCTTCAACTCCGAGCTGTCTATGGAACTTTTTACCATCGCGTCCAGATAATCGTTTTTGCCGATCCTGCTCCAGTCCACGCATTTTTTCAAACATTTTTTCAGCATCAGATTGAGCCAGATGCGTGTGCTTCGCCCGTTCCCCTCCATAAACGGATGGGCGATGTTCATCTCCACATACTTGTCGGCGATCTCGTCGAACGTGTTCTCCGGCATCTGTTCTATCTGCCTTAGCGTGTTGCCTAAAAATTGAGCTGCGGCAAACCGGAAGCCGCCTTTGGAGATGTTTCTTTGCCTTATTTTTCCGGCAAAATCGTAAAGTCCGCCGAATAGATAGGCGTGGATCTGTTGCAGCCCGTTGGTCGTTCCCACTTCGATGCCGTCGATAAAAGAGCTTTCGAACAGGGCGTATGCCTTCTGTTTGCTTTTCCCGTCTATACTTTCGTCGCTGTAGGTGAACCATTCGATAAAGCGGTTTGCCTTCTTGGCGGGAAACTGTTTGCCTAACGCGATAATTCCGTTATAATCAAGCATATCTGTCAGATAGCGCTTGCCGTCGGCCGCAAGGAGTTTCAGTTGGGTAGTGGTGCTAACCAACCCGCTGTTCTCTTTTTTTAGTTTGGCTTTGAGGTATTTCCAGTAGTTTCGTGTTTTCCTGTAATCGTCCTGGTCGGTAAGAACCGCAACGATATCCAAAACCGAGAACCACCATTTGGAATTCTCACTGTCCCAGACGGCGCGAACCTCTCTGTCGTCGAAAAAGCGGATCGATATTTTTGTGTTGTCGCCCATTGCCATTCCATTGAATCCCGGAGCAAATATACGAAAAATCCGAAGATAAAATGTTGAGACAGATGGATTTTCAAAAGAAAAAGCGCAGAACTTTTGTTCTGCGCCGTAATTCGTAATTGAATTATTTCACCTCTTCGAACTCGACGTCGGTCACGTTGTTCTCGTCGCTGCCGCCGGTCTGGCCACCGGCGTTGCCGGCGCCGCCCTGATCCTGCTGACCGGGGCCCTGCTGCTGCCCCTGCGAGTACATATCCTGGCTCGCGGCCTGCCACGCGTCGTTCAGCTGCTGGGTGAAGCGGTCGATGTCGGCGATATTGGCGGCCTTGTGGGCCTCCTTCAGACCGCCCAGAGCGGTTTCGATGGCGCCCTTCTTGTCGGCCGGAATCTTGTCGCCGTACTCCTTCAACTGCTTTTCCGTCTGGAAGATCATCGAGTCGGCGGCGTTGACCTTGTCCACCTTTTCGCGTTCCTCCTTATCCTTCGCCTCGTTGGCCTTGGCCTCGTTGCGCATGCGTTCGATCTCGGCGTCGGTCAGCCCGCTCGAAGCCTCGATGCGGATCTTCTGCTCCTTGCCGGTGCCTTTGTCCTTGGCCGACACGTTCAGGATGCCGTTGGCGTCGATGTCGAACGTTACTTCGATCTGGGGAACTCCCCTCGGAGCCGAAGGTATGCCGTCGAGGTGGAAACGGCCCAGCGCCTTGTTGTCGCGCGCCATGGGGCGTTCGCCCTGCAGAACGTTGATCTCGACCGAGGGCTGGCTGTCCGCAGCCGTCGAGAAGGTTTCACTCTTGCGGGTGGGGATGGTGGTGTTGGCGTCGATAAGGCGGGTGAATACGCCTCCGAGTGTTTCGATGCCCAGCGAAAGCGGGGTAACGTCCAGCAGGAGCACGTCCTTGACCTCGCCCGTGAGTACGCCGCCCTGTATAGCCGCGCCTACTGCGACGACTTCGTCGGGGTTGACGCCCTTGTTGGGCTGCTTGCCGAATACCTCTTCCACAAGTTTCTGCACGGCCGGGATGCGCGTGGACCCACCCACCAGGATAACCTCGTCGATCTGCGAGGCGCTGTAGCCTGCGTCTTTCAGAGCTTTTTTGCACGGCTCGACGGTCTGCCTGATGAGGCTGTCGGCCAGCTGTTCGAATTTCGCGCGCGTGAGCGTTACTACAAGGTGCTGCGGGGTGCCGTTAACGGGAGCTATATAGGGAAGGTTAACCTCGGTCGAAACCGAGCTCGAAAGTTCGATCTTGGCCTTTTCGGCGGCCTCTTTCAGGCGCTGCAGGGCCATCGGGTCCTTGCGCAGGTCGACCTTGTGTTCGTTCATGAACGTGTCGGCCAGGAAGTCGATGATGACGTGGTCGAAGTCGTCGCCGCCGAGGTGGGTGTCGCCGTGTGTCGATTTCACTTCGAACACGCCGTCGCCCAGTTCCAGGATCGAGATGTCGAAAGTACCGCCCCCGAGGTCATACACGGCGATCTTCATATCCTTGCCGTTCTTGTCGAGTCCGTATGCCAGAGCCGCGGCCGTCGGTTCGTTGATGATACGGCGAACTTTCAGACCGGCGATTTCGCCCGCCTCTTTCGTGGCCTGACGCTGCGAGTCCGAGAAATATGCCGGAACCGTGATGACCGCTTCGTCGATCGACGTGCCGAGGTAATCTTCGGCCGTCTTCTTCATCTTCTGGAGGATCATCGCCGAAATCTCCTGCGGCGTGTACTGGCGTCCGTCCACCTCCACGCGCGGGGTGTTGTTGTCGCCTTTCACCACCTTGTACGGTGCGCGTTTCACGTCGCCCTGCACCTGGTCCCACGTTTCGCCCATGAAACGCTTGATCGAGAAGATCGTGCGTTCGGGGTTGGTGATAGCCTGACGCTTCGCCGGTTCGCCTACCTTACGCTCGCCGCTGTCGGTGAAAGCCACGATTGACGGGGTGGTGCGGTGCCCCTCGCTGTTGGGAATAACGACGGGCTCGCTGCCCTCCATAACTGCGACGCACGAGTTGGTGGTCCCGAGGTCGATTCCGATAATTTTTGCCATAACTTTTTTATTTTTTAAGTTTTTTAATAGATTTCGCTGTCTGCATTTTTCCCTCGCAAACCGTGTGCCAACCGGCCGAACGACCCTGATTTTTTGCCTGCGGACTGCCAAAACCACAGGTTTGTCATCCCGGCGTGACATAATGTCGCACGGCGCCCACAGCCCTGCCGCATAATAATCTCATGCCCCTCCGGCAATTTCATGGTTTTAATTTTGAGGATATGTTTTTTTTGTTTAATTTTAACCACGGATTTATAAAACTCACATTAAATTCTTAAAAATATGGTTATTACATTCAATGAGCTTCGCCGCATCAAGGACAGACTGCCAAGCGGGAGCTCACAGCGTATCGCTGACGAACTTGGCATTGATGTGGCGGCAGTAAGGAACTACTTCGGGGGCAAGCATTACGATGCGGCCGAAAACATCGGAATACATATAGAAAAAGGCCCCGACGGAGGAGTTGTAACACTGGACGACACTACTATCCTTGATGCAGCGATGCGGATCCTGAATGAAGTGCAGAATTAGATTTTAAAAACGACCGACAATCAAACAGCATGGGCGGCCTCAGAAAGGGCCGCCCATGCTGTCTTTTGCGGTAACGCGGATCATGGCGTTTCGATGCCGGAACGGAATTTCACCACCGATTTTGCCGGAATTTCGACCGGCGTCCCTGTTTTGAAATTTCGTCCCATGCGCGCCGGTTTTTTGGTTACGACGAACGACCCGAAACCGGCGAGAGTGATTTTTTCTCCGGTTCGCAGGGTCTCCGCCGCGACGCTCAGGAAAGCGTCGACGCATTTTTTAGCATGGACTTTCGATACCCCTGCCTGTTCTGCGACGGCTTCTACGAGTTGAGCTTTGTTCATAATCAATACGGGCGTTATGTATTTAACGTGTGTTTCGGATACGGATTATGTGATAATATCATAGTACACATTGGGTTAGCGTAAGTTCTTATCCGAAACTCACGTTATTCAGGTTATAATTATTATACCGGGGGTTCTGCGAAGGTAGTTAATAATTATTTAATATTGCAAGCGATCCGCTCTTCGGCGTGATTAATTTTTTACGTTCCGCGTATATTTTCCACATTCATGTTTCGGAACGTTTCAGTTATGGCTGGTTAATGCAGGCTGTGCTTGGGGAAAGTAAGAGACGTTGGTTGGGCTCTACGGGCCGTGTTAACAGATAAATTTGATGGCATCCCGTTAAAAAAGGTTTGTATTTTTCCCGGGTTGGATTATCTTTGCGCCCGGAGAGATGGCAGAGTGGTCGATTGCGGCGGTCTTGAAAACCGTTGAACTGCGAGGTTCCGGGGGTTCGAATCCCTCTCTCTCCGCCAAGTAGGCTGATTTTCAGCAACTTGCAATTAACAGGGACTAAATCGGGGACTATTCCAGGATTTAGTCCCTATTTATTTTGATTGTGTGACTACAGGTGTGAATGTGCCGCCAGTAACAGTTAATGCTATTCTCTTCTTGAATTGACCCACTTACACTCCGTAGGAGAGAAGAGTTTTCCGTTCCAATAGTCGCTATTTTTATCGTCCCACTCGTAACTGCACTATATCAACACTTACTAATCAGCAAAATACATAAATTTGCCGAAAATAATTTTTCAGCTATATTTGCAGCGCCCAAGTGGTTTTCAACCCCGGGGCAGACATATACCGATTACCTTTATTCCACTGGCGTTCAATAAAGAGATGAAATCGGGCAATTTCTACATACTGAACAGCGGCTTAGCGTGGTATGATTTGTCCAGTCATCTCTCTTACAAGCTAATGGAGGAAGGTCGGGGTGATGAAATACCACGCTTTTTATTAAGTTTGTATCGCGGAGCCGAAGCGAGGGGGTGGAAGGGAGTGGGGTGTGTCGCATAACTAACACATAAACAAACTGTTACCTACTCACGATCCACGGATCCTGACGCGACACCAACCCTCGTGCCGGACTCACCCGGAAAGCTATTACTTTCTGTTCCAGCACAATTTTATAAAGATTCAATTCGTTTTAAATCCGAAAATGAAATTAGGAAATGGGCGGTACAGACATCAAAAACAAGACAGTAAAGAGGGATAATTCAACAAAAGAGAATCAAACGAAAGTCGTTTTCGAGGACATTTCAGACGAAGTCCTCGAAGAGTTGCGCAACGGAAGCCACGAGGCTTTCCAAGCGATCTACAACCTCTATTATAAACACATCCACGCCTATGCGAAAGCCATGACCAAGTCGGACGTGGATGCCGAGGACATCACCCAGAACGCGCTGATCCAGCTCTGGGAAAAACGGGTCGAGGTCGCACCCGGAACCATCATGCGGCGCTACCTGTTCACGTCGGCCAGGTACCTGGTGTTCAATTTTTTCCGCAAGATAAAAATCAACGACAAGTATTTTGAACTCGCCAACCGGGTTCCAGAGGAGATCGGAACCTCGGAAGAGCAGTACATGGCCGAGGAAGAGGCACGACATCTGCGCCTGATCGTGGCGCGGATGCCTAAACTGCGCAGGCAGGTCTTCGAATTGAGCAAACAGGAAGGGCTGACCTACGAACAGATCGCGAAGAAGCTCAATATCAGCAAGAACTCCGTGGCCAACCATATTTACACAGCCCGCCAGGAACTCCAGGAAGCGCACAAAACCCTCTCAGTCGTGCTGCTCCTCTTCCTCTCCAATTAGGGAAGGTATTACCCATCCCCGTACGGGTTATGATCTCCATGGACGCGGCCTTATCCATGAAGCGCCGCCGCATCCCCGAAACGTATTCCAGCTTAGAGTTTGTCTAAAAATTATTCACGTAAAGTCTTAAGGTTTCTTTTAGTGCTTTAGCCGCCGACATGGCTTAAAATGAATGAAGAAGCCCAAAAGCACCAAAAACGCTGCCCTGGCAACTTGTTGTATTTCAGCGATTTCAAGCTAATTTTCTGATAATTGGCCTCTTAGTGTTTTATATTGTTAATGAGGCTCTTATTACCGGCCTTTCTCCACTGGCATTTTTTACGAACAAATGGAACAAAACGGAAATTTAAAAAAACAAGTCATGGACATTCAGGCTGTCAGGCTGGCTATGATTTTCCTGGACGCATACTTCAACGACATCCTCCCCGAGGACGTGGTCGGGGATTTTCGCGCATGGATAGCAGGAAAATACCAAAGCGAAGAAAAAATCGAGGCTATGTACCAATTATGGGCGAAAGGCACCGAACTCGACAAGGAAACAGACCCAGATGCCATGAAGTCTTTCGAAGAGGTAGTCAGGAAACTCAATTTCCCGAAGGCCTTCGAAGAAGAGTTCCTGAAGATGCGCAATGACATTCCCCTGCTTCAGGCAAGGGAGGAGATCCTGCCCTGCGACATAGAAGAAATAAGCGCCGCAGAGCGGCAACCGGCGGAAAAACGCGGGGGCATTGTCCTGCCGCTCCGCCGCACCGTCCTGACCCGCGTGGCTGCCGCAGTGGCGTTGATCTGCGTCGCCGGAGCGGCATACTATTTTATCACCCGCCCGCACGGTGTCGAACCGCAGATCGCAATGATCGCTATGGCAGTACCCGACACGCTGGGCGCGCAGGGACGCGCGACATTGCAAGACGGGTCGGACATCTGGATCAAGCCTGGCAGTACGATCAGCTATGCGAAGGATTTCGGAGCCGGAGAGAAACGGCGATTGATGCTTAACTCCGGCGAGGTTTATCTCAATGTGGCAAGCGACAGCACTAAGCAGTTCATGGTGGAAACGCCCCACCTGAACGTGAACGTACTGGGAACCAGGTTCGATGTGGAGGCGGAGCCGGATAGCCGGCAGACGGTCGTAACGCTCTACCAGGGCAGGATCACGATCGACGGCATCAAGGGGGACGGAGTTGCCGAAATCCCGATGAGCCCCGGCAGGCGCCTGGTCTACGACAATGCCACGGGCGTGTACAGGATCGAAAATACTGCCGCCACACTCCCGGAGTGGATCGCCGCCCGTTTGACCTTCGAGGAAGCCACCTATGCGAATATCTTTCGCACGCTCGAGTGGTACTACGGGATCACGGTCGAGGTTGACGGGGAATTCAGATACGACGGAGACCTGAATTTCCGGTTCACCGGCAAGGAGAATTTGGAACAGGCGATGTATGAATTTCAAAACTTCAGCCGCGAGTTCACATACGAAATATCCGGTAGAACGGTGAAAGTGAAGGTGCAGGATTAAATTTATTTATAGCAACTAATCGCGAGACAGTAAATGGATTTGAAACAAGCTACGCCCGGAGAGACGCTAAGGAAGGCTGTCGTTCTGATGGTCTTCATCCTCCTCCCCGCAATGACCCTGACGGCGCAGGAAAAGCCGGTGGCCATTTCCGACAGGAATATTACCATTCGCCAAGCCATCAAAGAGATCGAAAACCAAACCGGTTATGTGGTCGGTTTCAAAAGCAGGAATTTCGACGCCTCGAAACGGGCGACTCTTCCCCGCACCCGGGGCACGGCGAAAGAGATTCTCGGATACCTGTTGTCCGGCTCGGGCCAGACCTGGGAGATCAACGGCGACTATATTGTGATCACTCCCGATCCGCGGCCCAAACCTGTAGAGACAAAAGCCGAACCGGCACCCGCGCCCCCGAAACCGGAGGTCGTCCAGGGCAGTGTGATCCCCGCCGAAACGATGCGTTTCGCCTTTACACCCGAAACGGAGCCGGTACCCGCACCCAAAGGCGGTTACTCTACGGCCCGCCGGCTGACCGAAACGCCCCGTTGGGCCGTCAAGAGCAACCTGCTCGTCGACGCCACGCTGACCATAAGCCTCGGGACGGAATTCCGCACGGGACGCAAAACCACCATCGACGTTCCGTTCACCCACAACTCCTGGGGACGCATCAACGGACGCCAGTGGGAGAACTTCTCGGTGCAGCCCGGCGTCCGTTTCTGGACGTGCGAAGCCTTCAACGGTTTCTTCTGGGGATTCCACGCGCATTACGGCAAGTACAATATCGAAAACATGCCCTCGCCTCCCTTCAGCGAGTCGATGCGCGACTACCGCTACGAAGGCCAACTTGTCGGAGCTGGCGTGAACGCGGGTTTCCAGTGGATTCTCGGGAAACGTTGGGCGCTGGAGGCTGAACTGGGTGTGGGTTACGCCTACCTGTGGTACGACAAGTACAACTGCGCCACCTGCGGACGCCGTGTAAGTTCGGAAACCAAGAATTATTTCGGCCCAACCAAAGCCGCCCTCTCCCTGGTCTTTATGATTAAATAATAACGTAACGATGAAGAAGAATATATTGCTGCTGGCGCTGCTTACGGTAGCGACGCTCCCCGGATGGGGCCAGAAGCGCAATGTCATGGAACGGGGGCGCGTGAGCGTGGCACAGGAAAGCTATTACCTGAAAGGCGACTCGGTTTACCTGGCGTTGACCATTGCTCTGGATGATATTGAAATGAACAGGCGCGGGTTCGTGCTGTTGACCCCCGAGATCAAAAACGATTCGATGAACGTGTCGAGAGACTTGCCCCCCGTCATGATCGAGGGCAGGAACCGCTACAAGGCGCACAAGCGTTTGGAAGTCCTGAATCGCGCTCCCATCGGTGTGGGTCATGTGATCAACGCCGGAGCGAAGGATGCTCCGCGAGACTACCCCTACACCGCCGTGATCCCATACGAACCGTGGATGCGTTACGCAGACTTCGGTATCCGAGAAGACCAGTGCGTATGCAACGGCCCCATCACCCCCGTGGAGTTCCGTCTGATTGCAAACGGTATGGAAAACCGCAATCCGGTCAAGCCCGGCCCCGTGAAGGTAATCGAACTGAACTACGCCGTCAGTTTCAAAATACCCAATCCCGAACCCGTCAAGCACCGGAGCGAAGGCGGCAGGGCGTTTCTCAATTTTGTCGTAGACCGCTCGGAACTCAAACCAGATTTCAAGGACAACGCCTCGGAACTCGCGAAGATCGATGAATCGATCCGGCGCGTCGACGGAGATCCCTATACCGCCATCACGCAGATCGTGATCGACGGCTACGCTTCGCCCGAGGCCAGTTATGCCCACAACATGCCCCTTTCGGCCAACCGCGCCCGCGCCCTGAAAGAGTATGTGCGCAATACCTACGGCCTGAAAGAAAGCCTGCTGCGTGTGAACGGCCGGGGCGAGGACTGGGCAGGGCTGGACGAACTGGTGTCGGCTTCGGACAAACCTTACAAAGATGCGGCTCTGGCGATCATCCGTGGTACCGATATTTTCGACGGCCGCGAGAAGAAGTTGATGAATCTGCAAGGCGGCGCTCCCTACAAAGAAATGCTGGCCGAAATGTTCCCGCAACTGCGCCGCTCTGACTACGAACTCAAATACACGGTGATCCCCTTTACCGTCGAACAGGGCCGGCAGATAATAGAGACTAACCCGCAACTGATGAGCCTGAACGAGATGTTCCTCGTGGCAATGAGTTATCCTGAGGGGAGCGCCGAATACCACCGCGTGCTCGACATCGCCGCACGGCAGTTTCCCGGCAGCGACATCGCAAATCTGAACGCTGCCGCCAATGCGCTGGCCGCCAAAAATACGGCGGACGCCGGACGTTACCTGGACAAGGTGGCAATACGCGATGCCGCCTGGGCCAATAATATGGGCGTGATGGCCGCTTTACAGGGCGATCTCAAAGAGGCTGCCGCGCATTTCGAATCGGCAGAAGCCGCAGGAAACCCCGAAGCGGTGAAAAACCTCGCGGAGCTGGAAAAGCTCAAAGAGGTGCGATAATGGAAAATATGACCAAAAACCAAAACAAACTTTTATAAGCAATCAATCATTTCTCAAACCAAAAATCTTACAAAATGAAAAAAGTTCTCTTCCTCGCGGCCCTGGCCGCAACCGTGGGCTTCACCGCCTGCAACAAAAACAACGAAGGCACCGATCCGTCCAAAGGCGAAGCCTCGCTGATCGTAAGGTTGCCAGATAACGTAATCACCCGCGGCACCGTAGAGGCTCCCGTAGCCGGAGCTTCGGTAGTAGCCGCGGTCAGCGACGTGACGGTGTTCCTGCTCAACGGCGATATCGTGGCTAAGAAGTACACGTTCACTGCCGATGACAAGGACAACCGCTACGCCCACATCGAGAACGTACCCGATGCCGTGAACGGTGTGCTGGTGCTGGCGAACAATCCGCTTTCCGGAGCCGAACTCACGACTTTCAACGCCCTCACTTCGGCTGCCGCCATCAAGGCTTATCCTTTCACCATCGCCAGCCAGCATAATGGCAGCAATATAGTCACTTCGCAAACCCTGATGGGTAGCACGACCACCCTGACCGAGGTTGATCCCGATCCGGTTCACGCAGGCCGCTATTACAAGGAGTGCACGGTTCCCCTGAACGCGTTGACCGCCCGCTTCGAGATCGCGGGCGTTAGAGGCGGCGTCGGTATTTCCGATATCGAACTGGTAGGCGTATGGATAAACCATTTCTACACAAGCGGGGCGAAAGCAACCCCAGTACAGACCTATGCCCACGACGACGCCGTATGGGACGTTACCGGTTTGACCGGTCAGACCGTCGGCACGCCCTCGTCTGCCGAATTCACGGGCTACACACTGGCTACCTACCCCTCCCCCTACGGCGATTACCACAATCTGGCCGACAGCAGGGTTATCGGTACTTTAAACCCTGCATACATTTACCCGTACCATGTATTTGCCGGAAGCAACATTCCCCACCTTATCCTGCTGGTGAAAGGCTCGTATGCCAACGGATACTATTCCGGCGCCGACAAGTATTTCATGGGCTACGTGACCTTCACCAAGTTCACGGACGAGACCCCCGCGGAAATCACTTCGATAGCCAGCAACGTGATTTACAAAGTGGGCCACGTCGAGACCGGTATCAAAGTCAACGCGCCCGACATCACTCCCGAACCCGAACTGGAGGATTTCGACCTGAAAGTCGCCGTAACGATTACTCCATGGACCGATTCGTATGTAGTTCCGGGCTTGTAACACGCCCTGACACAGGCCTGGAGGGGTTGAATGTCTCCTCCCGGTCGCATCGAGGGCCGAAAAAGCGCCCTCACCGAAAAGAAACGGAAAAAAAGATATGATATTCAAACGGATCAACAGAATTATAGCTGCGGCCGGCCTTGCATTGGCCATCACGGGCTGCATGGGCGTGGGAGACGACCTTTCGGATTGCGTCTGGGAAAACGTTACCCTCACTTTCCATTATCAGGGCAGCTCGGGGGAAGACCTCTTCCCGCAATACATCGGCTCGGTGGACGCCTTCATTTACGACGACCAGAACTGTCTTGTGGCGCATGAGCGCTTCGATCAGGCCGCCCTCGACGAGTTCCGGGGCTGGAAACTGATCCTGCCTTCCGGCCGGTACCGAGCCGTGTGCTGGGCCAACGTCGAAAGTAATTCCTGTTTTTCCGTGCTGACCCCCGGTACGACCACCTTCGATGAGTGCTGTGTGGAGATCGACGCTGCGGCCGCCGCCACGGGCGACCCGGTGTTCTACGCCCCGAAACTACTACATCCCTATTCGTGCGATCCGGCCATCCCCGACTCAGAGCATTCGAGTTACGCGTTCACCGTCCCTCCCGGCCAGACAGTCGTAAAACAGATGCACCTGGTGCGCGCCCACCGCACGCTGAACGTCTATGTGCAGGGTTTCTCGGACGGCGGCCTGCTGCCTACAATCGACGTGTCGAACCTCTGGGGACAATATGACTTTTTGTACAACACGCTCACAAGGAAGGTCGACTTCACCCAAACCTCGCACACGGTTACGACCGCCGACGGACCTGCGGATCTCTCCAAGTTTCATTTCGCATTCGGGGAGGTGATCGACGACGAGGTGATCGTTCTGCGCAGGACATCGGACCGCTCCGTGGTCTGCACGGTCAACCTGAAGGAATTCATCGACGGGAACCCCGCGGCTTACAGGAACGATATCGACGTAATGATCAGGTTCACCGATCTGGGAACTATTATAACGATCCCCGGCTGGCTCGACAAGCCGATCACGCCCGGAGTTTAATCAGGCGAACAAAAGAAATTTATGAAACGATACGCATTATTATTACTGATTGCACCGCTGATGCTGCTGGCATCCTGTTCGCGTGAACCGCAGACGGAAGATACGCCCATCGGCGGCGATGAAAAGGATATACGTTTTACCATGTCCATCCCCGCGTCCGGCGGCACCCGCTCGATGAGCGTGAACGAGGAGGGCCGGATCGACGAGATCGTCGTGCTGGCCTTCTACAAGGACGCAAGCAACGAGTGGCGCTACGGCTACCGGGCCGGAAACATCCGCCGTGCGGACGCAGCCGGCGTAATCACGGTCACGGCCGCCGTCAAGGGTTATTCCGAACTCCAGAAGTTCGTGGTAATCTGTAACGGCGCGTCGTATATCGGCGGCCTGATCCAACATGAGAAGATGGCCGACGCCCTGCGCAGGATCGTCTGCAACGAGGGCAACGGCGAATGGCCCGCCTACAACAACGGCTCGGGGACGTTCAAACCGATCCCGATGTACGCACAGACGACCGAGGCGCTGGTCGATGCCGAGGGCAAGATGATCGGCACTTTCCCGCTCATCCGCATGGTCGCCCGCGTGGACGTGGCGCTCAAAGCCGGACTGGCAAATTTCGAGCTGACCGGCGCACTGCTCTACAACCGCAAGACCTCTGGATACGTACCCTATGATTTCAGCGGTTTCGACGGCACGAATACCACTGCTGCCGCCGTGCCCGCCACGGACGGCAACCCCACCGGCACACCTATTCTTGCCCATGCGACCGAATATCTGGCCGCCAACTCGGGCGCGGGCGTCGATCCGAGGGGTGAGATACTCCGCTCGATCTATTGCTACGAATCCCCCGCCTACACCGAAGCCGACCGGTTGAAAGGTACGGCGCTGATCGTGGGCGCGAAGTATAACGGCGTGCCCGGCTACTACCGCATCAACCTGAAAACGACGGACGACGCCTCGTCGAACGCATCGAGCCACATCCTGCGCAACCACAATTACAAAGTCGAGATACAGTCGGTTTCCGGCCCCGGCTACACAACCCCGGCGGAGGCTTACCAGAACGCCGCGCAACTTATGGCCGTCGTGAAACGATACGACCTGGGCGCACAGGGCGTCATCATCGACGGGCAGTACAACCTCACGCTCACGCCCGAGCGGCTGGACTTCGGCAAGGAGGGCGGTAGCGCCCGGATCGAAATGTCCACGAACTACGACGGCAAGAACTCGGACAACTCGACGGCCGCCCACCCGGCGGGCATATTCGTCGACGTGACGGGCGTCCCCGCATGGCTGACCGTCACCACCGACGGCGGGGCGGGCCTGGCGACGCAGGACGGCGCTATGAGCCGTAATATCACGGTGACGGCGGCGGCCTATCCCGCGGGCGGCGCCGACCGCCCGGCGCAATTCACCGTCAGGGCGGGCAACATCAACTACACCGTCAAGGTCAACCAGTCTAAAGACTCCTGGCTGGCAGTGACGGCGGAAACTTACTATTACTACGAGGGTTTCATGCAAAGCGTGAAGGTCAACTCGTCCTACCCGTGGACGGTGTCGATCAAATCGGGCACCAACGACCCGGATGGCGGCAAGAAGCGCATTACCGCCCTTTTGACGCAGCAGGGTGCGGCGGGCGCGTCCGTGCCGGTGAACTTCGCAGCGTATGACAACTTCGCGGGCAAGGGCACGGTAGCCGACGGGGCGGTGACGCTGGTGTTCTCCGACCCGGCGGGCATCCGCGCCGACGTGGAAAAGACCGTCAGCCTGCGCAGCTACGTTTCGCAGACCTTCGCCGTGACCGGCCCGGCCGGCAATTATGCTTTTACCGGCGGCACTCAGAATTACAGCGTGACGAGTAGCGCGGTCCGCAAAAAGGCAGACGGCTCGACCCGGGAAGTCCTTATCCCGTGGACGGCCGAATTCTCGACCGACGGGGCGGACTGGACGGCCCCGCAACCCGACTGGCTGACCGCATTCACCACCAGCGGCCCCGGCGGCGCCGCGACCAGTTATGCGGCAAGTACGGTAGCGTTCCCCAGCACGACGGACAACCCGGAAGATCTCGCATTGAGAGCTGCCGCCGCACAAGGTACGTCCGCCGACCCGTACGACCTCTCGACCCAAGGCGGCGCCACATCGATCAATACGGCCAATTGCTACGTGGTCAACGCGCCGGGCTACTACAAACTGCCGCTCGTCTACGGCAACGCCATCAAGAACGGGGCGACCAATACGAGCGCCTATATCCCGACCACCACGGGCACGTATTCCCTTACGGCTTTCGTGCGCCACGACAACCAGCCTATTACCGGCCCGTATATATACGAGCAATTCACCCCCGCCGATGCCACGCCGGTGTGGATGGACTATCCGGGATTGATCGACAACGTAAGGCTGACGGACAACCAAACCCTGGCGTTCGACGTGCCGCAGGCGTCCATCGGGCAAGGTAATGCCATCGTGGCCGTGCTCGACACGGACAACAAGATCCTATGGAGCTGGCATATCTGGGTGACGCCCACCACGATCTTCAATGTCGCCGCACCCGTTACGGATGTGACAGAAAACCGGACGCCCCCGAACACAACCTTCAATTTCATGCGGTACAACCTGGGATGGTGTACGGCCAGAGTTACGTCTTTCGGGACAGCTCCCCGGAGCATACGGGTGCGCGTCGGCCAGGCTGGCGCCGGCGCAACGCAAAGCTTTACCGTCACGCAGAATAACCATGTGATAACCCACGGCGGAAATAACCCTTTCTGGCAGTGGGGCCGTAAGGATCCGATGCCGCCGTCGAACGGATTAACCGATACCGATAAGACAATCTACGGGCCTTATTCCTATATAAAATCATCGCTCAAGATCAATTTGGGTACCACTATCGGTAATCCCTTCACGTTCTACACTGAATCGGGTTGGATACGGTACGATAACCTGTGGAGCGCGAATAAGACGGCATCTGAAATCAATAATACCGACCTCGTGGTCAAGACGGTCTACGACCCCAGTCCGGCCGGATTCGTCATGCCGCCATCGGGTGCGTGGTCGGGGTTCACAACAACGGGAGGCAACACCGGCACTCGGTCTGAGTATAATGTAAGCGGTCCATACAACAACGGCTGGAATTTCCACCTGGCCATTGATGGCACGGGCCCGACGGTGTTTTATCCTGCCTCGGGCATACGTAAAGGCGAATCGGGTCTTTTCGAGCGACTTGGAACCAACGGCTTCTACGCTACTGCCAGCCCGCACGGTAGCGGTACCGGCCACCTGAGTTTTGGCCCTGGCGAAGTCTTCGTGTATAGCACCGACGGCCGCAACCACGCCTCCATCGTCCGTTGCGTCGCAGAATAAGAGCACATGATCGTCCACACTGCCCGAAAGAGAATAATAACCACCTGCTCACCGCATAAGAAAGGAACAATGAAACATATAAAATCCATACTTAAACGTCCGCTACCACTGACCGCCCTGCTTGCCGGGGTCATTATGGCGGGTTGCGTCAAAGAACAGATCGAGACCACGCCCGCGACCATGCAGGGCGAAGGCGTGACGATCGTGGTCAACATCCCCGGCTCGAAAACCCCGACCAACACCCGCTCGATGGACGGCAACCCCGAGAACGAGGTGCAAAGCGTCGACGTGCTGGTGTTCAAGGTGAGCGGCACCACCGAAACTTTCGCCGAGTGCGCCACCGGAATCGTGGCGGGCAACGCCGCCACCGGAACGGGCGAGAACACCGTCTACACCGCCGAATTCAAGGCCACGCTCACCGCCGCCGCCAGCTCGCGCATCGTCCTGGTCGCCAACGCCGCCGTCCGTGTGGCCGCCCTCAAAGGGGGCTGGACGGCCGGGACAACCACCAAGCAGGAGGTGCTCGCTTCGCTGACCATAACGCAAACAGCCGCCTGGGGCACCGCCACTGGCAGCCACACCCCGATCCCCATGTACGGCGAAACGGGCACCGTGACCATCACCGGCGGGATGCGCATCGACAACGTCGAACTGCGCCGCATGCTGGCCCGCATCGACGTGAAGAACACCCCCGCGGCCGCGGCCAACTTCACCCTCGAAAAAGTCCACCTGTGCAACCGCAATACCGCGGGCCGGATCGCCCCCGCGTGGAACGCCACCGGACAACTGCTGGCCACATCGACCACGCCCAATACCCATCCCTCGCCCGGCACACAGACCGGCGCGGGTTCCGCACTGGCCTACACCTATTCCGGTACGGGGCTCGTGGGCGACATCTACGCCTTCGAAGCCGCGGCCGCATCGGACGCCTCGGAAACCGCCCGGAAGAACGCTCCCTGCCTGGTGTTGGAGGGGCTCTACAATGGCAACAAGACCTATTACCGCGTCGATTTCACGTTCGACGGGGAGAACGGCACCGCCCGCGCATATATGCCCCTGCTGCGCAATTACAAGTACGACGTGAGCGTGCTGCTGGCCGAGGGTATCGGTTATGGCTCCATCGCCGACGCGCTGGATTCCTATACCGTTGTTTCCAACCTGAAAACGCGCATCATCCACTACGACATGGGAGTGATCCGCGACATCGCCTTCGACGGGCAGTACATGTTAGGAGTGAACGAGGCCGCTCCCGCGCTGTCTAAAGAGGCACGGGACTACGAATTGCAGGTATTTACCGACAACCCGAAGGGCTGGACGGCAACCATCAACCCGCACACGGGCTCGTGGCTTACCTTCGCCGCCGGGGGCGCGACCCAAACCGGTGCGAAAGACGCCCCTCGCAGCTTGATGCTGCGCCTGGCCGCCAACGCTACGGGCAACGCACGCACCGCCGAGATAGTGATCTCCGCCGACCGCCTGCGTAAGGTGGTGACCGTCACGCAGACCGACGAGAGCGACTACGGCCTGCGCATTCTGGACGATGCGGGCAACGAGATCACCGAACTGGAATTCTTCTACAACGCCGGGGGCATGCCCCAGCCGCAGCGCTTTTTTGTGGTGTGGAACGGCCCCGCACAGTGCGGAATCACCCAGGAGGCGGCAACGGGAGGCTTCGCGGCCTTCACCTATTCGACGGACAGCGACAAGCCCGCCGGGAGCGGGCTGACCGTAACCACTCCCGTGATGATCACGGGCGGCGCGGCGGCCTACACGATATCGGCGGATGCGTTCGCGCCTGCCGAAATCGATCCGGCTCAGGGCGGCGATCCGTTCCTCGAAAAAGAATCAAAAATGGACTTTACGATCAATTCGGCAGGCAGCTACGTCTCGAAATCACTCCTAATGAGGCAGGTAAGTCTCAATACCGTGGCGATAGTCGGCGACAACTATCTATTGAACGGCAGTGTCTATTCGTTTATCCTCAAGAGCAATACATCGTGGACAATCAGTGCTGTGAACGACCCCGGCGGGATACTGGACGCGTCATACACGTTATCGGGCAAGTCGGGCGGCTATAACGTTTCGGGCGAAGCGGTCAGTTTCAAAGTGATAGACGACCCGGCCGAAGTAAAAAGCGGCCAGACCGCTACCCTCACCTTAACCGATCCCACGGGCCGCGTGGGCGATGTTACCGTCAAGATCAAGGGAGGAATGGTCTGTGGGAAGAACGGTTTCGCCCTTTTACAGACTATCGGAGGCAACAGCTACCTGACCCACGTGTATGGCGGCAGATGCTGGATGGTACAGAACTCGAAAGAAGGGGATGCCTCCGCTACCAAATTCGATAATAATGATTCACAGGTCAACGGTTATTATTATACCCCTCAGAACGCCGCAACCGCTTGTCCTGCGGGCTGGCATCTCCCCACCGGTATCGAGGCAACCGCTTTGATATATGAAATAAAAAATAACCTTACTGCCGAGCAAGCCAAAAAATGGTGGACAGGGTCGCAAGGGGCCGAAAATGACGCTTTCGCCGGCGGCCACAACGACACCGGCTGGCACAATTGGGGTGTATACGGCAACTGGTGGTATGGTTCGGGTAACCAGTACTTCTACGGCTCCAGTAGTAACATGACCACCTCCTCCTATCCCAATCACTGGTTCAGCGTGCGCTGCGTTATGGGTGAAAGCAGAACTGAAAGTTACTATATCGCCGCCAGCCACGCGGCCTCATACATGCTCGATGGTGTGACACAGCACAGTTTCAAGGTGATGAGCAACACGCAATGGGCTGTAAGGAGCGTCAGCGATCCCGACGGCATACTGCTCAACTCGTCCGCCCAGATCGCCTCGATGCTTTCCCGCACCGGAGGCAACAACCCCTCCCCGGGCGACAATTTCGCGTTTACGCTGGTCAACGACGCCGGCGGCTCGCTGTCTGGCAAAACGTTTACCGTCACGTTCCGCGATCCATCCGCAAAGGCGGCCGATATCACGGTAACGATCGACGGAGCCACAAGCACCGGCAACGACTGGGGCTACTTTTGGAAAAAAGGTACGTTCCGCGACGCTTCTGTCTGGACTTCCGCAGCCGATAATTCCACCCAAAATTATTACTTCCCGTGGAACACTTCCAAGGTCGAATTCGATTTCCTGACCGCCGCGGGTCTGATCGAGCGTACCACCGGTACGGGATTGAACGGAGGTTCCCTCAGCCGTGGTACTCCCACCACGACTAACGGTACGACCACATATCCTTACACTTTCACGTTCGGCAATACCGACTTTACCGTATCGCGCAACCATGAACTTGTGTTTGCAGCCGGTATCTCCGGTCCCGGCTTCGAGGATAAGAAGATTACCTTCACCCACGCGGCTCAGAGTTGGGAGCGCGCCAACTTCCCCGGCAGCGCCGATCCTTCGACCGGTGCAGTGGATTACAACGGTTATACGTCAGCTGCCGGAACGCCGATCGCCGTGACCAACAATGCCTGGTGGGGAGCAAAAATAGCAGGTTTCGTTCCCTCTACCTACAACGGGAGTAATTCGTGGCTGAAGATTCGCACGGCGGACAAGAGCGCACAGCCATTTGCCGCACCCTCCAATGCCGCCGATATGCCTCAGATCGACCGTATCACGGTACCAAGTACAGATGCCAATCTGATGAAGAAATCTTCCGACCTTTCGGTTCAGGTGGATGCGCTCAATACATTGAACGATCCCTCTTTGGCTGCCTACGGTTACAAGCGTGAAGCGCGCATCGACTTCCAGAATTTGGGCGGCGGCACAAGTATTTCGTTGGGTGGCCAGTCGATTACCGTTACTCAGTATGCACCGGTGTTGCTAAACACCACTTCGGCAGCTATTTTGAAGAGTGAAACCATCCCTTCTAACGCTAAGGATTATACTGTCAGCGTTACGACGAATCTTCCCGATTGGACGATTAAAGTCACTGGTACGTCAGGCGCTTCTGTCGGTGCGCGCACCGGAACTTTGCCGGTGACTACCTCTGCCGCCGTTACCGATAATACGCGCACGGTTACGATTCCTGAAAATACTTCTACATCATCACGAACATTCAATTTGTATCTTAGTTATCCCGGATTCCCAGATCAACATTTGGCTACGATTACGCAGGAAAAGGCTGAAATTCCCGGCATACACTCGACTCCGGGCATGATCGGCTACTACGCCAGAGGACCCAAGAAAGGTCAGCTCACGCTGCTGGGCTCGTCGGCCTACAAGGACACGCCGGTCGACCTGAACGACGGCACCCTGGCCGACGTGCCGGTCTACGCCGCCTTCTTCAAATGGGCTTCGCTGGTGGCTACGGGCAGTCAGAATAACGGAGCTTTCTCTTCCAACGATGTCATCTGGGCGCCCGCGGGCTATAAAGGTACCACTGACGCCGCCGCCGCTCTGACCCAGGTGAAGTCGGATATTGGCACTAAAACACAAGGCTCGGCATGGGCAATCGTTCCATACAGATCGATTGACAATTGGGATACGGATGTCGCAAATGGTCTGGGTAATCCCTGCGACTACTATTTCGGCACCGCAAGCGTCGAAAGCCAGAATGTGGGCGGTTGGCGTATGCCGACCGGCAATCCCTGGAAAAATGGGGCCGGTTACGCCTCTTTCGGTACGGCAACAACCCTTAATGGCCCTACCTGGGCATTTTACGCCAGCAGCGGCGGCGGTCATGGTGTGCTTGCAAACGGAACCAACAAACTACCCCACAGCGGCATGGTGGCCGGTAACGGCTCGGGTGAGGACTGGTCTATATTCCTACCCCCTACGGGATTTCGTAACTACACCATGGGCGCCATCTACGAACAGACTACGTACGGGTGTTACTGGACTGGTACGGTCAGGAATTCCTACTACGGTTACGCCCTGGTCTTCAGCTACGAAAGAGTGATCCCGAGCAACTATAACGAATTCGACAGCGGCCTTGCTGTGCGTTGCGTCCGCCCATAAATGGATGGAGCCTCTCTCCACAGCCCTGCGGAGCGTTCAGGCTCCGCAGGGCGCACGAAACGCCGATTCGGGTGATTTTTCGCCCGAATCGGATAAAAACTAACCCAATGAGCACCAAGACCTACAAGCGATGCGAGATGATTATACATCAGTTTCTATCTCTGGAGAAGCCGACGGCGGAGTTGCTGGCAAGGTTCCACGAATGGTTGCTCGATGGACACAACTGCCGCGAGAAGAACGTCATCATCCGCAGGTTGTTCGACGAGGCGCTCTCCGACGTGGAGCTGCGCCGCATGCTGGCCCGCATAGACGTGAAGAACACAGCGGCCGCCGCGACCAACTTCACGCTCCAGACCGTCCACCTGTGCAACCGCAACACCGCGGGCTGGATCGCCCCCGCATGGAACGCCACCGGACAGCTGCCGGCGGCATCGACCGCCCCCAACCTACCCCCATCGCTCTTCAATGCGATCTCGATGACTCCGGCGAGCGTTTTGCGCCGGACAGCCATCTCAATGTAGATTCGGGTGGTGGCCGTGTCGGTATGGCCCGGCAGGTCGCGGATATGTTCGATGCCCACGCCGCTCTCGACCAGAAGGCTGCCGCAGGTGTGGCGCAGCGAGTCGGCCAGCAGGCCGGGCAGGCCCATAAAAGTGTCCCTCGACAACCCGCCGAACGAGTAAATGCGCGGCGCGGCGACGGGCATATGGATCGGGGAGATATCCAGCCCTTTGGACAGGAACGCGCGGTCGTACTCGAACGACGCCGTCCCGGTCGCCTCATCCCACAGCACGGCGCCCACGAAGTCGCCCCACAACATTACTCTGCCTACCGTTATCATTTTCTGACGCGTTTACGTGGTTTGGTTTCGCCCTGAGCTTTGGCCATCGCTATCGGGCTGACGGGCTTCGGGGCAAAGAAAGGCTCCAGAAGATCCAGTCGCCTCAATGCCCTCAGAATCCGGGCCATCTTTACAAGCGAGATATTGCCGCCCTTTTCCGCCTCCCGGATAGTGGAAATGCCCACGCCCGCCGATTCTGCCAGCTCGGCCTGAGTCATATTCGACTCGATCCTGAGCTCCCGGAGTTTTTCCCCGAATCGCTCGATCAGCGCCGTATCTGTCAATGAGTATAAATCCATAACCGCCGATATATTATCTGTTATGATGCAAATGTGGCGATAATAACTGAAATATCAACTATTATCTGTTAAATAATTTCATCGCCTCGGCCTTCGCGGCATCGGCGACGTCGATGTAAGGCCGCCTCGACTTGTAGTCGCTGTGCCCCGTCCACTTCATCACCACATGGGGCGCGATGCCAAGGATCAGTGCGTTGCAGATAAACGTCCGGCGCCCCGAGTGTGTGCCCAACAGTTTGTATTTCGGATGCACCTCGTCGAAGCGCTGATTCCCTTTGTAGTACGTGACTGTGATCGGTTTGTCGATTTTACACAGTTGCCCCAGTTCCTTGATATAGTCGTTCATTTTCTGGTTGCTGATCACCGGCAGGGCAAGATCGCCTCCGACTGTGGCTCCCCGTTGCTCCGACCGACCATATCGTTGAACGCCTTGCGAAATTCGTCCGGTTCTGGAATAATTCTCTGCACCTCGAACGATGCGAAAACGCTGTTGGCGATATTCTCAAGCCGCTGGATCTCGGCATTGATCTCCGAGGCCGACTGCTTTTTGAAATTGGTCGTCTTGGCCTTGCAGCGTTGCGTGGAGGAATCACACTGGGACAGTTTCACCCGGTACGGTAACCCACATTGAACGCGACCATACCGCCCGTCCACCGAACCCGCAACCTCAATTTCCCGTCCTCTTTATATTCGGGATATGCCTTATCGACAGTCAGTTCTCTGTCGATCTCCTTGTCGGGAAAGAAAAGCAGGTTATATTTGATCTGAAAGTTATCCATAAATAACTAACTTTGGCTAAGTGTGTTACAAACGATTTTAGTCCCCGCCTCACAAAAATAGGGAGTAAATTCGACAATCTTAACTCTTTGTGCGGCCTAAGTTAGGAACTCCACTTCCCGAAAATACCCAGGGAATTTGCGGCATGAGCCGCGGATGCCTGAGTATTTACCGTCTATAAAGTTCGTGCATTTTTTCGGATTTCACGGAATATCCCGGCGTGGCATACATTTTGCTTTTACCAGATTCCAGCCGCCCAGGCAAGGCCGGCTGGTAACCTAATCGTATGAATATCAATAAAGAACCTATGTTCCGCGGGAAGCCGCTGAAGAGGGTGCACGCCATGATAAAGGCCACAGGGCCCGTGTGCAACCTGGGATGCGACTACTGTTACTACCTGAGCAAGGCCGACCTGCTCACCACCGACAGCCGGTGGCGCATATCCGACGAAACGCTCGAAAATTTCATCAAGCAATACATCTCGCAGCAAAACGCGCGGCAGGTGGTCTTTTCGTGGCAGGGCGGGGAGCCCTCGCTGCTGGGCCTCGATTTTTTCCGCCGTGTGGTCGAGCTCGAGAAAAAATACGCGCCGCCCTACATCCGCTGCGAGAACGACCTCCAGACCAACGGCACGATGCTCGACGACGAATGGTGCGAGTTCCTGCGCGAGAATGATTTCCTGGTGGGCTTGAGCATCGACGGCCCGCGCCGCCTGCACGACGCCTACCGCAAATACAGCTCCGGCAAAGGCTCTTTCGACCGGGTGATGGAGTCGGCGCGGCTGCTCCGCAAGCACGGCGTGCGGTTCGCGACGCTCACGGTAGTCAACAATGTCAACGCCAAGCACCCCGCCGAGGTCTACCGCTTCCTGCGCGACGAAGTGGGGAGCCGCCAGATGCAGTTCATCCCCATCGTCGAATCGAAGAATTTCGCAACGACCGCCCCGCAGCATTGGAACATAGACGATATGCCTGTGGAGGGTTCTCCGCTGGCCGATCCCGCCCATCCCGATTCGTTCCTGTCGCCGTGGTGCGTCGGGGCCGAGGAGTACGGCGACTTCCTGATAAAGGTTTTCGACGAGTGGTACCGCAACGGCCTGGGCGAGGTCTACGTGCCGTTTTTCGACAGCGCTGTCGAGCAGTGGGCCGGGAAACCCTCGCCCCTGTGCATCTTCTCGCCGATCTGCGGCAAGGGTGTGGCGATGGAGCACAACGGCGACGTTTACGGCTGCGACCATTACGTCTACCCTGAATACAGGCTGGGCAATATAAAGGATACACCGCTGATGGATATGGTGCTCTCGCCGCGGCAGGAGCAGTGGGGCTACAGCAAGGACACGCACCTGCCGGGGAAGTGCCGCACGTGCCGCTACCTTTTCGCCTGCTCGGGCGAGTGTCCCAAGAACAGGCTGCTCAAGACCTCGCACGGCGAGCCGGGGCTCAATTACCTGTGCGGGGGGCTGTATAAGTACTTCAGCCACATAGACCCCTATATACGCAAAATAGTCAAACAGTTGGGAATGGAAGTAGCGGCGGACGTCCCGCCATTGGAGACCGGATTATGGAGATAACGGTAAAAGATACGGAAGGGCAGCGCAAGGAGCTTTCGATAAACGTGCCCTGGGAGTCGGTGGCGGAGGATTACTCCGATCTGCTCAAAAAATACTCGCGCCTCACGGTGAAGGGGTTCCGCCCTGGCAAAATGTCGCCGGCGGCCCTCGAGGGAATGTTCCGCAGGCAGATAAACAGCGACCTGCTGTCGGCGGTGTCGAGGCGCCTGTGCCGCGCCGCCCTGAGTGAAGCCGGGCTGGAGGCGGGTTCGCCTCTGGAGATATCGGAAAGCGAGCTGAAAAAAGGCGAATATCTGAAATTAACAGCTTCTTTTATCGAAATGCCTCGGTTCGAACTGCCTGATTATAAAAATCTTGATCTGAAATCAAAGGATAAGGAAAGTCAGTTAGATGAGATTTCGGCAAGCTTGTTGGAGTCGATAAACACGACGCTTCATCCGTCGTTCGTGGAGGACGAGCTGAGATACTCCGAAGGCGATCCGTCGTCGGAGAGGGAGAGGGCGGCCGCGGCGGAAAGGGTGAAGCTGATGCTGATCCTGAAAAAAATAGCCGCGCAGGATGGCATCGAGACGGACGAAAAGGATGTGGAGGAGAGGATCGACCGGATCGCGGCCGATAACGGGGTTACCCCGGCACAGCTCAGGGAGTATCTGATGGAGGGAGGCGGGCTTTCGCGGCTGGCCGACTCTCTGCTCGCCGAAGCGGTGCTGGCATACATAATCGAGCTGAACACACGATCAACAACTACATAAAAATTATCCATTAAATCACAATTCAAATGAATTTGAAAGACAAACTCAGGAATTGCGGTAAGATCGCTGCTGTCGGAGCCATTCTGGCAGCCGGTTCGGTTACCGCAGCTTCGGCGAGCACACCCGCCGCAGGCAAAGACAAACAACCCAACATCCTCGTTATCTTCGGCGACGACATCGGCATCACCAACATTTCCTGCTACAGCGGCGGGCTGATGGGTTACGAAACCCCCAACATCGACCGCCTTGCCAGGGAGGGCATCAAATTCCAGCACTACTACGGAGAACAGTCCTGCACCGCCGGACGCGCCGCGTTCCTCACGGGACAGCACGGTATTCGTACAGGTCTTACCAAGGTCGGTTATCCCGGCGCCCCGATGGGCATGAGCCAGGAAGACCCCTCGATCGGCGGCCTTATGAAGAACCTGGGCTATGCCACAGGCCAGTTCGGGAAGAACCACGTCGGCGACAGGAATGAAACACTTCCTACGGTGAACGGCTTCGACGTGTTCTTCGGCAACCTCTACCACCTGAATGCGGAAGAAGAGCCCGAATTGCCCGATTATCCGAAAGATCCCGCTTATCTTGCGAAATTCGGTCCCCGCGGCGTGCTCAAATGCGAAGCCACCAATGTGGACGACCCTACCGTGGACCCGCGTTTCGGCAAGGTCGGCAAACAGAAAATAGAAGACACCGGCGCTCTGACCAAGAAGCGCATGGAAACCATAGACGACGAGACCTCTTCGGCCGCCATCGATTACATGAGGGATCAGGTCGCTAACGGCGACAAGCCTTTCTTCGTGTGGTTCAACTCGACACGCATGCACCTTCGCACCCACGTCCGCGAAGAACACCGCGGCGAGTTCCAGTACGGCGACAGCGAGTATATAGACGGTATGATCGAGCACGACAGGACCATCGGTTCGATACTCGACGCCCTCGACGAAATGGGCATCGCCGACAACACCATAGTTATCTACACTTCGGACAACGGCCCGCACATGAACACGTGGCCCGACGGCGCCATGACCTGGTTCCGTTCCGAAAAGGACACCAATTGGGAAGGCGCTTTCCGCGTACCGATGCTGGTCCGCTGGCCCGGCCATGTCGCCGAAGGCAGCGTGACCAATGAACTGATGAGCCACAACGACTGGGTCCCGACCCTGTGCAGCATCGCCGGCGAACCTCAGATCGTGGATAAGCTCAAAAAGGGCTACACGGCCAATGGCAAGACCTACAAGGTGCACCTCGACGGCTACGACCAGGCCGGGTTCCTGACCTCGTTCAAAGGCAGCGCCGCCAACAACAACGGCGTGAAGAGTGCCCGCGACCGCTTCTTCTATGCGGATGATGACGGTATGCTGGTGGCCTACCGTAAGAACCAGATGAAGTACGTCTACGCCGAACAGCGCCTGCAGGGTACCATGGGTATATGGGCCGAGCCCTTTACCGAACTGCGCCTGCAGAAGACCTACAACCTGTTCATGGACCCGTTCGAACGTGCCGACATAACTTCGAACACATATTGGGACTGGAGTCTTAACCAGGTGGGAGCCGTGTACGGTGCGATGCAGGATGTCTTTGATTTCGTGGCTACTTTCGAAGAGTTCCCGCCGCGTTCGTTCCCGCCGAGCTTCACTCCCAACAAGATAATGGAACAGGAGATGACAAAGATCAAGGTACGCAAGGCTATGGATAACTACGAAAAGAACTTCCTTCCCACCGACAGCAAGCAGCAACAGCAGTCCGCCCCTACGGGAAAGAAGAAGTAGAAACGCTCCGGACAACATTACGGATCGAAGTAATAATTAAAGGGCGGCTCCTTCTTGTGAGCTGCCCTTGTTTTTGGAACACTATTTGCTTTTCAATGTCCAAATTATAATACTTGCTGATAATGAGAAAGTTTTATCTGTTTATCGCAGCGGCTGCCATAGTGTCGGTTGCCGGCTGCGCCCCGAAAACACAGCCCGCCGTTGCGGCCGATCCGCTGCCCTCGTGGAACGACACACCCAATAAAAAGGCTATTATGGATTTCGTCGCCCGCGTTACCGACTCCACGGGAAAGGACTTCGTTCCACCGCTGGAGCGCATAGCGACGTTCGACAACGACGGCACGCTGTGGTGCGAACAGCCCCTCTATTTCGAATTCGTCTATTCGCTGGCGGCGATGAAGGACGTTCTGGCCAAAAATCCCGAGCTGCTCAAAAAACCGGAGCTGAAAGCGCTGGCCGAAGGCGACATGAAGGCTTTCATGTCAAGCGGCGAAAATGGTATGCTCGAAGCGTTCGCCCTGTCGCACACGGTTGGGATAGAGCGTTTTGCAAAGAATGCCGACGCATGGCTCGATACCGCGAAACACGCCCGTTTCGACCGCAGGTACACAGACCTTACGTACAAGCCGATGGTCGAACTGCTCGACTACCTGCGCGCCAACGGATTCACCACCTATATCGTTTCGGGCGGATCGAGTATGTTCATCCGCGAGTTCAGCGACCGCGCCTACGGCATTCCGACGGGGCAGGTTATCGGCACGATGCTCAAGGCCGAATTCCAGGCCGTCGGCAACAGCTATGACGTCGTGCTTGCGCCCGATGTGTTCCACGTCGACGACAACGTAGGGAAGCCGGTGGGCATTTACCAGTTCATAGGCCGCAAGCCGATCCTTGCGTTCGGCAACTCCGACGGCGATCTGCAGATGCTGCAATGGACTTCGACAAATACGCGCCCGCACATGCAGCTTCTGCTGCACCACACCGACGCCGAACGTGAATACGCCTACGACCGCACCTCTCAGATAGGCAAACTCGACAAGGCGCTCGACGAAGCCGCGGCCAAAGGCTGGACGGTCGTAGACATGAAAAAAGACTTCGCCAGGGTTTTCAGTTTCGAACAGTAATTTTTATGCCCCCGTGGTTATTTTACTCCCCGCGCGGAAGACAGCTCTTCTCGCACGGGGAGTAAATTTTTGTATACGGCAAATAAATCCCCTTCCGGATAATTGCCGTGTGCCGGATTCCGAAAAAAAATATCTATATTTATCACGGAATTTCATTACCCTCCCCAATGAAAGACTCATTCATAATGAAACTTTTCCGTGCAATACCCACTCTTATAGTGTCCGTTCTGGCGGCGCATCCACTTTACGGACAGAAAACACACACATCGTTATTTGAGGATCTCGACCGCGCCATCGACAGCAGCGAGGTGTATGTGGCCGCCAAAAAGCACAGAATAGATTTACTGAAGGAGAAACTGTCGAAAACGGATCCCGAGTCGCTTGCGGCTTACGATATAAACCTGAAACTGCTCGACGAATACTGGGCATACCAGGCCGATTCGGTGCTGAGCATAATAAACGCCAATGCCGAATGGGCCGGGCGGCACGGCGACAGGATCAGGTTTCAGAAATGCCGGACAACTCTGATGACGATGTTCTCCATAACGGGTTTCTATGCTGAGGCGAGGGAGGTCATGCTGTCTTTGGACAGGAAAGATATCGACGATTCGGTACTCTTCGATTATTACCACTCGTGCTACCGCTATTATACGGAAGTGCTCTATTCTCCGGACAGGAATATGCACCGGCTGTTCGACGACCGGAGGGTCGCATACCGCGACTCCCTGCTCTCGGTCTACGACATGGATATGCCCCGTCACGATTACGCGCTCATGTCCTGGCTGCTTTACGGTTGGAGGAAGCCCGTCGACGAGGCTCTGGAAATCCATTTGAAACTGCTTGAGGAGAGCGTGCCGTATTCACATGAATATGCGCAGCTCGCCCACAGGGTATCCCAGATATACCTTAAAATGGGCGATACCGAGAACAGGATAACATATCTCGCCCTGTCTGCAATAGCCGACGTGCGCTCTGGGGTAAGGAACCAGGCGTCGATCACCTTTCTGGCCGAGGAGCTCTTTGCCAAAGGCATGGCCGACAGGGCCTATAAGTATGTGCAGTTCGCCTGGAAACAGTCTGTGGCTTTTAATTCCAGGATGAGATTGAGGAACAATGCCGAACTGATGGCCATCGTGGACAAGCACCAGCACGATCTTATCATCCGGCACAACGAACGCATCAGGATCTATATTTATATTATTTCATTCGCTCTGGCCATGCTCCTGCTGGCCCTGTGGTTCGTATACGTGCAGAACCGGCAGCTCGCGAAGGTCCGTGACGAGCTCAAGGTGGCCAACGACAGTCTGGAACGCGAGAACGAGGCGCTGTCGGATGCGAACAAGCTCAAGGTGGCGCTGGTTACCCAGTTCATGATGCAGTGCTCCACCCACATCAAGAGCCTCGATTCGTGGCGCAAAATGGTCTACGGCAAGATCGTCAAAGGAAAGAGCCGGGAGCTGCTGAGCGTGTCGGACAACGAGGAACTCGGCAAGGATCTGGATGAATTTTACCATAACTTCGATTCCGCTTTCCTTCAGATGTATCCCAATTTCATCGAGCGGTTCAATGACCTGCTGCAGGAGGACGAGCGCATCGTGCTGAAGGAGGGCGAACTGATGAATGCGGAACTGAGGATATTCGCGCTCATCCACCTCGGTATCTCCGACAGTTCGCAGATCGCCGAGTTGCTGCATTACAGCGTGAACACCATCTATAATTACCGTGCAAAGGTCAAGAACAAGGCCCGCGTTTCACGCGACCTGTTCGAATCGCTCGTTGCCAGAATCAAGTAGCGGGTTGTCCGATAGCTGCAAATATAAATACGGTATCCGCGATTCTTTCTGAAAACGGCTTTCCCTCCGTCCACTTTTTCACGGTTTTATTTGCCTTTAATTTTCTGAATATCTGCATGATCGACATGCCGGATGTCCACATTTTTTCCGCACCCCTGTTAAATCACCCCCAATTGTGGTAAATTTGCTTGAATATGAATCGACCGGGATTTTGCAGCCCGGAAGCTATTCCTTCCGCCGCGAAGCATAGATCAGGAGTCGGTCAGTGTGAATAAGACCATGTATCTTTTGTGTAATAAATATGTAAGAATGTTTGGCAAAGACGAAAACTTTGTTAAACACACACACACACACACACACACACACACACACACACACACACACAGCTCGCGCGTCAAGATAGACAATCATTCTTTTATATCAAAGAGTTACGCGATCCCTATAACTCTAAAAAGTCCGAAAAATATAACGATTATTATCCGAAGCCGGTGTCCGCAGGATGCCGGCCGCGCCTGTTTTGTCTCCTGTTGAAAAAGTCCGCATAAGAAACCGAAATAAAACCTGAATATTAACCCTCCTCCCATGAAAAGAAAAAATCTCATCCTGACGATCATCGCCGCCGGCCTTATGGTATTGGCGGGATGCGAGAAGAAACCCGGCACCGAAAAACCCGATCCGAAGCCGGATCCGGAAGAAACCGAAGATATCGTCGTGGTCGACGGTAAAGTCCGTTTCTACCTCTCTGTCGACGGCAACGCCGCGAGCCTGAAAATGGGGGCGAAAAAACACAGTTGGACCACGAAGGATAAGATCCGCGTGAACAACAGCCAGTACAGCGTGCAGCAGGACGCCGACAAGCGCTACTATATCGACGCCAATGCGGCGGATGACAATGTTTATAAGACGGCTTTCTATGAGTCGAGCAAGTATTTCCCCGCCTCCTGTTTCACGGGCGTTATAATCCCGCACGCCCAATGTTACAAGGCGGGCGGCAATCCCCTTGCCGGTTATCCGATGTATGCCGTATATTCCAAAACGACGGGCAACAAGCTCATTTTTAAGGATGGATACGCGGTGTTGGCGCTGACGCTGAAAGGTACGGCTTCGATATCTTCGATCAAGGTCGAGGACGCCGCGGGCGGCAATATGGGCGGCGGTTTCAACTTCGACGAGAGCAAAACCGCCCTCGTCGCCCAACCCAAAGGGGTGGATTTCATCACCCTGAACTGCGGCGGCGAAGGTTCGGGCGTCGGACTGTCGTCGACCGGGACGATTTTCCATATCGTGATCCCGGCCCGCAACTACGCTTCCGGGCTGCAGCTCACCGTCTGCGACCGCGACCACCTCGCCATGTTCCATAAAACGGCCGCCGTAAACATCGCGCCCAATTCGGTGCATGAAGTGCCCCTGGATTACGCTCCGGCCACGGACCTCTGCTTCTACGAAGGCTTCGACACTTTCGTGTGGGGCGGCGACATCATGGCGGGGGAGGGCTCCCCGGCTTATTCGCCGTCGGATGCGGCGATCGCCATAGGCGGAGGCACCGACTACACCGGTTACGAAGAGGCTCTGACGGCGGTACCGTACAGCAATCCCGGCAGCGGATACATGCAGCCCGATACCTGGGACTCCTCGAAGGACGTCGCCGCGAACCACCAGATGAGCACCTCTTATCTTAAAAGCCGCAACATGTACGATTGGCGCTACCTGTTCCGCTGCCAGGAGTACCAGGGCTGCATGGCTATAGGCGCGGCTGCGAACACGCGCGGTATAATGCAGACTCCCGGCATGTCCGCGATAAAGAAACTCGGCACCGTAGAGATATCTTTCAAGTTCTGTTTCCAGGCCGGTATCACCGACGACCTTCTGTGTAATGTTGTCAGCGGCGGCGTGATCACCGCCTGCAAGCTCAACGGCAGCGACGTGCCGCTCACCGCGGCAAACAGCGGCTACGAATCCAACGCCGCGGTCATGAAGCTGATGCGCACGCAGGTGCAGATCCCGGCAAGCGCTGCGGCGGCCAAAACGTGGAACACGGTAACGCTTACCGTGCAGAACGCCAATACCGCGACGGCCCTGTACCTGGCTTCGCTCCTTTCCACCGCCGGCGTCCACGGCATATACGTGGACGATATCAAGGTCACGAAGGTTGCCGACAACACGCTCGGCCCGAACAACCTGCGCGTCCTGTTCTGGAACATCCAGAACGGCATGTGGTCGGACCAGGGCAACAATTACGACAATTTCGTCAAATGGGTGAAGGTCTACGATCCCGATATCTGCATATGGTGCGAGGCGCAGACCATCTACAAAACCGGGACATCCTCCGCCATGGCCGCAGGCGACCGCTACCTGACCAACAACTGGGGTGCGCTGGCCGCCCGCTACGGACACAGCTACTGGACAAAGAGCGGACACCGCGACAATTACCCGCAGGTGATAACGGCCAAAATGCCTATCACCAAGATACTGGATATTACCAACGGGCCCACCGTTACCGTGTCGCACGGAGCGTGTCAGGCTAAGGTCACCGTCAACGGGAAGGATATCCATATAGTTACGCTGCATATGTGGCCGCAAGCCTATGGTTTCGGTGTGCCCGCAGCCGAACAGGCCGCCAGTGCGGCTGCTTTCGAAGGCGACAAATACCGCGAAAAGGAGATCATCGACATCCTGAACCTGACCATTAACGCGGCATCGCAGGCAGGCGTAACCAACTGGATAATGGCGGGCGACTTCAACTCCCGTTCTCCGGTGGACAACTGGTATCACAACTGGTCGGATAACGACACGCGCTTTCTGGTGCATAAATACATACGCGGCAACACGCAGATGAAGGATGTCATAGGCGACCGCTATCCGGGCTGCTTCTTCACATCTACCGGCGGCAATTCGCGCATAGACTACATATACGCCTCGCCTGCGATGTACGCCCTTATCGACAACTCCATATCGGTCGTGGATGCCTATGCCGCGCCTGTGCCCGACCTGCAGGTCGCTTTCTACCATCCGTCCGATCACAGGCCGGTGCTCGTCGACTTCACCATAAACTGATAAACCAACAACCCTCGGAATAACTACTGAACAGACTTACTGATTATGAAAAAAAACATTCGGCTCGGAAGCCTCGGATTCGTGCGAAACCTGCTGATCTTAACGGCAGCCATCCTTGTGGCTGGTTTTGCCTATGGCAAGAACAAAAAAACACCTGACAACCGCCTGCGCGTTCTGTATTGGAACATACAAAACGGCATGTGGTCGGATCAGGGCAACAATTACGACTCCTTTGTGGAATGGGTGGCCGAACAGAAACCGGACGTGTGCATATGGGCGGAAGCGCAGTCCAACTATCAGACCGGTTCCGCCGAAAAGCTCGCTTCACGGGATCGCTACCTGGTCGATAACTGGGGAGAACTGGCGGCGCGCTACGGCCATGGATATTGCTACGTCGGCGGCCACCGCGACAATTTTCCGCAGGCGATAACTTCGAAATATCCCATTGAAAATGTAGCCCGCATAGTCGGGACACAGCCCGACAGCGTGGTGTCGCACGGAGCCGGCTGGGCGCGCATCGAAGTGAACGGCAGCGTCATAAACCTCGTGACCGTCCATACCTGGCCGCAGGCTTACTCTTTCAATGCGGCCACAACCGAGGAAAGGGATGCCAGCCGTGCCGTGAACGGTGGCGACAAATACCGCCGCATGGAGATGGAGTACGTTTGCAAACACACGATAGAGTCGGTTCCGGGCTCAGACGAACAGATGTGGCTGATGGCCGGCGACTTCAATTCGCGCTCGCGCCTCGACAACTGGTTCTACAAGTATCCGGAGGACGATACGAAACTGCTCGTCCACGACTATATCCTTCAGAGCACGCCATATGTCGACATCATCGCCGAGAAATATCCCGGCGAGTTCAAGAGTTCGACGGGAGGGCAGTCGCGCATAGATTTCATCTACTGCACGCCTCCTCTCTGCGAGCGCATCGTCTGGACAGACATAATCGTCGACGGCTACACGAAACCTGTCCGCGACGGACAGGGGCTGTCGAATTTCTGGCACCCTTCCGATCACCTTCCGATCATGGTTGAATTCGATCTCAAAAAGAAGGAATAAGCAAAGAACCATACTTGAATTCTAATCCAAATACCTAAACTAAACCATTATGAAAGAACAACTGTTAATCGGAGCAGGGAGCATTATCCGAAGCCTGTGTACGGCGGCGCTGTTTGGAACGGTCGTGTTCGCGGTCTCGTGCAAGGAGGATGATCCCAATGCCGAGCGCGGCGAATTCATCCGGGTCTACGCGGATCCGGGGGACGAGGAGCCCGCCGATATCGGTTATGTCGATGTCAGGGGAGGAGAGTCCTACGTCTATGTCAAATCCAATGTCGATTACGAGGTCTATTGGCAGGACAGCGAAAAAACACCCTGGATCGAGGTCGTGGATCGTCAGGACAATTACAAATCCGGCTTCGACAGGATTACGCTGAATGTATCTCCCCGTTCAGACCACAGCTACTACACGCGCCGAGGCGGAACCCTTATGTTCAGCTCGCCCGCGAACAAATTAGGCAAATTCATTACGGTCTACCAGGGAGCGCTGGCACGCGTCAGCCAGGATTTCACATGGCTCACTTACGGCAACGCCAGCCCGTTTATCACCGAAGGCGAAAAGCCCTACAGCGGCTGGACGGACGTGCAGAAAAACAACGGATGGCTGACCTCCGCTCCGGCTTACTGTTTCGGTAAGAACGGTTATCTTAAACTCGGCGACGATCAGGGACACGGTGCTGACATTGTCACCCCGTTCACCAACGACCTGCGCGCCGACTCGCTGCTGATGGTGTCATTCCGCGCCGTTGCGTATTCTGACATCAGCGGTGTGTCCGACGCCAAAAAATTCACGGTCAATATCCTCGGCGGCGGAGTGTTCGTCGATACCGGATTGACCACGCGCGAAGTGACGATAGGCACATACACCGTCGAGGGCGAGTTGGTTGCCGGTTCCATGTGGGATGCTTCCAACTACCTGCTCTTCATCGCAAAGACCGATGAAAACCCGATAACGGGCAATACGCAGATACAATTCATAGCTGGCGACCTGAACACCCCCGGCGCCAACAACCGGGTATTCGTGGACAACGTCTACATATATACGCTCAACGAGTACAACGACGGGATGATCGAGGATAATGCAGGGACGGACAACGATATCATACTCGGCCTTCCCGATGATGAGGAGTAAGAGCGGCGTTCCGCGAAAGGCCGGCGCCGGCCTAAAAACAGGCGCCCCGAACATGAAACAGTGTTTAATTGTAAACATGAATTTTAGATGAAAAATAATTACAAATCAAAATCACATCCGGCGTCCCGTATCGTTTCTTTTGCGATCGCGCTGGCGGTATTCATAATGTACGCCCTGCCTGCGGATGCGCAGAATGTCTTGAGTTCTGTCCGTGGCAAGGTTATGGATACGGAAGGAAACCCGATTGCCGGGGCCACCATCGTCGTGGAAGGCGCAGGCAAGGGAACCGTTTCCGACAACAAGGGGGTTTTCACGTTAAACTCCGTAAACAGCGACGGCGTGCTGATCGTATCCTTCATGGGCTATGAAACCAGGCAGGTGAATGTCAACAACAGTGCGGACCATACCGTCGTGATGGAGCCCGACGCGACCCTTATGGACGAAGTCGTGGTCATCGGTTACGGCGCCGTGAAGAAATCCGACCTTACGGGGTCGGTCGGTACCGTAAAGATGTCGGATATCAAGGATGCCCCCGTCGTTTCCGTCGACCAGGCGCTGCAGGGACGTATCGCGGGTGTCGACATCATGTCGACGACCGGCGAGCCCGGCGCGACCACATCCATCCGCGTGCGCGGTACGCGTTCGATCACGGCGGGCAACGAACCGCTGATAGTAGTGGACGGAGTTATGGACGCGGTGCACGACCTGAACGACATCAACTCCGGCGACATCGCCTCCATCTCGATCCTGAAGGACGCCTCGTCGACCGCCATCTACGGTACGCGCGGCTCCAACGGCGTCATCATCATCACCACCAAACAGGGTGCCGGTTCGCTGCAGAAACCATCCATCACCTTCAAAGCCGATTTGGGTTTCAACCAGCTGCCCCGCAAGCTCGACATTATGGACGCTTCGGAATTCGCCCAGTACCGCAACGACTACGCCTATTTCGGCGGCGACTCGACCAACCCCGACGTGGGGCCGGAAACGCCCCTCTCCGTGGCTCCTTATCCTGATCCTTTCTCGAAGGGGAAGGGAACGGACTGGATCGACGAGGTTTCCCGCACGGCGCTCTACCAGAACTATGCGCTTTCGCTTTCGGGACGAACCGACAAATCCAGCTATTACGCTTCGTTCAGCTTCAACGAAACGCAGGGTATCATCGACAAGAGCGGTCTGGAGCGTATCACCGGCCGTATCAACGGCAGCCGCCAGGTGTTCAAATGGCTGAAGGCCAGCTACAGCGGATCGTACACATGGCGCCACAACGACGTGAACAACGCCTCCATCGGCGGCACCAGGTGGTACGAAGCAGCCCAGTACCTCAGCCCGCTGCTCGCACCCAATGCCGATTTCAACCCGCTGTGGTATTCGGGACAGAAGATCAACACTCCGCGCCATACGATCGACATGTACACTTACTATAACGAATTCAACTCGACAAACAATTCGTTCACTGTCGAGATCGAACCGGTAAAGCATCTTATACTGAAGAGCCAGCTCTCTTACTATCTCTATCAGCGCCACACGTACCGTTACTATCCCGGATCCATGCCGAAGAAGCCCATGGAAGAGGGCGGGGACGCCTGGCGTGAAGAAAAGGACGAATTTTCGCTCAACTCTGAAACCACGCTTACCTACTCCCGCAATTTCGACAGCGGCCACTATTTCGACGCAATGATCGGCTATTCGGCGTACAAGCTGAACAACAACCAGCTGAGCGTGTCGGGTTCGGGTTATATGGACGACATCGTGAAGTGGGACAACATGAACGCCGTTCTCGACAAGCAGACATACGATGTCAGTACGACCGGATTCTCGCCCACCAACAGGGAGTCCTTTTTCGCCCGTGCCAACTACAACTACAAGTCGCGTTACTACCTCACCGTAACCGGCCGTCTGGACGGATCTTCCAATTTTGCGGCAAACAGGAAGAGGGCGTTTTTCCCTTCGGCGGCTTTGAAATGGAACGTGGCCAACGAAGAGTTCATGAATGGCGTCAACTGGATAGACGAACTGGCCCTGCGTCTGAGCGCGGGGCGCACAGGTAACGAAGCTATCCCCGCTTACCGTTCCGTAGCCGCGCTTTCGAGTACTACCGAGGGATACCTGTTCGACGGTATACAGCCTGCGGCGTTCTACCGCAGCCGTATCGGCAGCCCCAATTTGACCTGGGAAACCACGGATTCTTATAATATTGCGCTTGACCTGTCTTTCTTCAGGGAGCGCCTCAGGATCACTGCCGAAGGTTACTGGACGAAGACCAAGGACCTTCTGTTAAATGTACAGGTTGCCTCACAGACCGGTTACCCGAGCCGTTTCGTGAATATCGGCGGCACCTCCAACAAAGGGGTGGAGTTTACCATCGAAAGCCAGAACATCGTTAAGCCCAGGTTCTATTGGAGCACATCCCTGACCGTCTCGCACAACAGCCAGATGGTCGACGACATCGGCGGGGAGAAATTCGTATCGGCACTCAACGCCGGCGGAAACAACCCCTACATGATGTACGGCTACGTGAAAGGCTATCCGCTCAACGCGCTCTGGGGCTTCAAATACGGCGGCGTATGGCACAACGCGGACGAAGCGGCCCGCAACAAGGTGACTAAAACGTACATTTCCCCCACGGCTTCGACCGTAACCAACGGCTATGCGCGATACTATGACATCAACCACGACGGAACGTTGAGCCAGGACGACCTGATATATCAGGGCAATGCCGACCCCTATCTCTACGGCGGTTTGCAGAACACCTTCCATTTCCATGGCTTCAATCTCGGAGTCTATTTCACTTACTCGCTCGGCGGCAAGATATACAACTACGCCGAACTCTGGATGGCCGGTTCCACCTTCACCAACCAGTACCGCTACATGCTCGACAGTTGGCATCCGGTGCGCAACCCGGAATCGAACCTGCCCCGCGCCGGTTCTGTCGACACGCACGTTCCCTCCGACCTGATGATACACGACGCCTCTTTCCTGCGCCTCAAGAACGTGACGCTGGGTTATACTTTCGACCTCAGGAAGAAGATCAAATGGATGCGCGACATAACCGTCAGCGTTTCCGGCGAGAACCTGTGGCTATGGAAGAAGTACAACGGTTTCGACCCCGACGTTTCGAGCGAAGGAACGAGCTCCACACTGCGCCGCGTCGACCTTGGGGCATATCCCAAACCGCGCACGGTGATCTTCTCGGTTCAATTCACTTATTAACGACTTAACGCTATAGAAATTATGAAAACAAAATATTTATTTTCGATTGTGGTGTCGGTACTGCTCCTTGGGACGCCGTCGTGCTCGCTCGATGAGGATATATCGAGGATATCGACCCCGGAGAATTTCTTCCGCAAGGTCGCCGAGTGTCAGTCCGTGGTGAACGGCTGCTACATTCCCCTCAAGAATATCTATAACTACACCTATATGATAGCCACGGAAGGCACGACCGACGTTATGTATATCGCATCGGGTACGCTCGACGCCCGGCTCGACATCTCTCCCGCCAAGCCGCGTTTGGGTTCGACGGTATGGACGCAATGCTACCTCGGAGTGCAGCGCTGTAATTTCGCGATAGCCGGCATCGGC
>JAVBVG010000030.1:0-6580 GCA_031554415.1 Rikenellaceae bacterium | reverse complement strand
TTTCTTGGGGCGCGTCATGGTTTCGGTGTAGGTGTTGCCGTATTCGTCCTTCACCACAATTTCGAGCGTCGTGTCGGGCGCCGAGGCTGTAACGGTGAAGAAATTCTGGCGGTTAACGGTCGCGAAGCTGGATGTCGGCGTCGAACCGGCCTTCAGGCGCCACAGGTTGTAGCATACAATGTGATACGGATCCCTGATCCATGTCGGCGTCGCAGGCAGGGTAACCTTACCTCCGGCGGTGTTTTCAGTCACGGTGATCGTCCAGCCCGGCCCCCAGTTCCACACGTTGATTATCACCTGGTTGCCGGTGTGGGCGGTGTCGAAGGGCACTGCGTAGTTCGTTCCGCTTTTGGTCCATTCCACATCGTAGCTTTCGTCGGTCAGGTGTATCGTGTTGCGGTCGTAGGTGCGCATCTGTTTGTCGGCGGGAAGCCCGAATCCCTGGAACCGGTATCTGGTATCGCTGCCGTCGGCGTCGAATATACCCACTCCGCCCGGCGCGCCGTTCATGCAGAGCTGGACTTTGTTGTCGCCCAGATTGTATCCCGTCCACCACCATGTTGCGCAGACAGAGGGAATGTTGCGCTCGATGATGTGCGGGTACGATGGATTGATGATATTGAACGATTTGTGGGAGTGCCCGGTGAATATCGTAACGTCGGCAAAGCCCTGGAAACTGCCCATAAAAGCGCTGTAATTCGACGGATTCACGGCATACTGAGCATTGCCGGTGCCGTTGTTCGCGACGCCCGTCACGCCCAGCAGGTTGGCGTGCGTACCCACCACGACGGGCTTGCTCTTGTCGGCTATGGCCGCAAGGTCCTTTTCGAGCCACTCCATCTGGTGGGTGGCGAACCCTATGCCGTAATCCCTGTTGTTGTTGCTGTTCCTGTACATTATGTCGTCGATGACGATATAGTGCACGTCGCCTATGTTGAACGAATAGTAAACGGGGCAGACATTCTGCCGGAATGCATTCTCTCCGTTCCAGTCGGCAGTGCTGCCGGGCAGGGTGGCCGGATCGTTGTCGTGGTTGCCCATGCAGTTGAAGAAGGGCAGGCTGCGGTTATAGGAGTCTTGTACCGACATCATATCGGCGTCGGCAACGAAATGATTCAGCATATATCCCCTTGTCCAGTACTGGTCCCAGGTCAGGTCGCCCAGCGTCATCACATATGTGGAAACGCCTTTCGCCGTGTTTGCCGCGATCAGGCTGTTCATCTCGGGCAGAAAGACGGCTATCAGCTGCGTCTTGTCGTTGGTGCGGGCGGCCATGTGGAAATCCGCCGCCATGACCATAGTATGTTTGCCGTTGGGTTCGGCGAAAAGTTCGAAATCGTGCGTCTCCTCCGTATCGGCGTTTTTCGTCAGGCGCCGGAAGAAACCCATCTGGTTGGAGCCTGCGATCTGGGCGGGCATATAGTTCGACGGGATCGAGATGAAGACGAAACCGCATGTCTTTTCCGACACGATGGCGTATTTCCCGTCGGCGCCGGTCTTCACCACTTCATAGCCGTCCGAAACGACCACCCCCTCCATCGGGGCGCCTCCGCAGTGGACGAGCCCTACGATCGTGGGAGAGGGCTGGGACACCTCGATCCTGCATGTTCCGAGCACCATGTCGGTCTTACCGGTTCTCCGCGCACTCAGATCGTAATAGCCCGAAGACAGCGCCGCGGGCAGGGTGAACGAAGCGCCCGAAGACGTGGCTTCCGACAGCGCAAGGGTATAATCCGCCCCGCCGTGTCCGCTGCCATCCATGAGAAGTTTGTCGCCCGCAGCGAAACCTTTGGCCGCTATAGCAAGCGTCCCTCCAGGGTCGACCGTGTAAGAAGGTTTCAGATCGATGTCGGTGAGCCATGGCTGCGGTTCAGGATTTTCGGTCACGTTTATCCTGACGCGGGTTCCGAGCACCTGTCCGCCGACGCCGCTGCGCAGGGCTGTCAGGTCGTAATCGCCGGTTTGTATCTCTTCGGGAATGCCGAACGTTCCGCCGGAAGACGTAAACGCTGAAAGATTTAGGATATGGTAGCCTGCGGCTCCGTATTCATTGCCGTCGAGCACAAGCCTGTCGCCGGCGGTAAATCCACTGGCTTCGATCTCGAGCGAGCCTTCCGGATCTACGGTATATGAAGCCTTTATGTCGACTTCGGTGAGCCAGGGCTCCTCTCCAGGCGGCGTTTCGGTACAGGAAAATGTAAAAAGCACAACAGCGGGGACGTAGAAAAGCCTCCACCGGCGGGCAACAGAAGAAAAGACTTTGTTCATATTTGCACAGGTTAGGTTAAGGTCTGCAAAAACACGAACAGTCAGGGGATGGTTCTGTTGTATTCGGTAAAATTAGATGTTTTTTTCGGAAAAGATTCCGCTTAGCAGAAACTTTTATATCAGAACCTGTCTTAGAATCTCTTGCTGTACATACCGCAGGCTTCCCGTCCGGTCTTTTCGATATAATCCTGGTGATACTCCTCGGCCGAAAAGAACTCCGCAGCCGGGGTAAGCTTCGTGACAGCCCTGCACCCTCTTTTGGCAAGCAGTTCTATCAACTTCTCGGCCGTCGCCTTCTGTTCGGGCGAGTAGTAGAAAATCTCGGTTCGGTACTGGTTCCCCACATCGGGCCCCTGCCGGTTGACCTGCGTGGGGTCGTGCATCTCGAAGAAACGCTTGGCGAGCTCCTCGTACGTCACCACCGCCGGATCGTAAACGACTTTCACAACCTCGGCGTGTCCGGTTTTACCGGTCTTGACCTGCTCGTAGGTCGGATTGGGGACGTCACCGCCCATGTAGCCCGATTCGGCGTCTATGACGCCCTTTACCTGCTGCATAAGGTGTTCGACGCCCCAGAAACAACCGCCTGCGAATACGGCGGTTTCGGGTTTTCCCGTGTTTTCCATGCTCTTATTTTTTTCAGGTACGAATTGCAGTGAAACCGAATTGACGCAGTGCCGCGTGTTCTTGCCGGTAAAGCCCTCACCTTCGAAGACGTGTCCAAGATGCCCGCCGCACGACGCGCAGGTTATCTCGGTGCGGCGTCCGTCGGCGTCCGCGGTCCTTTTGACGGCACCGGCGATCTCGTCGTCGAAACTGGGCCAGCCGCAGCCCGAATGGAACTTACTGTCGGAACGATAGAGCGGGGCGCCGCACTGCCTGCAATGGTAGGTTCCCAGGTCGTTAAAATCGGTGTACTCTCCCGTGAAAGGCGCCTCGGTGCCCTTGTCCAGAATTACGTGTTTTTCAAGCGGAGTGAGCTCTTTCTTCATGGATATTTTGCGGTTTTGCGCAAATGCCGCGAGCGGCGTGATAATCAGCGCAAATATAATTACAAATTCCCTCATTTTTCAACATGTATTAATATAAAAACGAGAAAAAGTCCGGAAAAAGTATCCCGCTCATTTATCATTGTAGCCGAAAGGGGGAAGGCGGCCGCCCATCAGCGGTTCGAAACGGAAATCCTGCCCCCGGCGTTCGTCGAATTCGGCCCGGACGCTTTCGAGCAGCTTTGGCTGTAAGTATAGTTCGCAGGCCGAAAGATATATCACCCGGGCGGCGTTCATGGCCCCTTTGGTTCCGATGGTGGTGCCGCCGCTCGAGGTCTGCTGCCAGCAGTGGCCGTTCCCCGCCGGAACGAACGCGGCGATGCGGAAACTTCCGGTCGGCACGCCCCATGTCACGTTTCCAACATCGCTCGACACCCACGCCTCGTACCCTTCGTCCGAAGGGGGCTCGACCTTTGCGACGCGTTCGAGCGCGGCGGAAGTGTCCCCGACGCCCGAATTGCGCATCATCTCTCCGGCAAAGGCGAGTTCCCTGTCATTGTAGCGAACCCCTCCCACACTCTTCAAATTGCGATATAATACATCCGACAGGACGGTGTTCGGGAGGCGTTCGTAGTTGCCCGACACGATCTCATACTCGAACGCGGTTCCTGTTCCGAGAGCCGCGCCCTCGGCGGCCTTCAGCGCACGTTCCAGCAGATCGACGACCACCGTTCTCCGGGGATTGCGCAGATAGTAAAGCACTTCGGCGCGGTCGGGCACGACGTTGGGGGCGCGTCCGCCGTCGGTGATGACGTAGTGGATGCGCGAATCCGGGGGAACGTGTTCGCGCATCAGGTTCATCATGAAGTTAAAGGCCTCGGCGGCGTCGAGGGCCGAACGCCCCTCCTCGGGGGCTCCCGAAGCGTGCGACGAGCGCCCGTGAAAGACGAAATGCACCTGCACGTTGGCCAGCCCCGTCTGCGTGTTCACCGTGTTGCGCGTGTCGGGATGCCAGTCCAACATCGCGTCCAGCCCGTCGAAACACCCTTCGCGCATCATGTAGGCCTTGCCTCCGCCGCCCTCTTCGGCCGGACACCCGAAAAGGCGGACCGTTCCGGGATATCCCTGCGCGAGCCATTTCGAGATCGCGACGGCTCCCGCCACAGCCCCCGTTCCCAGCAGGTTGTGGCCGCAGCCGTGTCCCGCCCCGCCGGCGGACACATGCACATATGGCAGTGTGTCCTGCGCCATGCCGGGCAGGGCGTCGTATTCCGCCATCACGCCGATAACCGGGCCGTCCTCACCGAACGTGGCGGTAAAGGCAGTGGGTATTCCGGCAACCCCTTTCTCGATGCGGAACCCGTTCCGTTCCAGATGGTCGCAGAGCAGTTCGGCGCTCCGGTACTCGTTGTAACCCGTTTCGGCAAAGCCGTGGATCCGTTTCTGAATGGAGTCGTAAAGGCGGAAGTTAGCGTCGAGATAACTCATTCCGGCGTCCTGCCGCTTCGGGGCTGCGCGCCGGGGTCCCGCCGCCTGCGCCTGCGCCTGCGCGGCGAGCACGGATAAAACAATGAGGACAAGGATGTTGTTTTTCATAATTCCTGATTTCTTTTGAGCCATCCCCGCTGCGCCGAGAAGAGCATTATCCCGCCGCCGGCAGCCACGCAGGCCGCGACGAACCATATCCCGAGCCCGTTCATAAAGGCGACGGGCGCAAGCGTTACGAGCGCGATCTCGACAGGGGCGATGTATATGTAGGCATAGGCGTAGTCGTCGAGGCAGCGGCTCCGCGATTCCGGATCGACGACCCTCAGCAGGGCGATGCTCATTGCGAGCGTCCCGGTGAACCACCCCCAGGTGAAGACCGACTTTTCGAACCAGTGCATCCGGTGCATCCTCCGGCCGATCCAGAACACGTAGGAGAAGGTGCAGATCAGCCCCACGGCCAGCAGGATAACCAGCGGGACGATGTATTTCACCACGACGGCAAGTTTGATCGACGCGATGCCGAACGCCACGAGATAATCGGTGAACGCGGCTCGCATATGCCCTATCGCCTCGGGCGAGAGGTGCCCCGTGGTGCGCGTCCGGTCGAATATCTTCCGTATCAGCAGACCGGCGATGAAGGCGCAGCTGAAAACGGGAAGCATCAGCGCGGGGAAGAAACGGCTGACGAGCAGGCTCAGACCGTATCCGCACAGGGCGACGACTGCGATAACGCCGAAGTTGAAGGTCATCGAATCGAGGGATATCGACGAGAACGAAGCCAGCCCCATGCTGCTGCGCTTCTCCTCGGGGAGGATGCCGGTGCGCAGTTCCGGCGGCAGATCCGAGAATTTGGCCAGGAAAAAGGTCTTGCCGCGCGACGAGCCCCATTTTATGATGCATATCCCGCCTATCGAGGCGGCGATGATGCCCACCGTGGCAGCAGTCATTGCCAGCGACAGCATCTCGTCCACGCCGTATTTGCCGAAAGCCTCGCCGATTGCCGCCGCCGTTCCGTGCCCGCCCGTGTATCCGCCGGGCATTGCCAGCCCGAAAGCGGGGTTCACCGGCCAGAAGAACATCATGCACAGTCCCAGCGCCCCGCCGAGCCCCCACTGCAGCAGCAATCCCGTCTGCGAGTAAGCCCACATCCGGCCGACCCCGCCGCCCTCTTTTTTATCTGCACGGCTCGAGGTCAGAGGCAGGGCCCCGAAAACCAGGGCGATCAGGATGCCGGCGTAAGTGCCCATATTCGACGAGAGCGGCAGCCAGTCCAGTACTTCGGGCCCCAGGATCAGGGCGCAGAATCCGGCCAGCAGGCTCGGAGGGACAAAGAAATTCTGCATAAAGGGCAGTTTGGCGCGCGCCAGCTTGCCGAGAATAAGCAGTATCGAGATCAATCCGATGTCGACAAGCAGTGTCCAGGGCGTAAAATTCATTGTAGCAGTGTTTTATCAATTGTTTTTTCAGGTCAGCCCCATACATGAAGCATTAAGGATGCGGCTGTAACGCGCCCATGCTTCATTAGTTTGCCGCGCAAAATGCGGCAAACTGAAAATTTGCTTTCGGATTATTGGTATAAACAGAGGAGTTATAAAAGTATGAAAATCATTTCGAATTATCAAAACTGTACGTCTTCAAACCAAAGTTTACCGCGAGAAGTTTAGTGTTTTGGTCGATTCGTGAGTAAAATTAGTTAAAATCTTCAGATAGTACTGCTCTCTGCGATACTTTATCGCCAGGGCCTTGAGTTTCTGTCGTTTTTTAAGTATTCTGTCCGCCCTTCCGAAGTATACATCGTCGGGCGTGAGGTTGCCGAGCGATTCATGGTATCGTTC
>JAVBVG010000027.1:0-4281 GCA_031554415.1 Rikenellaceae bacterium | reverse complement strand
TCCGCACCGTCGAGAATGTCGACAGCGAGAAAGTGACGCTGAACGTTGCCGGTGTCTCGGAACTGACTGCCGGGTATATCTCGAACTTTCTGTCCAGTTTCAAGGTACTCAATCCCGATATGGTTATCTGCCGCCTCACGCCCGATACCAAACTGACGATAGACCTTACTATCGCCAGGGGACGCGGGTATGTTCCGGCCGAAGAGAACCAGCCTGCGGAAGCCGAATTCGGTCTGCTGGCGATCGACTCGATCCATTCGCCCATCGTGAATGTGAAGTACTCGATCGACAACTACCGCGTCGAGCAGCGCACGGACTACGAAAAACTGAACCTCGAGATCGCCACGGACGGTTCGATCCATCCGAAGGAGGCCCTCAAAGAGGCTGCGAAGATACTGATCCACCACTTCATGCTCTTCTCCGACGAGAAGATCACGGTGAACATCGACGAAGCCGGCTCGGCCGAAGAGTTCGACGAGGACGTTCTGCACATGCGCCAGCTTTTGAAGACAAAGCTGTCGGATCAGGACCTCTCCGTCAGGGCGCTCAACTGCCTGAAGGCCGCCGAAGTGGATACCGTGGGCGACCTGGTGCGTTTCAACCGCAACGACCTGCTGAAGTTCCGCAATTTCGGCAAAAAGTCGCTGTCGGAGCTGGACGACCTGCTGGCATCCCTGAACCTGCACTTCGGAATGGACGTTTCTCCTTATAAACTCGATAAAGACTAAGCGCTTCAGAGCTAAGTCGTTAACTTTTTTAAGCACTTAACTAATGAGACATAATAAAAATTTCAACCACCTCGGCAGGACCAGCGCGCACCGCAAAGCCACGCTTGCGAATATGGCGACGTCGCTCGTGCTGCACAAGAGGATCGAAACGACCGTGGCGAAAGCCAAGGCGCTGAAAATGTATGTGGAGCCGCTCGTGACCAAGTCGAAGGAAGACACCACGCATTCGCGCCGCGTTGTTTTCAGCTACCTGAAAGACAAACACGCCACCGCCGAAATGTTCCGCACGATAGCTCCGGCCGTCGGCGACCGTCCGGGAGGCTACACCCGTATCCTCAAGACCGGTTTCCGCCTGGGCGACGCCGCCGACATGTGCATCATCGAGTTCGTCGACTTCAACGAAACCTACAAGGCCGGTGTTACCGGTTCGGGCGCCGTCAAGTCGCGTACGCGCCGCGGCAGCAAGTCCGTCGCGAAAGAGGCCCATGTACCGGCTGCCGATGACTCGGCGATCCTCGGAGGCGAAGGCGAAGCCGTTGCAGAAGCTCTGGAAGCCCCGGTGAAGACCGTCAAAGCGGCTAAACCGGCTGCTAAACCAGCCGCCAAGAAGCCCGCAGCTCCTGCCAAACCCAAAGTCGCCGCTCCCAAGGGCGGTAAAGTTTCGGGTTCGAAAGCATCCGCCGGCCGCAGCGCAGCCACCAAAAAGGGTTAGTCGCAACGCCGACAGGGGGTCGGAACGCCGACAGCGATTTGTTTTTGCCGCTATTGTCGGTTTCGATATTTTGAAAATAAGCGATCTCGAAAGGGACCGCTTATTTTTTTTGTGTCATCCCGAGCGAGTGCGATTCGATGACCTGCCGACGGAGTGCCGGTTATATAGCACGACGAGGGAACTACCATATATATATACCCGCCTCTATCTCTAAACATGATGTAGTTTCCCACCAGGCCTTATAAACTTTCCACTGGATGAATCTCTTTCAATGGCCTTCACTCGGGATGGCAATACTCCCTCGGTTCGCGGATATATAGTTCGAAAAAATATTTTTCAGCTGCTACCCCGTCCTGACGCTATTCTGGCCCGCATACTATATTATTTTTCAAAAAATCTATCCAAAAAATAGTATTATGTATTGCATAGTATTATTTTTGTTTCTATATTTGTGCTGTGATAGTAAGGTAATTCTAAAATCTAAAAATAATATGGCTATGAAACAGACATTTAACGTTAACATCGGAGGGCGCGGGTACAACATCGACAACGATGCCTACGAACTTCTCGACAAGTACCTGAACGATATCTCGTCGCGCCTGACCGAAGCCGACGTCGAGTCTATGGACGACATCGAATCACGCATCGCCGACATTTTCGATGAAAGAATATCATCGACGATGCAGGTGGTGACCATAGACATGGTGCGCCGCGCGATGGCGGTAATCGGGCGCCCCGATATGTTCGGCGGACAGAAGCGCGGATTCTCCTATCAGGAAACATCGTCATATCCGCACGAACCCAGGCGCCTTTACCGCTCGACGGAGAACAAAGTCATCGGCGGCGTGTGCGGCGGTATGGGTGAATATTTCAACCTCGACCCCAACCTGGTAAGGGTGATCGCCGCGATCCTGCTCTTCGTAACGTTCTTCACAGCTTCGATAGTGTACATCATCATGTGGATAGTGATTCCTCAGGCGCCTAATTATGTTAAATACAATGACGGCCGCGGCAGGAGGTGATGCGTGACGCGCGAGCCGGAAAATGATAACTAAAAGTCAGTGGACATGACAGCAGAAAGTTTAAAGAATGTGGACAATGTGAAGGCGCAGATGCGGAAGGGGATTTTGGAGTATTGCATTCTTTCCATCCTGTCGCGCGGCGATTCATACGCTCCGCAGATCATCTCGGAACTCAAGGAGGCCGACATGATCGTAGTCGAGGGGACGTTGTATCCCCTGCTGGCCCGCCAGAAGAACCAGGGCCTGCTCTCTTACCGCTGGGAAGAGTCGCCTCAGGGACCTCCCCGGAAGTACTATATGATAACCGATCGCGGACGCGAGGTTTTGGCGCAGCTCGATGAAGTGTGGGAAGAGATGGTGGCGCAAATCAAAATAATTCGTTACGGCAAGTAAGAACACATATTTTACAGTTTACGACCATGAAAAAAATAGAAAAAGTAAGTATAGCGGACATCTCTTTTACTTTGGACAGCGATGCCTATGTTTCCCTGAAACAGTATCTCGATTCGCTGTACGGTTATTACGACAAAGACCCAGACGGAAGCGAGATCATCGCCGACATCGAGGCGCGCATAGCCGAACTCATACTCAACGAACAGGTCTACACCAAGATCGTCGGCAAACAGTTGATCGACTCGATCGTCGCCCAATTAGGCACTCCGGAAGAGATCGAGGAGCAGGCCGATGAACGCGCCGAAGGGTATGCCGCCCCCGTGTCAGACCCGGCGATACCGCGCAGGCTCTACCGCAGCCGCGAAGGACGCATCCTGGGCGGTGTGTGCAGCGGTATGGCCAATTTCTGGGACATCAGCGTGGCGTGGATAAGGCTCGCGTTCCTCCTTCCGGTGATACTTTTCATAATAGCCGCGCCGTTCGACTGGGAGTGGGTAAGAGAGTTCATGATGGGCTGGTCGTGGGTTTTCATAGTGATCTATGTGGTGCTGTGGTTCGCCATACCGATGGCTAAGACCCCGCGCCAGAAACTCGAATCGAGGGGGGAAAAGATAACGCCGTCGTCGATCCGCCAGAATCTCCAGGAGGGCGCCCGGACCCCCGGCAGCAAAAAAGCCGCATCGGTAATGGCTGAAATACTGACGGTTATGGGGCGGGTGCTGCTGTTCTTCATCAAGCTCATAGTGGCCGTGATCGGTTTCTCGCTCGTGATAGCCGCGTTCTCGATCCTGATAGCCATGATAGTGGCCGCATTCAATCCGGCGACGCTCGCCATAGGCACCGTAACGGCGCTCGCCGGGCTGACGATACTCACTCCGCTGCTCTTCGTTCTGTTGCTGCTGTTCTGCGTGATGATCCCGCTGTTTGTGGTCGGCGTGGCGCTGCTGAGCATGGTGTTCGGCTGGAAACCGGGCAAGGTGTTCTTCGGCGTGCTGCTCGGACTGTGGCTGCTGGGGATGATATTCTTCTCGGTGGTGGCCGCCGGCAATGCCCGCTACCTGCGCGACGAACTGCGCAGCGGGGATATCCATATCGGCTGGACGCCGGACTGGCAGGGTAATCGTATGCAGATAAAATATCACAGCAACGACGGACGAAAAGTGGTCCGCGAGGTCCGCGACGCGTTCGACGAAGAGGGGGTCGAGAGCGTGGATATAAACGTCGCCGAGGATTCCCTGGTCGTCATTGTAAAGAGGCAGAAGGATGGCAGCGTCGGGAGCGACACTTTGACCATCGGGGGATCCGGCAGCGGTCAGGCCGCCGTCGGCGTTCCGACCGCCGACGGCGGTACCGGCCGGATAACGATAAGACGTACAGACGATTGATTTTTTTAAAGACTAAGTCGCGATGACTTTAACTCCTTAAT
>JAVBVG010000008.1:0-19210 GCA_031554415.1 Rikenellaceae bacterium | reverse complement strand
AAAATAGGCTTTTTTCATTAAAGGATTGTATTTTTGCCATTATATAAGTTTGTGAATACTATGAAGATTCTGATAATCAACGGCCCGAACCTCAACCTGCTGGGCAAAAGGGAGCCGGGCATATATGGCAGCACCGATTTCGAAACCTACCTGGGCGGGCTCCGCGAGGCGTTTCCGCAGGTCGCGATAGAGTATTTCCAGTCCAATATCGAGGGCGAACTGATCGATGCCGTTCAGCAGGCCGACGGCCGTTTCGACGGCGTGCTGCTCAACGCGGGCGGCTACACCCACACCTCGGTCGCGATAGCCGACGCGATAGGCGCGGTCCGGGTGCCGGTGGTCGAGGTGCATATCTCGTGCATCCTGGCACGCGAGGATTTCCGCCATATTTCGCTGATAGCCCCGGTGTGCAAAGGCTCCGTAATGGGCTTCGGGCTCGATTCCTACCGCCTGGGACTGTTATCGTTCCTTAAATAAGGTGTGGCTGCGGAACTGAAATCCAAAGTCGTCCGGGGATTCGCCTGGAATTCCGCTGAGAAGATAGCCTCGGCGCTGGTCACATTCTATGTCGCCATAAAGGTCGTGAACCGCGTTTCGCCCGGCGAATACGGCGTGTTCGCAATACTCGTCGCGTTCGTGGCGGTCTTCAACACCTTTGTCGACAGCGGCTTCTCGCAGGCTCTGATCCGGGAAAAAGAGCCCACGCAGGGCGATTTTTCGTCGGCGTTCTGGTTCAATATAGCTGTTTCGGTCGTGATCTACGGCCTGCTCGTCGGACTGTCGTACCCGGCGGCGGCGCTATTCGAAATGCCCGAACTCATAAATCTCGCCCCTGTGATGTATCTGGTTGTGCCGCTGGGCGCGCTCTGCATAATACAGAACGCGGTCCTCACGCGCAGTTTCGATTTCCGCCGCATCTCGTCGATAACCTTCGCTTCGGTGGTAGGCGCGGGCGTGGTCGCCGTCGTGCTGGCGGTCAAAGGCTGCGGGGTATGGGCGCTCGTCGGGCAAAGGGTTACGCAAATAGGTCTGAAGGCCGTTCTGCTGTGGTTTTTCGGGAGGTGGAAACCCTCCGCGCGATTCTCCGGCGCCTCGATCCGAAGTATGTCGCGCTTCAGTTCGCGCATACTCGCCACAGACCTGATAAATAATCTTTACGGCAAGATACCGCAGTTCGCGATAGGCGGGCGGGTCGACGAGGCCACGCTCGGATATTACGACAACGCCTCGAAACTGCGCGACCTGCCGGTCAGTTCGACCTTGAGCGCCATGCAGGCCGTCACATTTCCGGCGCTGGCCAAACTCAGGGACGATGACCGGAAATTCGCCGACGGCGTGGGCAAGGTGGTTTCATCGATAGTTTTCATCATGTTCCCGATGATGGCGGGGCTGATCGTGGTCGCCGCCGATTTTTTCGGACTCTTCCTCAACGCCGATTGGCAGGGGTCGGTGCCGTTCTTCCAAATCCTCGCGCTGACGGGTATGATGACGCCCGTGACCATAGTGTCGTACAATATAATGAAAACCCGCAGCGACGGTGGCGCGCTGGTGAAGGCCGAGATAATAAAAAAGGTGTTCGCCACCGCGATATTCGCCGCCACGATCCCTTTCGGGGCGATCCCGATAGCGTGGGGCATGGTCGGCATCGCCTTCACCGATATGGTCGTGAGTTTCTCGACCGGCAGGCGCTACTGCGACTACGGCGTCGGCAGGCTCGCCCGCGACGTTTTTCCGGTCCTGGCGCTGACGGCGGTTATGGCCGGGGCGGTGTGGGGACTTGGGTTCCTTATGGGCGCGTGGCCGCTGTGGCTGGCGCTGGCGGTGAAGATCGCCGCCGGAGTCGTGATCTACCTCGGCGGCGCCGCGCTGCTTAGGCTCGACGGTTTCCGGGAATTTACGGAAGTCCTCCGGAAATTATTCCGGAAATAAAAATGTCATCCCGAGCGCGAAAGCGCGAGCTCACCGACCGAACGCCGACCGTCGGCCGCAGGCTGGTGGAGGCATCTTGCGAGGGAGGTAACAAGAACCACCCCGGCTCTACGAGCCACCCCTCCAAAGGAGGGGAAGACCGCCGTCGACGTTTCTACCGCTCGGGATGACAAATGAAAAATGCGGGGCTTTCGGGCCCCGCACCTTAATTCATGATTCATGATCACATCAGCCTCTTTTTGATCTCGGCGGTGGCGGCCTCGTAGCCCGGTTTTTCGAGAAGCGCGAACATGTTCTTCTTGTACGCCTCGACGCCCGGCTGGTCGAACGGGTTCACTCCCAGCAGGTAGCCGCTGATTCCGCACGCCTTTTCGAAGAAATAGAGGAGTTCGCCCAGGCACCCTTCGTCGATGCGGGCCAGCTCGATGCGGATGTTGGGAACGCCGCCGTCGACGTGGGCCAGCATTGTGCCGAGTTCGGCCATCTTGTTGACCTCGCCCAGGCGTTTGCCGGCAAGGAAATTCAGCCCGTCGCCGTCGTTATCCGCCTTTTCGATCACCACTTTGCGTTCCGATTCGGCGACGCTGATGACGGTTTCGAAGAGCGTGCGCTCGCCCTCCTGGATGTACTGTCCCATCGAGTGCAGGTCGGTCGAGAATATCACACCCGCCGGGAAGATGCCTTTGCCCTCTTTGCCCTCGCTCTCGCCGTAGAGCTGTTTCCACCACTCGCCCAGATACTGCAGTCCCGGTTCGTAAGCGGCGAGTATCTCTATTTTGTAGCCTTTCCGGTAGAGGGCGTAGCGTGCGGCGGCGTAGATTGCGGCCGGGTTCTTTTCGAAAGGAACGCCTGCGGCGGTGGCGGCCTCCATGCGCTGAGCGCCCGCGACAAGCGCGTCGATGTCGATGCCCGCGACGGCCAGCGGAAGCAGCCCCACGGGAGTCAGCACCGAGTAGCGCCCGCCGACGTTGTCGGGGATCACGTAGCTCTTGTACCCGGCCCGGTCGGCAACACTTTTCAGCGCCCCGCGTGACTTGTCGGTGATGGCGACGATGCGTTCTGACGCCTCTTTGGCGCCGTAGCGGCGCTCTATTTCCTGCTTCACGATGCGGAAAGCGATAGCCGGTTCGGTGGTCGTTCCCGATTTCGAGATGACGATCGTGGCGATCGGGTAATCCTTCACGGCCTCCATCAGCTCGGCCATGTAATCCTCGCTTATGGTGTGGCCGGCGAAGACTATATGCGGGTCCTTGCGCCCTTTTATCAGCTGCTGGAACGGGTTCTGGAGCGCTTCCAGAACGGCTTTCGTTCCCAGGTACGAACCGCCTATGCCGATCACTATCACAACTTCGGCTTTCGAGCGCAGGCCCGCGGCGCACGCTTTCACGTCGGCCAGGAACGCCGGAGTTATCGACGAGGGAAGTCCCACCCAGCCGAGGAAGTCGCTGCCAGCGCCTTCGCCCGTGTGGAGCAGGGCGTTGCTGTATTCCGCTTCGCTTTTGAGTTTTTCGATGTCGGACTGCGGCACGAAGCCGAAGATTTTGCTTATATCCGGTTTTTGCATGACGATAGGGTTTTTATATTAATTTATTAGTTAGGTTTCTCATGGTTCTCGACGGCGGCGCGCCGGCGTACAGGATGTCGTAGACCGCCTGCGCGACGGGCATGTCGATATTGTGCTTCAGGTTCACATGGCGGATGGTTTCGGTAGCGTAATAACCCTCGGAGATGCCGCCCAGCTCCATCTGAGCCACCTTCACGTGCAATCCCTTGCCGATCATTATCCCGAAGCGGCGGTTGCGGCTGAAGGGCGAATATGCTGTCACGAGCAGGTCGCCCAGGAACGCAGAGGCGTTGGTGTCGCGCTCGAACGGGTAGCTCTCGGCAAGGAAGCGGTCCATCTCGCGCTGTCCGTTGGAGATGAGCACCGCCAGGAAGTTGTCGCCGTAGCCCAGCCCGACGGCGATCCCCACCGAAAGTGCGTATATATTTTTGAGTATCGCGGCGTACTCCACTCCATAGATGTCGCTGGAGATGCTGACGCGGATATATTTCGTCGAGAGTTTTCCTGACATCATCCGCGCGTTGTCGAGATCCTTGCAGGCGACGGTCAGGTAGGAGAGCCTTTCGAGCGCCACCTCCTCGGCGTGGCACGGACCGCCGATCACCCCTATCTGCGCGAACGGAAGGCCATATTCGCGGTTGAGGTATTCGGCCACGGTGAGGTAATTCCCCGGGACGATCCCCTTTATGGCGGAGATGACGAATTTCCCGGACAGCGGAACGGTCAGTCCTTCGAGGAAAACTTTCAGAAAGGCCGACGGAACGGCCAGGATCACCACGTCGGCCTCTTCGACCGTGCGGTTCACGTCGCCCGAAAGGTCGAGCAGGCCGGGATCGAACTCCACGCCGCTCAGGTAGCGCGGATTGCGTCCCTCGTCGCGCAGCGACTCCAGAACCTCCGTGTTGCGGACGTACCATCCCACCCGCGCGCCGTTGTCGGTGAGTATCTTCACGATCCCCGTCGCCCAGCTTCCGTAGCCTATCACCGCACACCTCGATTCCTTTCCGATCACCATACAGACATCCTTTCCCATTAAAACAGAATGCAAATTTAATAAAATTTAATATCCCTTTATTATTTATGGGTTATTCGCCCTTTTTTATTATTTTTGTGGGTTAGTAAATCCTTATAAAAAATCAATGGAACAAAAAAAGATAAAAAGTGCGCTGATCTCGGTGTTCTACAAGGACGGTTTGGATGAAATCGTCAAAGAACTTGCCAAAAGCGGCGTCAAGCTCTACTCCACCGGGGGCACCCTCAAATTCATCGAGGAGTTAGGCCTCGAAGCCGTTGCGGTAGAGAGCCTTACCGGATATCCGTCGATACTCGGCGGACGCGTCAAAACGCTCCATCCGGGAGTATTCGGCGGCATCCTCGCACGCCGCGAAAACGAAGGTGACCTCGCTCAGCTCGAAGAGTACGAAATTCCCGAAATAGACCTCGTGATAGTCGACCTTTACCCGTTCGAGGAGACGGTAGCGTCGGGGGCGGAAGACCAGGCCGTGATCGAGAAGATCGACATAGGCGGCATCTCGCTTATCCGCGCCGGGGCCAAGAACCACAAGGACGTCGTCATCATCGGCTCGCAGGCGCAGTACGCCGAGCTTTACGGCTTGCTGAAAGATCAGGACTGCTCGACCACTTTGGAACAGCGCAGGCGTTTCGCGGCTCTCGCTTTCGGCGTCAGCTCGCACTACGACAGCGCTATTTTCAACTGGTTCAACCGGGACAGGGAAATCCCCGCTTTCCGCGCGTCATTCGACGGCGGGCAGCGCCTCCGCTACGGCGAAAATCCCCACCAGAAAGGGGCGTTCTACGGAAAACTCGAAGATGTGTTCGAACAGTTGCACGGCAAAGAAATTTCCTACAACAATCTGCTCGACATAGATGCAGCCGTCAACCTCATCAGCGAATTCGGCGACGGCAAACCCACTTTTGCAATACTTAAACACAACAACGCCTGCGGGGTGGCCTCGGGCGCGACGTTGCTCGACGCGTGGAACACCGCCCTCGCGTGCGATCCGGTTTCGGCCTTCGGAGGGGTGCTCATCTGCAACCGTCCGGTCGACGCCGCTGCGGCCGAAGAGGTGAACAAACTTTTCTTCGAGGTCATACTCGCCCCGGCATACGAAGAGGCGGCTCTCGAAACGTTATTCTCGAAGAAAAACCGCATAGTGCTCGTCTTGAAAAAGATCGTCCGCCCGGCCGAACAATTCCGCTCGCTGCTGAACGGAGTCGCCGTGCAGGACCGCGACTTTGTCGTGGGCGGGGTCGACGGCGAAACCGCCGTGGTTACAAAACGCAAACCCACAGCGCAGGAGACGGAGGACATGGTCTTTGCCAACAAAATAGTGAAGCAGTCCAAGAGCAACGCCATCGTGCTGGCCAAAGGCGGGCAGCTGCTTGCCAGCGGCATAGGGCAGACCTCGCGCGTCGACGCGCTGAAACAGGCCGTCGAAAAGGCCGGAAGTTTCGGGTTCGACCTCAGCGGCGCCGTTATGGCGTCGGACGCGTTCTTCCCCTTCGCCGACTGCGTCGAAATGGCGCACAACGAGGGTATTTCGGCAATTATACAGCCCGGCGGCTCGGTGCGCGACGCCGACAGCGTCGAATACTGCGACGCCAACAATATGGCTATGATCTTCACCGGATTAAGGCATTTTAAACATTAAAAAACAAATTATGAATTATGGATTATGAATTATGAATGAATGTGTCGCTGCGCGACAAATTTTAGATATTTAATAGTGTCAAAGTAAATATCAAATACGTGCGAAGCACTCCTCAATTCATAATCCATAATTCATAATCCATAATTCATAACTCATTTAAGGTATGGGATTGTTTTCATTGACTCAGGAACTGGCGATAGACCTCGGTACGGCCAACACGCTGATAATACATAACGACAGGGTGGTGGTCGACGAGCCTTCGATCGTGGCGCTCGACGCCCACACCGGGAAGGTCGTCGCCATAGGCGAACAGGCGCGCCAGATGCACGGCCGCACCCACCAGAACATCCGCACGATCCGCCCGCTGAAGGACGGCGTGATCGCCGACTTCACCGCCACGGAGCTGATGCTGCGCGGCATGATCAAGAAAGTTTCGACGAGCAAGCTCTTCACCCCGTCGCTCAAGATGGTGATCTGTATCCCGTCGGGCTCGACAAACGTCGAGATACGCGCGGTTCGCGACTCGGCCGAGCACGCCGGGGGGCGCGAGGTCTACATGATCTACGAACCGATGGCCGCCGCGCTGGGCGCCGGACTCGACGTCGAGGCCCCCGAAGGCCACATGATAATCGACATAGGCGGCGGCACCACCGAGATCGCCTGCATCTCGCTGGGCGGCATCGTCTGCAGCGAGAGCATCAACACCGCGGGCGACGTCTTCACCGAGGATATCCGCAACTATATGCGCCAGGAGCACGAGATCAGGGTGGGCGAACGCACCGCCGAGGAGATAAAGATCGCTATCGGCGCGGCGCTTCCGCAGCTGCCGCTCGACGAACAGCCCGAAGACTACGTCCTGACGGGCCCCAATATCGTAACGGCGCTTCCGAGGACCATATCGCTATCTTACAGCGAAATAGCATACGCTCTGGACAAGTCGCTGGTGAAGGTCGACGCGGCGATAATGAAGGTGCTGGAGTCGATCCCGCCCGAACTCTATTCGGACATCTACCGCAAGGGGGTCTACCTGGCAGGCGGCGGCGCGCTGCTGCGCGGACTTGCCAAGCGTTTCAGCGACAAGTGCAAGATACCGTTCGTGGTTTCGGAAGACCCGCTCCGGGCGGTCGCTCGCGGTACCGGTATCGCCCTCAAAAACATCCACCGGTTCTCTTTCCTAACCAGATAAAAACCCGCCTGCGCCTATGTACAGGCTGCTGCTGTTTATACGCAGGATATACGTGCTGCTTATCTTTCTGATACTGGAAGGGTTCGCACTGCATTTCTATGCCAACTCCACGACCTGGACCAAAGCCCGCATGCTGACCGTTTCGAACAGGGCTGTCGGCGGGGTTTACAGGGGGATCGCGGGGGTACAGCATTTCCTGAGCCTTCAGAAGACCAACCGCCTGCTCGAAACGCGCGTGCAGGAGCTCGAGAACGAACTTGCCGCCTACCGCGAACGCTGGTCCGACGAGCAGTTGGCGGAGATCACCGCGTCGGCCGGGTTCCCGTATGAGTATGTCGCAGCGCATGTGGTGCGCAACTCCGTCGGGCGCAGGGAGAACTTCATCATGGTCGACAAGGGGGCGCGCGACGGGGTTGAGAAAGGGATGGCCGTGGTGTCGCTCGACGGCGGCATGGTGGGCTACGTCGAAAGCGCCTCCGAGAGGAACGCCGTCTGCGTTTCGGCCCTCAATACCGGGTTCCGCGCAAGCGGCAGCGTGAAAGGGACCGACCACTTCGGCTCGATCTCGTGGCCGGGCAAAAGCACCCGCTACATGAAGCTGACCGAGGTCCCCAAATACGCCGAGATCGCGCGCGGCGACACGATCCTGACTACGAGTTATTCGTTCTATTTCCCTGAAGGGATATACATCGGCACGGTGGACGATTTCACGGTCGACGAATCGACCGCCTCGTATGTGATCGACGTGCGTCTGGGCGTCGACATATCGGCCCTGCGCGACGTGCTGCTTATCAGGAACCCCGAGGCGTACGAACGGATAAGGCTCGAGGAGGATGTGCTCGGCACGGTTAACCCATAGGATGCGGAATGAGGAACTTTTTAACATATGCAGGGCTTTTCCTGACGGCGGTCGCGCTGCAGCTCTTCGCGTTCGATCCCGTTCACGTGTGGATGTACATGAGCCCGCTGGTCTACGCGGCGTTCATCATCCTGCTGCCGGTGAACACGCTGCCGGTCGTGGTGCTGCTGCTCGGGCTTCTGACAGGCCTTACGATGGACTTTTTCTCGGGCACGGGCGGGCTGCACACCGTGGTAACGCTCTTCACAGCCTATATCCGCCAGTTCGTGATGCGGTTCACGCTGGGCGGCGAATATATGGAGGAGGGGGGGATGCCGTCGGTGAAGTCGCTCGGGGCCGGCAAGTTCCTGCGCTACGCCTCGGTCATGGTGGCGGTGCAATGCCTGGCGTACTTCACCATGGAATCGCTCACCTGGAAATATTTCTGGATCGTCATGCTGAAAACCGTGGTAAGCGCGGCGGTAACGCTGCTGTTCGTATGGCTCATTTCGCTGCTGTTCACAATCCGAACCCGAAAAAAGGCCTGACATGAATCCGTTCGTCCGGCTAAAAATACTCCAGATATTTGTCATCGCGGTCTTCGTGGTGCTCGCCGCGAGGCTTTTCCAGATACAGGTGGTCGACAGGTCCTACAAGGAGATGTCGGCGAACAACGTGCTGCGCCACGAGGTGCTCTATCCTCCGCGCGGCGAGGTGCTGGACCGCAACGGCGAGTATATTATCCAGAGCAAGGAATCCTACGACCTGATGGTGGTTCCGCGCGACCTGAAGCCTTTCGACACTCTGCTGCTGTGCCGCATAGTCGACGTCACGCTGCCGCGCATGAGGGCGCAGCTGCACAAGGCGGCCGCCTATTCGTGGCGCAAACCCTCGGTGGTGGTGCCGCAGCTCACCAAAGAGGTCAAGCTGATGCTCGACGAACTGAACATCCCCGGCTTCTATCCCGTCTACCGCACCGTCCGCTCCTATCCGCGCAAGATCGCGGGCAACCTGCTGGGCTACGTCGGCGAGGTCAGTCCCGCCGACCTGGAGCGCGACTACTATTACCGCAGCGGCGACTACATCGGCAAGAGCGGCATCGAGGCGGAGTACGAAAAATACCTGCGCGGCGAAAAGGGGGTGCGGATAAATCTGGTCGACGTCCACGGCATAGTCAAGGGCTCGTACCGCGGCGGGATGTACGACACTCTGCCCGTTGCGGGAAAAACCCTCGTGAGCTCGCTCGACGGGGCGCTGCAGGCTTTCGGCGAGGAGCTGCTGAAGGGGAAGGTCGGCGCCATCGTGGCCATCGAACCCTCGACCGGCGAGATACTCATCATGGCCAGCAGCCCCACCTACGATCCCGACGAGTTGATCGGCCGCCAGCGCAACAACAACTACGCCCGGCTGGCAAACGACAACCGCCGCCCGCTGTTCAACCGCGCCGTGATGTCGAAATACCCGCCCGGATCGACCTTCAAGATGGTGAACGGGCTGATCGGGCTCGAAGAGGGGGTTCTGAAACCTAATTACAGGTACGAGTGCTACAGCGGCTACAAGGTGGGTCGCGGGGTTGCCTGCCACGCCCACCCGTCGCCTGTCGACCTGCGGCAGGCCATCATGACCTCGTGCAACGCATATTTCTGCTACGTTATCCGCAACATCCTCGACAACCCCAAGAACGGCGGGATAAAAAGCGGGGGATACGATGTGTGGGAGGAGTATGTGCGCAGTTTCGGCTTCGGTCGCAAGCTGGGTTCCGACTTTACCTCCGAACTCAACGGAAACGTCCCGAACTCGGAGTATTACAGCAAACTCTACCGCGGCAGCTGGAACTCGCTGACCGTCATTTCACTGGCGATAGGGCAAGGCGAACTTGGCGCGAGCCCGTTGCAGATGGCCAACCTGGCCGCAACCATAGCCAACCGCGGACATTACTACATACCCCACGTCATCCGGAAAATAGAAGGCGTCGAGATGGACCCCAAATTCTACGAGCCGCACAACACCAAGGTCAGCCGCGAGCACTTCACGCCCATCGTCGAGGGGATGTACATGGCCGCCCATCAGGAGGGCGGGACCGTGTTCCGGAACGGATATGTGCCGGGACTCGATATCTGCGGCAAGACCGGGACGGCGCAGAACGCGCACAAGGACCACTCGGTGTTCCTCGGCTTCGCCCCGAAGGACGATCCGAAGATCGCCATCGCCGTCTATGTCGAGAACGCCGGTTTCGGTTCGTCGGCCGCGGTGCCGATCGGCTCGCTTATCATGGAGAAATACCTCACCGACACCATCACGCGCCCCTACCTGGCCGACTATGTGAAGAATATGCAAATCGCTTATCCGCACTATGACAACAAGCGCTAAAAGGAACTCGATCCTGCACGGGAAGATAGACTGGGGGACCGTGGCGGTCTACCTGGCGCTCGTCGTGCTGGGGTGGTTGAACCTCTACGCGGCGGTCTGCGACGACACCCATGGGCAGGCGTTCGAACTGGGGCAGAGGTACGGCATGCAGATGGTGTGGATAGGGGTTTCGTTGGTCGTCGCGCTGGTGATAATGCTCGTCGACGACAAGTACTACCATATCCTCGCATATCCGATATATGCGGTGCTGCTTGCGCTGATGCTCTCGACGCTGGTCTTCAGCCCCGAGATCAAGGGGGCGCGGGCGTGGCTCATCATGGGTCCGGTGGCGATACAGCCCGCCGAATTCATGAAGCTGGCGGTTTCGCTCGCCCTGGCGCGATACATGAGCAATTTCACATTCTCGATACACCGTTTCAGGAACCTGTTAAGGGTGGCGCTCATCGTCGGTATTCCGATCGGGGTGATGTTCCTGCAGCACGACGTGGGTTCGGCGGTGGTCTACGCCTCGTTCCTTTTCATGCTCTACCGCGAGGGGCTGAACCGCTGGGTCTACATAGTGCTCGGAGCGATCCTCGTGCTGTTCTTCAGTTCATTCTGGGTTACCGAGATAGGGTTGCTGGTGATGATCCTCGCGGGGTGCGCCGCAGGGTTCGCGGTCCAGTACAGGGCGTGGAGAGGCGCGGCGGTCTTTCTGGCGTCGGTTGCGCTGGCGTCGATACTGGCGTGGCTGGGGCTGAAATATTTCACGCGGCTGGATGTAAACTACTACTACCTCCTGCTGGGCGCGTCGCTCGCGGCGCTGCCGGTGGCCGGGATCGTCGCCTACGGCAGACGCCTGCGCGGTTTCTGGATATACATCGTGCTTTTCATCTCGTCGCTGGCCTTCGTCTACGCCGCCGACGCCGTTTTCGACCGGCTCGACCTGCACCAGCAGAAACGCATACTCGACACGCTGGGCATAGAGTCCGACAGTCAGGGGTGGGGCTACAACGTCAACCAGTCGAAGATCGCCATCGGCTCGGGCGGCTGGTTCGGCAAGGGATACCTCGAGGGGACGCAAACGAAGTTCAATTTCGTGCCCGAGCAGAGCACCGACTTTATCTTCTGCACGGTGGGCGAAGAGTGGGGATTCGCGGGGTCTATAGTCGTGCTGGCGCTGTTCTGCGTGCTGATACTGCGGCTCGTGAGGATGGGCGAGCGGCAGTCGGAACCTTTCGGGCGGATATACTGCTACTGCGTTGCGGGGATATTCTTCATGCACGTGCTGATAAACGTGGGCATGACCATCGGGCTGGTGCCGGTGATCGGCATCCCCCTGCCGTTCTTCAGTTACGGGGGGTCGTCGTTCCTCGCCTTCACTATCCTGCTCTTTGTCGCCCTGAGGCTTGACCTCGGTTCGGGCGAGATCGAGGCGTCGAAGATATAAAGTGCAATCAAACAAATGGGGCCTTTACAACGACCGCATTCACGGGTTTCTCGCGGCGGCAACGGCCGCAGCGATTTATTTTTGTTACCGGTTAAACGAACGGCGTCTTGACTATGACGGCTTTCACAGGTTTTTCGCGGATGATGACTGCGATCTCCGTTCCGGGGGAGGCGAATTCCGGCTTCACGTATCCCATACCGATACCCTCTTTCAGCATCGGCGACATCGTTCCCGAGGTTACTTCCCCTATGATACTGCCCTCCGTGTCGGCCAGGGAATAGCCGTGGCGCGGAATGCCGCGTTCGGTCAGTTTGAAGCCGACGAGTTTCCGTGAAACACCCTCGCTTTTCTGCTTTTCGAAAAGCGCACGGTCGATAAAGTCGCCCTTTTCATCGTTGAATTTCGTGATCCACCCAAGGCCCGCCTCGATCGGCGAAGTGCCTTCGTCGATGTCGTTGCCATAGAGCGAGAAACCTTTTTCGAGCCGCAGGGTGTCGCGCGCGCCGAGGCCGATGCTCTTCAGGCCGAACTCTTCGCCCGCCTTCCACAGTGCGTTCCACAGGCGGTCGGCGTCCACATTCGCCACATATATCTCGCAGCCGCCCGAACCGGTGTAGCCCGTGGCGGAAAGAATTGCGCCCTTTATCCCGGCCACCTCGGTCTTCACGAAGGTGTAATAGGGCATATCCTCAATGGGTTCGGGACACATTTTCTGGACGATCTTCATCGCCAGGGGGCCCTGCACCGCCAGCTGGCATATCTCGTCCGAGGCGTTGTAGAGTTCGAACTCCCTGCCCGGCGTGATGCCGAACTTTTCGCCCTCGCGGCACAAGTGCCGCCAGTCCTTTTCGACGTTGGCGCCGTTCACGACCAGCAGGTAGGTCAGGTCGTCTATCTTATAGACGATGATGTCGTCCACAAGCCCGCCATGGCCGTTCGGGAGCGCCGAATACTGCGCCTTGCCGTCGGCCAGGCGCGAGGCGTCGTTGGTCGCAACGTACTGCAGGAACGGCAGCGCGCCCGGGCCTTTTACCCAGATCTCGCCCATGTGGCTGACGTCGAAAACACCCGCGCCGTTGCGGACCGTCATATGTTCGTCGTTGATGCCCGTGAATTCGATGGGCATGTTGTACCCCGCGAATTCGGCCATTTTAGCGCCCGCTTCAATATGATACTTTGTGAAAGGTGTAGTTTTCATTTTAAATTATGAATTATGAATTATGAATTATGAATTGCGGTGTCGCTGCGCGACATTTTTTTATGAAAAAGATCACAAACGAAGTTTGCACAATAATTCATAATCCATAATTGGTCAGTTTTGTTTTTTGACGCCGATGCGGGTGGCGCGTTTGAACTCCTTTTCGCGGTCGAAAAGGTAGCGGTATGTAACGTGCGTCTTGTGCTTCACGGCGCAGACGTAGTTCTCGACCATGCGCATCATGATGGGGTTGAAGTCGCCCACCCACGCCAGTTCGAGGCTTTTGTAGTGCATCCCCTTGGCGACCTCGTTCTCGAACTCGTGGATGATGCCAGATTCGACTCCCTTGCCGTGCATTTCGGGGGTTACACCGAAGATGATTGCGAATATGCGGTCGGCCTTGTGCGTCGTTTTGAGCATGAACCACAGCCGGAGTTTGTTTATAAGGTTCATCCTGCCGTGGAACCGGCCGATGATGCGGTTCAGGTCGGGGACCATGATGAAGAAGCCGATCGGTTCGTCGTTGAAAAAGGCGAAATAGATGAGCCTTTCGTCGATGATGGGTTTCATGTTCCGCATCATCTTCTGCGCCTCCTCCCTGGTCATCGGTTTGACGCCCGAATGCTGTGCCCACGCCTTGTTGTAGATCATGCGGAAATCCTCGGCCACCTGCGGCAGGTTTTTGATGTCGATATGGCTGAAGCGGTATCCGGGCGACTCCTCCAGCCTCTTGACGCGTTCGTAGACCGACCGGTTCAGGGTGCCGAGGTTGATCTTGCGGTTGTATGTGTACTGGTTGAAGTAATTTTTGAAACCGTAATTCTCGAAAAGCGCTGCGTAGTAGGGCGGATTGTAGGGGTTTTCGTAGAGCGGCTGGAACTCGAAGCCCTCGACCAGAAGTCCCCACCACGATTCCCTCGAACCGAAATTGACCGGGCCGTCCATAGCCTCCATGCCCTTGCTCCGGAGCCAGTCGCGCGCGGCGTCGAAAAGCAGGTTGGCGAGCTGCCGGTCGTCCTCGGCCTCGAAAAAGCCGCAGCCTCCGGTGGGCTGTTCCTCGATAGCGGCGTCCTCGCGGTTGTAGAAGGCCGCGATTCGTCCGGCCACCCTGCCGCTCTCGTCGCGGGCGATCCAGCGGATGGCCTCGCCATCGTCGAATTTTTTATTTTTTGCGGGATCGAAGATGTTTTTAATGTCGCCGTCGAACGGGCAGACCCAGTTGCGGTTATCGCGGTAGAGCCGCTTCGGCAGATCGATGAACTCCTTTTCCAGGGCTTTCGAGGTAACCTCTTCGAGAGTGTACTTCATAGCTTTGTGTCGTGAGAGTTGTGGAATTGAGTAACAAAGATAAAAAAACATTTCTTATTTTTGTTCCGCATATATACTTATATTGACTCGATGAAAAGGCAAAACATACAGTCCGAACAATTCTCGGTAACCGACTACCAGCACCTGATGCAGCGCCGCATCAGGAAGATACTGCTCGTGTGCAGCAGCTATGATGGGTTTATCCTTGAAGAGGACGGACGGATCGACACCCGCATAAACCAGGAGTACGCCGACCTCAACCTGAGCAATCCGCCCTCGTTCACGCGCGTCAATTCGGCCGCCGAGGCGCTTGAAAAACTGAAGAAGGAGAAGGGTTTCGACCTCATAATCGCCATGTACAACATCGGCGAGCTGGACGTTTTCAGCTTCGCGAAGATCGTCGCGAAAAAACATCCGGAAATCCCGGTCGTGCTGCTGGCCAATTTCTCGAAGGATATGAAGAAGCGCATCGAGAGCCACGACCGAAGCGGCATCGACTACATATTCTACTGGCAGGGCAACGCCGACCTTATCATCGCCATCATCAAGACCATCGAAGACCGCATGAACGTCGACAACGACGTGCTCGAAGTGGGCGTGCAGTCGATCCTGCTGGTCGAGGATTCCATACGCTACTATTCGACATACCTTCCGGCGCTCTACAAGATGGTCATACAGCAGAACAGCGAATTCCTCAACGACGCGCTCAACGAACAGCAGGAGATGATGCGCAAAAGGGCTCGGCCCAAGATACTTTTCGCCACCAACTACAACGAGGCGGTCGAATACTACGAGAAGTACAAGGACAATATGCTGGGCGTCATCTCCGACATCGGCTTCGTGATCGACAAATACGACAGGGCCGAGGACGAAAAACTCGATGCGGGGATCGACCTGTGCAAGATGATCCGCAGGGACAAGCCCCAGATGCCGTTCCTTTTGCAGTCGTCGCAGCAAAGCATGAAGGCGGTGGCCGAGGAGCTGAACGTGGGGTTCCTGCTTAAATATTCGAAAACGCTGCTCATCGACCTGGCGGAATACATCGCCGAGGAGTTCGTCTTCGGCGACTTCATCTTCAAGGACCTCAAGACCGGCATCGTGCTGGCGAAGGTCAAGGACCTTCGCGAAATGCAGTACGCCGTGCTGGAGATACCCGAGGACGTGCTTCTGTTCCACACCGGCCGCGACCGCCTCTCGAAATGGATGTTCTCGCGCGGGCTTTTCCCCATAGCCAACGCCCTGCGCGACATGCATGCCGGACAGTTCGACAGCACCGACGCCTTCCGCAAACGCATCTACGACATCATCCACGAGTACCGGATGCAGATGGGGCAGGGGATCGTGGCCAACTTCGAGGCGGGGTCGTACGACGAGACGCTCTGGTTCGCCCGCATCGGCGAGGGTTCGCTGGGGGGAAAGGCGCGCGGGCTGGCCTTTGCCAACCACATGCTGCGCAAGTACAGGCTCTACGACAAATATCCGGGGGTGCGCATCACCATTCCGCGCACCGTCGTCATAGCGACAGACTATTTCGACGAGTTCATCAAGATAAACGGGCTGCAGCACGTCATAAACTCCGATTTCTCGGACGAGGACCTGCTGGCCGAATTCGTCGCCTCGTCGCTGCCGCAGAGTCTCGTCGAAAACCTTCAGGCGTACCTCAAATACACGAAGGCGCCGCTTGCCGTGCGTTCGAGTTCCAAGTTGGAGGACTCTTATTTCCAGCCCTTCGCGGGTGTTTATTCCACCTACATGATCCCGCTGGTCGAGAACCGCGACTACATGCTGCGGCTCCTGTCTAAGGCCATAAAGAGCGTCTACGCATCGATCTATTTCGCCTCGAGCCGCGCCTATATCGCCACCACGCAGAACCTTTTCAGCGACGAGCGGATGGCGGTCGTAATACAGGAAGTGTGCGGTTCGGACGACAGCGGATGGTTCTTCCCCACCATGTCTGGAACGGCCAATTCGCTCAATTTCTACCCGATAGGCGACGAAAAGCCCGAGGAGGGAATCGTCAAAATGGCGACGGGCCTGGGCAAGATAGTGGTCGAGGGGGGGCAGGTGCTTCGCTTCTCGCCGCAATATCCCAAGAAGATACTCCAGCTGTCGACCCCCGAACTCGCCCTGCGCGACACCCAGCGCGAGATGTACGGGCTCGACCTGCGTCCGGAATCTTTCAAGACCTCGACCGACGACTCGATCAACCTGCGCAAGTTCGACCTGGGGCAGATGGCTAAATTCCGCGACATGGATATGGTGGCGTCGACGTGGGACCCGCAGAACGGCATAATCGTCGACAGCAACGAGGAACAGGGACGCAAGATCATCACTTTCTCGCACATCCTCAAGTACGACACTTTTCCCATCGCCGACATTATAAAAGACCTGTTGGAAATGGGCGAGAAGGAGATGCGCAACCCCGTCGAGATGGAGTTCGCCGTCAATCTCGACGTTCCCGCCGACGAGCAGAAGATATTCAATTTCCTGCAGATAAGGCCCATAATCGAGGCCGAGAAGAACCGCACCCTCGACTGGGACAGGGAGGACAAAACGGACGCTATAATATACGCCGAAAGCGCCCTCGGCGTCGGCGCGATGCAGGGGATCACCGACATCGTCTATGTGAAGCTCGCGGAATTCGACAAGCGCAACACCGAACGGATCGCCGAAGAGCTTCTGGGCATCAATACGGATATGCAGAAAAACAGCAGGGGATATATCCTCGTCGGGCCGGGACGCTGGGGTTCGAGCGACCCGTGGCTGGGCATCCCCGTCAAGTGGAACCACATTTCCGAGGCGAAGGTGATCGTCGAGTGCGGGCTCGAGAATTTCCGCGTCGAGCCGAGCCAGGGGACGCACTTCTTCCAGAACCTCACCTCGCTGGGCGTGGGCTACCTGACGATCAACCCGTTCATGGGCGACGGCGCGTTCGACATCGCGGCGCTCGACGCCATGCCAGCTGTGTACGAGGGCGAGTATCTGCGCATCGTGCGCTTCCCGGAACCGCTCTACGTCTTCATCGACGGTCAAAGCAGCAAGGGCATCGTAAAATCCGTCTAAATTTCTTCATAACACCATTTTATCAATAAAATTTAGACAAATGCTTAAAAAACAAACGAAACATGGTAGTTCTTAAATTATTTTAAATAATTTTGACAAATCGTACGGAAACCAATTAACCAAGTCAACATTATTATTATGAACGTAGCCCAACTTATGGCCGACCTCGAAATGAGGCATCCCGGCGAAAGCGAATACCTGCAGGCGGTAAAGGAAGTACTCTCGACGGTACAGGACGTCTATAACCGCTATCCTCAATTCGAAGTCAACCGCATCGCGGAACGGATCGTCGAACCCGACCGCATATTTACTTTCAAGGTGGTTTGGATGGACGACAAAGGCGTGCCGCAGCTCAATCTCGGCTATCGCATACAGTTCAACAACGCCATAGGCCCCTACAAGGGCGGCCTCCGTTTCCACCCCAGCGTCAACCTCTCGATCCTGAAATTCCTCGGCTTCGAGCAGACCTTCAAGAACGCCCTCACCACGCTGCCGATGGGCGGTGCCAAGGGCGGTTCGGACTTCGATCCCAAGGGGAAATCCGACCGCGAGATAATGCGTTTCTGCCAGGCTTTCATGACCGAACTGTGGAGGCACATAGGCCCTGAAACCGACGTTCCGGCTGGCGACATCGGGGTTGGCGGACGCGAAATAGGCTACCTCTACGGCATGTACCGCAAGCTGGCGCTCGAAAATACCGGCGTGCTGACCGGCAAGGGCATGACCTACGGCGGCTCGCTGATACGTCCCGAAGCCACCGGTTTCGGAGCGGTATATTTTCTGGTGAGCATGCTCGCCGACGCCGGACAGGAGATAAAAGGCAAGACCATCGCCGTCTCCGGCTTCGGCAACGTCGCCTGGGGCACCGCCATGAAAGCGACCGAGCTCGGCGCGAAAGTGGTGACGATATCCGGCCCCGACGGCTACATCCACGATCCGGCCGGGCTCGACGACGAAAAGATAGCCTATATGCTCGAACTGCGCGCCTCGAACAACGACGTGGTGGCTCCCTACGCCGACCGTTTCCCCGGTTCGTCGTTCCACCCCGGCAAAAAACCGTGGGAAGTCAGGGGTATCGACATCGCCATGCCCTGCGCCACGCAGAACGAATTGAACGGCAGCGACGCCAAACAGCTTATAGAAAATAAAGTTTCGGCCGTGGCCGAGGTGTCGAACATGGGCTGCACGCCCGAAGCGATCGAGGCGTTCATCCACGCGAAGATACCATACGGGCCGGGCAAGGCGGTCAACGCCGGCGGTGTTTCGACGTCGGGGCTCGAAATGACGCAGAACTCGATGAAGATGAACTGGACCGCCGAAGAGGTCGACGCGAAACTATATCAGATAATGACCTCGATCCACGCCGCCTGCGTCGAATACGGCAGGGAACCGGGCTACATCAACTACATGAAGGGCGCCAATGTCGCCGGCTTCATGAAAGTCGCCAAGAGCATGGTCGAACAGGGGATCATTTAGGTTTCTTCCTGATATATTCTTGAAAAGGGATGGCGGTGAACTTACCCCCAAAAGTTAGACAAAAAACTTTTGGGGGTATTTTTATGGGATCAGATTCAAAGAAATGTCATCGTTACGGTTCAACGACGAAGTTATCGGCTATCGATTTGTACGAGTCCGGCTATGGCTGTACGACGA
>JAVBVG010000007.1:0-3957 GCA_031554415.1 Rikenellaceae bacterium | reverse complement strand
CCCGCGAAATGTTATCGGATCGCACTCGCTCGGGATGACCGAAAACCAGCCGCTTCGCGCACCCCTCCAAAGGGGGAGAAGTAAACCGCCGCCGCCGTTGCGGCCTCGCTCGGGATGACAGCGGCAACGGCCGCAGCGATTTATTTTTCACTCCTCCTGAAAAGACTTCTTGTCCGCTCCTTGATATATGCGGTAAATTTCAGACCCGATTCATGTACTTCGATCGCGTGCATTATTGAGTTGATAATAAAAAGTGCGACAAAGCAATTGATGTAGATATCTTTTAGATCGCACGTTACAAAGCCGACGAAGATGAAGTCGAGTACGCCCCGTTTCCAGAAAAAGAATCCGCATAAAACGCACACCAGCGCCGCTTGTCCAAAAGCAAATGCGATGTCAATGAGTTTTGTGGATCGCTGCGCTTTGCGATAGTAGCCATAGATAGCTATCAAAATCAACTCGATCAATACCAATAAGACTACATGTGGCCAAAGCCCGATATTTAGACCAAGAGCCTGGTTGAAATAGCTGTATTGTGCGTTGAACACCGGACGGAAACCAAACAGGCCGTCTATTATATCAAACCTCGTGTCGAGGAAATTCCCCGCAATTACTATTTTGCTTATCTGGTCGGCAGCTACCAGAAGTATTATCCATACGATGATCTTACTTTTTTTCATGGCGCTATTTTTTTGAGTTTTCAAAAAATCTTTCGTCGAAGTTGACGAAATAGAGCCGGTCGGTGGCGCGGGTGATTGCCGTGTAGAGCCACCGAAGAAGGTCTTTCGACATCTGCTCGTCGCCGAAAAGCATCTTGTCGATGAATACCGCACGCCACTGCCCGCCCTGGGACTTGTGGCATGTGACGGCATAGGCGAACTTTACTTGCAGGGCGTTGAAGTGGTCGTTGCCTAAAATCTCCTTATAGCGTTTGGCCTTGACCGTGATGTCGGCGTAATCCTCCTCGACGGCCCGGAAAAGCCGGTTCTGCTCCTCGCGCGTCAGCGAGGGCGACTCCGAATGGATCGTGTCGAGCATGATCTTGCACTCCACCTGGTAGTCGTCGTAGTCGGGGAGTTCCAGCACGGCGTCGGCGAAACGGAAACCGTAGTACTCCTCGAAACGGCGCAGGCGTTTCAGACGCGCGATGTCGCCGTTGGCGATGAAACTCACGGGAGAGTCGGTGTCGCGCTCGGTGTAGTGGTAGTTGTTCTTGACGATCATCAGCATGTCGCCCGATTCGATCTCCTCCTCGGCCCCCAGAACGTAGCGGCGGATCGACTCGTTGAAGCGGTTGGCGCGCTTATTCGAACGCGTGATAACGATGGTTTCGTCGCGCCCGTAACGCGAATAGCACTCTTCGAGCTTCTCTGTGAAATCGCCTCCGTCGAGCGTGCCCACTTCAGTAAAACCGTCGGTGCGGAACATAGGGATGTCGTAAATCCCGTTCTCGATCATCATCCGCACCAGCGTCGCGTTGAAAAGTATCCCCGACTCGGCCTCCTGTCTCACCACATCGTCCATCGAAACGTACTCCACGCCTCCGTAAACCTCCATCCGGCGTGGATCGAGGGCGGGACTCTCGGCGCTCCCCACGGGCGGAAGCTGCGCGTTGTCGCCCACGAGTATCAGGCGGCAGCCCTGGCCGCTGTTCACATACGATATAAGGTCGTCGAGCAGCGCCCCCGAGCCGAACATCCCGCCCTCTGCTGACGAGGAGTTTGCAAGCATCGAGGCCTCGTCGACGATGAAGCATGCGTTCTTCTCGCGGTTGAAATCGAGCGAGAAGCTCGCCTGGGCCGACGACATCGTTTTCTGGCGGTATATCTTTTTATGAATGGTATGCGCCTTTTCGCCCGCGATGCGCGAGAAAACTTTCGCTGCGCGCCCCGTCGGGGCCAGCAGCACGGGTTTTACGCCGATGCCGCGAAGTACCGACACGAACGCCGCGACCAGCGTCGTCTTTCCCGTTCCGGCGTATCCGTTGAGTATGAAAATGGTCCCGTCGGCCGGCGTCGAGATGTAGCCGGAGAGCGATTCCGCAACTTTTTTTTGTCCAAGTGTTGGTTCGAAACCAAATTTAGCGTAAATTTGGGACGCAATATGTGTATTTACCATTCCGTGACCGTATTTAGAGGGTCGGGGTGCTTTAAGGGATAGGGCCTTGCGGCCGTGCTGATCCGAACAAACGTCTTTTCTAAAACAGTACAAACTTAATAAAATTATAGAAATGAATAAATGGCTTAAACTTTCCCTCCAGATCGTTCTGGGCGTCGCGGCTGTCGTCCTCGCCGTCATCGTTTACAAACAGATCATGGACCCGCTCGATTTCCAGAAACAGGTCAAAGTCCGCGAAACCGCCGTGATCGACCGGATTAAGGACATCCGCTCGGCCGAACAGGCTTTCAAACAGAAAAACCAGCGCTACACCGCCGATTTCGATTCGCTCATCAACTTCGTGCTGACCGACTCCCTGGAGTTCGAACGCCAGACCGGCTCGGCCGACGACTCGGTCGCGGTTGCCAAAGGGCTCGTCAAAACGGAAAAGTTTACCAAAGCCGTGAGGGATACCGTCTTCGCGCCCAAAAAACTTACGGTCGAACAGATTAAAAATATGCGTTATATACCTCATGGAAAGCCGGGTACGGAATACATCCTCCGCGCGGGCATGCTTACCACCGAATCCAAGGTGGTGGTTCCGGTGTTCGAGGCTAAAGCGCCTTACAAGGACTTCCTGTATGACCTCGATGAACAGATGCTCGTCAACCTGATCAACGATGCCAAGACCGTTTACAACAAGTATCCGGGAATCGCCGTGGGTTCCGTCGAAAAGGCAACCAACGATGCCGGGAACTGGGAGTAAACCTTACACGATAAGATAAACACATCCCGACCGGAGCGGCTCTGCCGCGGCAGAGCCCTTCCCCGAGGGGAGGGTATGGGAGGGGGTAACGTAATAATGGGGGCTGTCACAGACAGCCCCTTTACATGGGTTCGACATAAGCCGGATCTGCAATTATCCCGAATTAATGGAAAACTCTTTTTCTTATGTCGAATCCATGTAACTTGTCCATTCGGGTAATGCTGGATGGACATAATTTTTCGCAGGCCTCGCAGGCCGTCGCTGCATATAAGGCCGGGGCGGGAGGGCGCGTTCCGGTGGTTTCGTTCGATACCGCCAGGACCATCCTGATGCCTGCATACCTTTATGAAAAAGGTGTCGAGGCGGATTACCTGCGCTTCAACGGCATGGAGATGTCGGCCGGGGAGACCGCCCTCGTTTCGGAACCGCACGCCGGGATCATCGCCGTCATGGCCGTCGGCACGGCGGTAGCCGTGATGGCCGCCGCGGAGTTCGGCCCGGAAGTCCGCTTCACTTCGCCGCTGCTCGAGGTCGTGTCCGGCCGCAAAAGGGACTTGAATATCATGCTGACCGAAGAAAATGTCTATATCGCGGTGTGGGAGAAGGGGCTCCGGATGGCGGAAGCGTTGCCCGACAACTCCGCCGATTCGCTGCTCTACTATTTACAGGTCTTGGGGCGTCGCTTTAAACTTCGCCGCTTCTCGATAAACATAAGTGGCGATGGTGCCGCCGAGGCCGGCCGCCTTTTAGGCGGCTATTTCCCGAAAGTCAACATCCTGTAGAGCGGAACTGTCGGAACGCCGACGGCGGGCGGCAACGGCCGCGGCGGTTTATATATGAAACTAATAAGCGGCCGGAACGCCGGCAGCGGTCTATTTATGAGAATAATTAGCGGGAAATATAAAGGAAGGGTTATCACACCCCCGCGCAACCTGAGGGCGAGGCCGACGACCGATTTCGCCAAGGAGAACCTGTTCAACGTGCTGGGAAACATGCTCGACACTGAGGAGTGCGACGTGCTGGACCTGTTCGCGGGAACCGGATCGGTGAGCTATGAATTCGCCTCGCGGGGGGCGCGCAGCATCACTTCGGTG
>JAVBVG010000064.1:0-7177 GCA_031554415.1 Rikenellaceae bacterium | reverse complement strand
GATGCGGTCCATGTCGTTGGTGTAGCGGCTCATCAGGTCGCCGTGCTGGCGGGTGTCGAAGTAGCGCACGGGAAGGGTTTCCATCTTGCGGAAAAGGTCCTCGCGCAGTCTTGCGACCGTCTCCTGCCCGATGCGGTTGAGCATCCGGTACTCGACGAGAGTCGCGACGGCTCCGGCGACGTATATCACGGTGAGGATCATCAGCATACGGATCAATCCGTGCCAGTCTTTCGGCATGATGTAGTCGTTGATTATCGGGCGGATCATGTACGATCCGACGATGCTCGACGCGATGCTGACGACGATGAGCGCGCCGACGATGAAGAGCAGTTTGCGCTGGCGGCCAAGGTACGACAGCAGCCGCGCGAGGGCTTTTCGTCCCTGCTTCGGCTTGCCCTGCTGGCTCATATGTGTCGCTCTGTCCGCCATGCCTTATGTCTTGAATTGCTGCGATTCGTAAATCTCGCGGTAAACTTCCGAAGTGCGCAGCAGGTCGGCCGGTTTTCCGAAACCGTCGACACTGCCGTCCTCCAGAACCAATACTTTATCTGCCGACTGCATCGTGTTGATCCTCTGCGTAATTATGAAAACAGTCGTGTTTTTCATCATGCGCTGCAGATTGGCCCGTATCTTCAGTTCGGTCGTCGAATCGACCGCGCTGGTGCTGTCGTCGAGGATCAGTATCTTCGGTTTGCGCAGCAGCGCCCGGGCGATGCAGAGGCGCTGTTTCTGGCCGCCCGAAACGTTCACCCCGCCGCGTCCCAGGATGGTGTCGTAGCCTTTTTCGAACGACATGATGAAGTCATGGGCCTCGGCGGCGCGCACGGCCTCCTCGACCTGTTCGAGAGTCGCGTCCGGATCACCCCAGCGCAGGTTTTCGACGATCGTTCCGCTGAAAAGCTCGTTGTTCTGCAGCACCATGCCGATGCTTTCGCGCAGTTCGTCGAGATGGTAGTCGCGAACGTCGCGGCCGTCTATCAAAACCTCCCCCTCGGTGGCGTCATAAAGCCGCGGGATGAGCTGTACCATAGAACTTTTTGCCGAACCGGTCGCCCCGACCACCGCGATGGTTTCGCCCTGCCGCGCCGTGAAACTGATATGGCTCAGGACATCGTTCTCTCCTCCGGCGTAACGGAAGCCCGCGTCGCGGAACTCGACCTCTCCCCTCTCGACCCTGTAATCGTGTTCGAGCGCAGTTGAAGTGTTTGTAAGCGAGGATTCTGCACGAAGCACCTCAAGTATTCGTTCAGATGATGCCGATGCCCTCGCGAAGTTCATCACGACCATCGAGAACATCATCAGCGCCATCAGTATCTGCATCAGGTAGTTGACGAACGAGATCAGCTCGCCCACCGTGAGGCTCCCCGCCATAACCCGCCCGCCGCCGAACCACAGCACCGCGATCACCGAAATGTTGAGTATGAACTGCATCAGCGGGAAGATCGTTACGATGATGTTCGACGCGCGGATCGCCGTGTCCTGCAACTCCCCGCTGCTGCGCCGGAATTTTTCGCTCTCGAAATCCTCGCGCACGAACGATTTCACCACGCGTATGTTTATAAGGTTCTCGCGCACGACGGCGTTCAGGCGGTCGATCCTTTGCTGGACTTTCAGGAAGAACGGGAACCCTTTGCGCAGTATCAGCCACACGCTCAGCGCCATAATCGGGATCGCCGCCGCAAGCACCAGCGCCAGTTTCGAGTCGATCGTCAGCACGAAGAACATCGCCATCATGAACATCAACGGCGCCCGCAGCATGATGCGCATCGACATGAAGACGATCTGCTGGATACGCGTAACGTCGCCCGTGAGCCGCGTTATGAGCGAGGCGGAACTGAATTTATCTATGTCGGGGAAGGCAAAACTCTGGACTTTCGCGAAAAGCGAATGGCGCAGTCCGGTGCCGAAACGGGTCGACGTGCGCGACGAAATGTAGGCGTTGACGACGCTCAGGACGAGTCCCAGCAGCGATATCCCCACCATCCACGCACCCGTGGCGTAGATCACCGAAAGGTCGCTTTTCATCACGCCGTCGTCCACTATGCGCGACATGTACATCGGCTGCATCGTCTCGCAAAACACGGCACCCGCTACCAGGAGCGGGCTCATCAGGAGATTCCATTTGTATTTTTTGAGTATCTGCCAATACTGTTTCATACGGTGCTGCCGGTTGCGATTCCCGCAAAGTTACAGCAAATTCCGCGCAAAACTTCCCGGGTGCGACGGATATTTTATTTCCGGAAGGCGAACCAGACCGCGGCGATAAGGCAGACGAACGAAATGAAGTGGTTCATGCGGAAGGTTTCGGTGCGGAACACCAGCAGAGCGAAGATCGTAAAAACGCCCAGCGAGATGACCTCCTGTATGATCTTGAGCTGGATCAGCGAAAAAGGGCCGCCGTTCCCCGCGAAACCGATGCGGTTGGCCGGTATCTGGAAGCAGTATTCGAAGAAGGCGATCCCCCAGCTGACGAGGATCACCAGGATGAGCGGAAGGGCGCTGCCGTTCTTCGCCGCCCCGAATTTCAGGTGGCCGTACCATGCGACGGTCATGAAGATATTGGACATCAGCAGCATGCCGACCGTATAGAGTGCTTTCATGCGTTTTTGCGGAATTTAAACCGCGCAAAGGTAAAGCTAAAGAGCGGAAATTGTTCCGCCGTGTGTAAGGATTTTTGAATCAGGCGCGTCGCGGCACCCTGAGCGGGTTTTATTTTAAAAACTTGGCATGAAAATTTGGAGAAAAGAAAATTTGATTTACCTTTGCAACGCTGAAAAGCAAAGGGGAGTTTAGCTCAGCTGGTTCAGAGCATCTGCCTTACAAGCAGAGGGTCGGCGGTTCGAATCCGTCAACTCCCACAGTTGAAAATCAAGAGGTTATGACGAAAATCATAACCTCTTTTCTTTTTCATTTGCATACAATTTGCATACAACTTGGGCGATTCGCCCTTTTGTCCTTACCTCCATCTCGATTCTTTGCGGAGTTTTCCAAAGTCCAAAGTGAGGGCGACCGACGCGCGGATGTATGTATATCCGTCTGTGCTATCCTGGTGTTTCTCAATGAAACCACGCTTGACATAACTGCGAACAGTTTGTGCGTTCACATTGTGGAGCCTTGCCACTTCGGGGATTGTCAGCTTTACCGCATAGAACTTTTCGATGCTGACCATACCTCTTTGCATCCATTCTTGTCCACGTTCTATCTCGCGCTCCATATTGTGAGCCTTTATCTCCAAGTCTGAAACGTATTCGGCAATCAATTTTGCATTTATCATAGTGGTATATTTTAAAAACAAAACAGCCTCGAAAGGCTGTTTATTATCAGTTGTGGCGATTATTATTTGGTATTTGCTTTATACTCTTCGAATTTTTCGTACACATTGGAGAGATTTCCCAGGAGGTTGACGCATTCGACAGCGCGATCTAAAATGGATTTCTTCTCGAAATCCTCGATCACATCCGGATTGTTGAGGAAATAAATGAAGTCTGAAAACATTTCTGATAGTCCCGGTATATCATGGTGCACTACAAGGCGGTCGAGGGCTCCGATTAGATTGTCCCGATAATAAGCATCGAGGGCGGCTTTGGTGGTTGCCTGGTCTGTCTTTTCCATAATCTTGAATTTATAGGGTTAATTGATTTCTACAAGGTTGAGTTTCTTGAAACAGCGGTATTCCTGGCGTTCGGTGTCGAAATAAGTTTGCACCGTGTCGTTGCGCTTGCGGTCGTCGCCGGTGGCGGCGGGGATCATGTCAGCCCGGAGGGTCCCGTACGCCTCGCGGATTGAGCCGTCGACCTTGCGGAAATAGAACTTAACGACGCGGGTCCGCATGGCGGCCACGAGTTTGAAGTTAGTCCACGCCTTGCGTAGGCATTCCGCGAAGTTCTCGCCGGTTATGCGGAAGAACCGCCAGGCCGTTGCCATGATGTTGCTCAAATCGTTTGTTTTCATTGCTGTATTGATTTTAGTGTGGTTAGTCTCCGAAATAAGTTCTGCCATTGATACCGGCGGCATAGTATTCAGCGCATCCGGACATGAAAGAATAGTTGTCGGCGCTCTCGGCTCCACGCATCCGGATAGCGGCCTTATCTGCGGCCATTTCAGCCTCTCTGATAGCCTTTACTATCGCCGTCTTTGCCTCTTTCCACGCCTGGCGCATAGCCTCGCTAAAAGTGTAGGAAGTAGTCCTAACTTTCGATCCAGTCCGGCGGGCGACGCATTTTGCGATCTGCCATGCTCTGCTCATTACCTTGCTTTTGTTGATCGTGGTTTTCATCGTTATAATGTTTTGCGTTATTTTTATAATGCAAATATAATGTAATAAATAATACCAACCAAATATTTAGACAACAAAATTAACCCACTACATAATATTTTCATCATTTTATATTGTCATTCGTTATAAATGACTATATTTGCGCTATAATCTAATACATTATAAAATGAATTTGCGAATTAAAGAGGTCTTAAAGGAGCAGAAAGTCACGGCTGTATCTCTTGCGGAAAAGATTGGGATTGCTCAGCCGAGCATGAGTAACATCGTAAACGGTAAAGTAACCCCATCGCTTGACACGCTCGAAAGGATCGCCGACGCCCTCGCAGTCAATATTACCGACCTATTTGAGAAACCCGCCTCCGGCAACTTCACTTGCCCGAATTGCGGCGCGTCGTTGAGGTTGACAGCTGAGAAAGTAGAATAATTTATAGATTTGTAGCAAACGGTAAATTATGACAAAGAAAGAGGCATTACAGGTGTTTGAGGATCGCCACGTCCGCTCTGTTTGGGATTCAGAGGCGGAAAAGTGGTACATCTCGGTTATTGATGTGATAGAGGTGCTGACCGGTACGGATCGCCCTCGTAAATATTGGGGCGACCTAAAACGCAAGCTCAACACCGAGGGAAGCGAGTTGTCCGAAAAAATCGGACAACTGAAAATGCAATCCGCCGACGGTAAGTTTTATAATACCGACGTGGCTGATGTAGAACAACTGTTCCGGCTCATACAGTCCATCCCCTCGCCGAAAGCAGAGCCGTTCAAAAGATGGCTGGCCGAACTTGGGCGCGAACGCCTTGAAGAAATAGACGATCCCGAACTCGGAATCGAGCGTATGATGGAGTATTACCACCGCAAGGGTTACTCTGAAAACTGGATCAACCAGCGGCTCAAATCCATCGAGGTGCGCAAGGAACTGACCGACGAGTGGGAACGGCGAGGTATCAAGAAAGGGCAGGAATACGCCATCCTTACGGATGTTATTACTCAAAGTTGGTCGGGACTTACCACAAAGCAATACAAGGCTCATAAAGGGCTGAAAACTGAAAGCCTGCGGGACAATATGACCAACCTCGAATTAGTCCTTAATATGCTTGCAGAGGCCTCGACAACCGAGATTTCCCAAAAGGAGAAACCCGAATCGTTCGACCATAGCAAGACGATTGCACATCGTGGCGGCAAGGTTGCCGGGGCCGCCCGTAAGGAATTGGAAGTTCAAACCGGTCAAAAAGTTATTAGTCCGTTGAGCGCTAAAAAGGTTCTCAAAAAATGAGTATGTAAGGAATCCTTACAAGCTCGGCTTCAACTATTCCAATTTTTCGAGTAGTTCAGTTATTCGAGAATTTCGAGCAACTCACATCCAACTGTTTCCAAAATAGAAATAGTTCAAAAGGAATTTAGACTCCGATAAGTTAGTCGATAAAACTAAAAAACAACCACATGAACACTGACAATATACTTCACGAGATAGACATCCTCAGAGCCGAACTGTCGGCCATGCGTCCGTTGCCCCGCGAGGCGCTCCGCACCATCGAGGACGCCATGAGGATCGAGTACACCTATGACAGCAACCGGATCGAGGGCAATACGCTGACGTTGCAGGAGACGGCGCTCGTCGTCAATGAGGGTATCACGATCAGCGGAAAGAGTATGCGCGAACATCTGGAGGCGATAAACCATGCCGAGGCCGTCGACTTTATCAAAGAGATCGCCGCCGGGACCGCCCCGATAACCGAAAACACGATAAAAGACATTCACGGGATCGTATTGCGCGGGATCGACAGAGAGAACGCCGGACGTTACCGTACTGTCCCTGTTATGATCTCCGGTAGCAAGTTCATCCCGCCGCAACCGTATCTGATCGCGCCGCAAATGGAGGCTTTTATCTACGGCTACCGGTGCATGGAGTCCGAGGGAACTCATCCGGTACTTGTTGCCGCCTATCTTCACGACGAGCTTGTCCGAATCCATCCTTTCATCGACGGCAACGGACGCACGAGCCGGTTGCTGATGAATCTCTACTTATTGAGGCACGGCTACCCTATCGTTTCACTCAAAAGCGACAACGATTCAAAGTTGAGGTATTACAAGGCGCTCGAAGAATCCCACACAACAGGCGAAAGAGACGATTTTAACGACTTTGTCGCCGGAACGGTCCGTGACACTCTAAAAAGATACTTGTCGCTTTTGCGGGGTTAATTCGCAACCCCGCAGCGTATGTCCGCTTTATAGTACAAAAGCCACCCGTCGAGATGGCTTTTTGCATTCGTGCCGGCGCCGGCTTTCCAGTCATTGCCTTATAGATTCTGTCCGCTAATGTATGCGTTTATATCCTTGACGCGGATCAATTCGACTTTTGTGCTTTGCTGTTTGAGAGGGTCGAAATCCGCGATCTTATTGACGTGCCACAATGTGTCCTCGATCTTGACGAACGTGTTGAATTTCCAGTTAGCGAACTCGGCCGCCGTGATCCGCACGTTGCAAGTCATTACACGGGTGTCGCTACTGATGAGCTCGTTCATGTAGGCCCGCCAAAAGCGGCTGTATATCGTCGAGTCGGCAGGATAATCGGATTCGGTCGCGGGATAATACAAAAGGCTCGGTTTCGAAAAATCGAGCGAATATTTTTGACCGTTCGTGCCCTTGGTGATTCTCGACATTTTCGGGTATTGAGAGAGGGGTATGCCGCCGGATGCGGTCCAACAAAACAAGCCCTCTGTTTTCATAGTTGCATTGTCGTCGGTGTAAGTCGTCAGCAAAAAGTGCACAAAAATCGCATAAAACAGGTTTAGTGTTCTTGGGCTTAAAAAATGTTTAATTTTAAGACCTGATTACACGTTATGGGAACAAAGACATCAACGACAGACAAGGCCCGTTCAGTCGGGGTTGCAACCCCGACTGAA
>JAVBVG010000091.1:0-21776 GCA_031554415.1 Rikenellaceae bacterium | reverse complement strand
AACGCATCCCGGACTGTTCCGCAGGGCGCTCTATATGCGCGAGGACGAACTGCATTGGATCCGTCCCGACCGCGAGATATCCGCCGATGCAAGCGAGCGTTTCAGCCTGCGCATCCGCTACCGCCAGCCTTTGCAGGAGGGCAGTTTTGTCCGTGCGGCGGATGGTGCATACCTGCTTTTCGATCAGCCTCAGAGGGGCGTCACCCCCGGACAGTTCGCCGCATGGTACGACGGCGAGGAGCTTATCGGGTCGGGAGTAATTCACGAATAAATTAGGAATTAGGAATTTAGAAATGGGAGGAGATAAAAATACTGCATGGAAAATTGCGAAAAGCCGTCTTCTGTGCGCAGCTCTTTCTTCATTCTTCGTTTTTCATTCTTCATTCCTGCCGGCGAAGTCGCCGGCGGCGAGCGTCGCTTTCTGGAACGTCGAGAACCTCTACGACACCATTCCCAGCCTTTTCCACGATGATTTGGAGTACACTCCCGCCGGCTGGCGCAAATGGGGTACGGAGCGCTATACGATGAAGATCGGCAATACGGCCCGCGTCATCGACGGGATGGCGGCCGACATCGTGGGACTCGCAGAAGTCGAGAGTGAAACGGCCCTGCGCGACCTGGTCATGGCTCTCGAAACCGATTACAACTACATCCACCGCACTTCGGGCGATGCGCGTGGGATCGACGTGGCGATGCTCTACAAGGGCGATAAATTTTTCCCTGAAGATATAAGGCTCGTAAAGTCGGGGACCGGGCGCGAATTCCTGCATGTGACGGGCGAACTGATGGGCGAAAGGGTGGAGGTGCTGGTGTGCCATATGGCGTCGAACCTGAACGCCTACGAGTACCGCCTGCGAAATATGGAGGCCCTGCGGACCACCCTCGAACGGTTTTTGGAGGACGACCCGGCTGCGAAAATAATAGTGATGGGCGACATGAACGCAACCCCCGGCGAGAAGGTCGTCCGCAAAACCCTCGGCTCCGTAAAATCGCCCTACGATTTCATGTACTGCCCGCAGTGGAACGAGTACAGCGGCGGAAAGGGGACATACTCGTACCGCGGCCGCTGGTATTTGTACGACTGGATGCTGGTGAGCCCCTCGCTCGCCCGCGGCGCGGGAATGAAAGCCTCCGAAGCCGGCGTTTTCGTCCGGGAATATATGACCGAAAACTCCGTAAACACCCCTTCGTCCGCCCGAAAACCCCTGCGCACATTTTATGGCAGCGAATACTTAGGAGGTTACAGCGATCACCTGCCCGTCTACACATTCATTGTTAATACAAATTAAAGGTCGGGCCCAATCGTCATTGCGAGGAATGTAATGACGAAGCAATCCAGAAAAACGACTGGATTGCTTCCCGCTTCGTAAACTCGCGGTCGCAATGACGTGTGTCGTTTTGTTATCTCAACCCTTAATTCATCATTGTTAAATAAATAACAGGTTGAGAGCCTGTTAAACATTGAAAACATTTTGCTAATCCGGTTAAAAAAGATTACTTTTGTGGCCTGTTAGAGGAAAATTCATCAAATAATAATCCATAGATACAGTATAAGTATGCCAAACACTAAAAGAGTCTATACTTTCGGCAACAAACTCGCCGAAGGTAACGGTAAAATGAAAGAGCTGCTGGGGGGCAAAGGAGCCAACCTGGCTGAAATGAACCTGATCGGCATTCCCGTACCTCCGGGATTCACCATCACCACCGAAGTCTGCGCCGAATACTACCGCAGCGGTAAGGAAAGGGTGATCGAACTGCTCCGCCCCGAAGTCGAAAAAGCGATGAGGGGAGTCGAAGAGGCTGCCGGAATGAAGTTCGGCGACAGGAACGCCCCTCTGCTGGTTTCGGTACGTTCGGGCGCGCGCGCCTCGATGCCCGGCATGATGGACACCATCCTCAACCTCGGCATGAACGACCAGGCCGTCGAAACCATCGCGAAACGCACGGGCAACCCCCGTTTCGCATGGGACTCGTACCGCCGTTTCGTACAGATGTACGGCGACGTGGTCCTCGGCATGAAACCCGAAAGCAAGGAGGATGAAGACCCGTTCGAGGTAATCATCCATGAGATGAAAAAGGAAAAGAAAGTCGTCGAAGACACCGACCTCACGACCGAAGACCTCAGGGAACTGGTCGCAAGGTTCAAGGCTGCCGTCAGGAAGCAGACCAAGTCCGATTTCCCGGCTGATCCGTGGGAACAGCTCTGGGGCGCCGTCATGGCAGTGTTCGGTTCGTGGATGAACGACCGCGCGATCCTCTACCGCAAGCTCAACAACATCCCCGCCGAGTGGGGTACCGCCGTCAACGTACAGGCGATGGTGTTCGGCAACATGGGCGACAACTCGGCTACGGGCGTGGCCTTCTCGCGCGACGCCGCAACGGGCGAAAACCTCTTCAACGGCGAATACCTCGTCAACGCGCAGGGTGAGGACGTGGTCGCGGGTATCCGCACCCCGCAGCAGATCACCAAGGAGGGTTCGCAGCGTTGGGCGAAGGCTCAGAACGTTTCGGAAGCCGACCGCGCCGCTAAATTCCCCTCGCTCGAAGAGGTGATGCCGAAGATATACAAGGAGCTGTGGGACATCCAGAAACATCTGGAAACCTCCTTCAAGGATATGCAGGATATCGAATTCACCATCCAGGACGGCAAGCTGTGGATGCTTCAGTGCCGCAGCGGCAAGCGCACCGGCGCCGCCATGGTGAAGATCGCTATGGATATGCTCGAAGAGGGGCTGATCGACGAAAAAACAGCCGTTATGCGCTGTGAGCCGGCCAAACTCGACGAACTTCTCCACCCGGTGTTCGACAAGACGGCGATGAAGAACGCGAAAGTCGTTACGAAGGGGCTGCCCGCATCTCCGGGTGCAGCCACCGGCCCGGTCGTGTTCTTTGCCGAAGACGCCGAAAAATCGCTTGCAAAGGGGCAGCGCGCAATTCTCGTCCGCATCGAAACTTCCCCGGAAGACCTCGCGGGTATGAACGACGCCATCGGTATCCTCACCGCACGCGGAGGCATGACCTCTCACGCGGCCGTGGTTGCCCGCGGTATGGGTAAGTGCTGCGTTTCGGGTGCAGGCGAGATCGAAATAGACTACAAGGCCCGTACCGCAAAGGTGGGCGGCATCACCATCAAGGAGGGCGACTGGATCTCGCTCAACGGCTCGACCGGCGAAGTTTACCTCGGCCAGGTCGCTACCGTGGAAGCCGGTCTGAGCGGCGTCTTCGGGAAACAGATGGACCTCGCGGCAAAATACGCCACGATGAAGGTCCGCGCCAACGCCGACACCCCGCGCGACGCCGAACAGGCGTTCAAATTCGGCGCCGAAGGCATCGGCCTGTGCCGCACCGAGCACATGTTCTTCGAGGCCGACCGCATCATGGCTGTCCGCGAGATGATCCTCGCCGACGACGAAGCCGGACGCCGCGTCGCCCTCGCAAAACTTCTCCCGATCCAGAGGGGAGACTTCGAGGCTCTCTTCAGGATCATGAAGGGACATCCCGTGACCGTCCGCCTTCTCGACCCGCCCCTCCACGAGTTCGTTCCCCACTTCGAAAAGGAACAGCGTGAACTGGCTAAGGAGATGGGCGTTCCTTTCGAAAAGATCGCCGCCAAAGTCGAATCGCTGGCCGAGGTCAATCCGATGCTCGGACACCGCGGCGTGCGCCTCGGCAACACATATCCCGAGATCACCGAAATGCAGACGCGCGCCATCATCGAGGCGGCCCTGAACGTCAAGAAATCGGGCACTCCCGTAAGCGTCGAGATCATGGTCCCGCTCGTGGGCAACCACAAGGAGCTGCGCTACCAGAAAAACATCATCAACGAGGTTGCCGGCGCCGTATTCGCCGAGCGCAACGACAGGATCGACTACCTTGTAGGTACGATGATCGAGGTTCCGCGCGCCGCCGTTACAGCCAACGAGATCGCCGAACTGGCCGATTTCTTCAGTTTCGGTACCAACGACCTGACGCAGATGACGCTCGGCTTCTCGCGCGACGACATCACCAAGTTCCTGCCGGTTTACCTCGAAAAAGGCATCCTGAAAGCCGACCCGTTCCAGATACTGGACCGCAAGGGCGTGGGCCAGCTGATCCGCGAGGCTGTGTTCAAAGGCCGCGGCACCAAGGAGAACCTGAAATGCGGCATTTGCGGCGAACACGGCGGCGAGCCCAGCTCGGTCGAGTTCTGCCACTTCGCAGGGCTCAACTACGTGTCGTGCTCTCCGTTCCGCGTGCCCATCGCGCGCGTGGCAGCGGCGCATGCAGCATTGAGTGAGGGAGAGTAAGTCGGAACGCCGACGGCGGATTTGATGATAAAAGTTGCTGTCGGTCGGAAACTTTCGGCACAGCGCCGGCGTCATTGCGAACGAATGTGAAGCAATCTATGCCTAATTGTTTTAGGGCTGTCCTTTGTGGGGCGGCCCTTTTTTGTTGTCATCCCGAGCGTGGTCGAGGGATCTAATCGCGCGGAGATAAAAATGTCGCGAGCGCGACATTTTTATACGTTAAGTGTGAAATTTAACAGACAATGGTTTTATTACAAAAAATCAAATAATTTTAAAATATTTTAAAAATTATGATTTTCTTTGTATGAGGGTTGCGGGATTTCAGATTGAAACCGTTTTTTTCGCGCACCCCCCGAAATTGCAATATGAGTCCGTCTAAAATCGATATATTTTTACATTACCCCCTGTTTTGAGGGGTTGGTGGTTTGAAAAAATAATTATATTTTTGTGGATGACATGAAAAAACATAGGCTTAATTAACAAAAAGACGAAAAGATGGAAAAAGAAGCCCAGAAGTATGTAGAGGATTTTATGGCGGACCTTATCGCCCGTAACCCCAACCAGCCCGAATTCCACCAGGCTGTTCATGAAGTTGTCGAAAGCGTCGCACCGTACATTGTGAAGCGCCCGCAGCTCATGAAAATGAAGATACTCGAACGTATCGCGGAACCCGAACGCATTGTCATGTTCCGCGTGCCCTGGCTCGACGACAAGGGAGAGGTGCAGATCAATAAGGGATACCGCATCCAGAACAACAGCGCCATCGGCCCCTACAAAGGCGGCATCCGTTTCCACGCCAGCGTGAACCTCTCGATCCTGAAGTTCCTCGCTTTCGAACAGACATTCAAGAACAGCCTCACGACGCTCCCGATGGGCGGCGGCAAGGGCGGTTCGGACTTCAACCCCAAAGGCAAATCCGACAACGAGGTGATGAAGTTCTGCCAGAGTTTCATGACCGAGCTGCAGCGCCACATAGGCCCCGACACCGACGTGCCGGCGGGCGACATCGGCGTGGGCGGACGCGAAGTGGGCTTCATGTTCGGCCAGTACAAGAGGCTGCGCAACGAATTTACCGGAACGCTCACAGGCAAAGGCCAGGAGTGGGGCGGCTCGTATTTCCGTCCGGAAGCTACCGGCTACGGGACCTGCTACTTCGCCGAGGCGATGCTGGCGACGCGCGGCGACAGTTTCAAGGGCAAGACCGTCGCAATATCGGGTTCGGGCAACGTGGCGCAGTTCGCCGCCGAGAAAGTGCTCAAAATGGGCGGAAAGCCGGTTACGATGTCCGACTCAAACGGCTACATCTATGATCCCGACGGCATCGACGCCGAAAAATTGGCCTACATATTCGAACTGAAGAACGTCTACCGCGGCCGCATCAAGGAGTACGCCGACAAATACCCCGGCGCCAAATATTTCGCGGGAGAACGTCCCTGGGGCGTGAAGTGCGACATAGCCCTTCCCTGCGCCACCCAGAACGAACTCAACGGCGAAGAGGCTGCCACGCTGCTCAAAAACGGCTGCATCTGCGTTGCCGAAGGCGCCAACATGCCCTCGACGCCGGAAGCCATCGAGGCGTTCCAGAAGGCCAGGATACTCTACGCTCCGGGCAAGGCTTCGAACGCCGGCGGAGTGGCCACTTCGGGACTCGAGATGTCGCAGAACTCGATGCGCATCAAATGGACGCCCGAAGAGGTCGACGCGAAACTCCACGGCATCATGCTGGCTATCCATGAGATGTGCCAGAAATACGGTACGGAAGAGGACGGCTATATCAACTACGTGAAAGGCGCCAACATCGGCGGTTTCATCAAGGTCGCCAACTCGATGCTCGCACAGGGACTCGTGTAGTTCTCATAGTAAAAGTTAATTGGACAAAAACCCTGGCTGCCATCCGACAGCCAGGTTTTTTTGATTCTCATGGCAACTTAAAAAGTGCAGACAAGGCCCAATCCGCCGCGGGTGATGCCTAAAGAGAGTTCGGGAACGTGGCGGCCGGCGGAAGAGTTCATATAATCGTTGTACATTCCGACTGCGCTTGCAACCCTCTTCTTGCCTTTGATTTTGAAAGTCGCTCCGGTAGCGATCAATGCGGCACCGCCCAGAGCGATGCCAAGACAGACAAATCCTCCCCCGTCCTTCCAGTAACTGGACGGGGCGCACTCGCCGCTGCACTCGCCCATCGCGTCGACGAGAGCGGTCAAAGCCATACTCCACAAGCCGATGGCGGAGATCGCTACGCCGGGCCAAAGCAGGCCGTTGCCGAGTTTGCTGTATTTGATCCCGGTTACGTATTCATTATAGGCGGGAGTGCCCTGAAAAAGGCTTTTGACCGAGCTCCGGCTGAGCTTTTGGTCCTGACCGTCATACACTCTTGCGCCCCATGTCGAATAATTCTGTGCGGCTGCCGTCAGGGCGAATATCAGGCAGAAAAACAAAATAAGGAGCCTTTTCATACGTTTCGTTTTTTTGTTGCGTTCTACAGTAGAAACGCATTGGCTCCCTGAATACTGCACCGGCCGCCAAAAAATCTGTTGCCGCTTTTACGAAATGCCTCCGCATGTGCGGATTTACAGTACCATTTTGTTGATCTCGGCCGCGGTTTTGTCCTTGCGGCCTTTTCGCCAGAGCTGGTAGCTGTTTATCATCGTCTGCCAAAGCACGTAGGATGCCGGGGCGATCGAGCTGACCGGATTGAGGTAAGTTTGCGCAAGCCAGATGGCCAGGATCGTGTTCTTCTGCCCGAGCGACTGCCCGCCTGCGACCACATCGCCGTAGCGACGCCCGATGTAGCGCCCCGCGATGAACTGCACCAGGCAGATCGCAAGTGCCACGAGCGCCAGCGAGATCCCTTTTCCCCACGTAAGCCCCTCCTGCGTTGTGATGAACTCCACAACCCGTCCCGTCACGATACAGAGCGCCGCGAGCCACAGGTAGAACGACAGCGGCTGGTATTTCCGGACGGTCCGCGCGGCTTTAGGGGCGAACCTTTTGAGCAGCAGCGCCACCGCGAACGGCAGCACCAGCAGCGGGATCACACGCATGAACACCACCAGGAACGATTGCCAGAACGATATGTCGGACGTCGGCGAAATGGCCGAAAAGAAGAACGGCACGCCTATCGCCACCGCGACGTTGATCAGCAGCGAGTAGGTGAGCATCGTGGAGACCCTCGCGCCCAGCATCGCCGCGATCACCACGGCCGAGGTCGCCGTCGGGGCGATTATGCATATCATGGCTCCCTGCGCCATGGTTTTGTCGAAAAGCTGGATGAACGCGTAGGCCAGAACGCACATCACCGCCTGGAACAGCAGCAGGTTGATGTGCAGCCCCGTGATCTTCATCTCCTTGAGGTTCACTCCGCAGAACGGAATGAAGAGCATCACGAAGATCAGATAGGGCGTGAAAAATCCGAGCGTGTCCACGAAATTGTGGAACACCCCTCCCACGACCATCGCCACGGGCATCATCAGTGTCTGCATTCTTTGCGACATACCTCTTAAATCACCCCAACAGTTCCCGGACTTTGGCGGAAATGGCGGCTCCTTCGGCCTTGCCGGCGAGCTGTTTCGACGCCGCGCCCATCACGCGGCCCATATCCTTCATCGACTCCGCTCCGGTTTCGGCGATTATCGCTTTCACGGCGGCGGTCAGTTCCGCGTCGTCCATCTGTGTGGGCATGAACCCTTTAAGCACCTCGACCTGCGCTTCCTCTTCGGACGCGAGGTCTTCGCGCCCCTGCCGGCGGTAGATTTCGGCGCTGTCGATCCCCTGTTTGGCCAGTTTCCGGATGATCTTCATGGTGTCGGCGTCGGGCAGTTCGTCGATGTTTACACCGGCGGTTTTGGCTTCGAGGATGTACTTCTTGATGTTGCGCAGGGTGGCGAGGCGGACGGTCTCCTTCGCCTTCATGGCCTCCATGATTCCCTGACTTACCTGTTTTTCTAAACTCATATCTATCTTATGTCTAAAGGCTGTATTATCACGAAAGGCTCGCCGTTGCCGGTGGTTTCCGACACTATCCGGACGGCGAGGAGCGGTTTGTCGGGAATGACCGAGGCGCCGAGGTCTTTCAGTTCCGCGACGCGCTCAAAATTCCTGCCGTCGTAGCTTACCTCCACCCGTCCGAAGGGTATTCCCGCGCGCGGCAGATGCTCATAGCCGGTCTTCACTTCGATCGAACGGCAGCTTACCGGCTCCGCGAACCGCCACATGAACCAGTCGCCATCGCGGCACGTGACGTTCGAGCGCGCCATGGTCTTGTAGGCCGCGACGTTGCTGTACGGAAATTTAGCCGCCTCTTTCAGCGAACTCGTGAATGTTGCGGCAGGCGTTTTCCGCGGATAAAGCGTGGTCATGTCGGCGGCGGTATCCGCGTCTTTCGCCGTGCGGAATTTGATCCCCATAGCCCCCAGCCGGTCGTAGTGCGCGTCGGCGAGGCGGCTCTCGAAATCGCTCCACGAACGCTCGGCCTGCGGCGTCCAGTTCAGCTCCGCCAGAGCGCAGATGCGCGGGTAGAGCTGGTAGTCGAGGAAATCCAGCCCCTGCGACAGCAGCAGCTCGCTGAAAAAAGTGGCCTCGACGCCGCGCACATTCTCCATTTCGGCGGCGGTGAAACCCTCTTTCGCGAAGTCGAACGAATAGACCGTTTCGGGCGAAACTATCCCCGCCCAGATGTGCCCGGTTTCGTTCTGCGACTGGCGCATGTCGAAGTAGAAATACTTTCCGGGAACGACAACCAAGGGGTACCCGGCGGCGGCAACTTTGCGGCACGCCTCCACGTTCTTCCAACCCCACACCACGGTCGATTTATCGAGTTTCCCGCTCGCGGCGGCCTCGTTCCACACCCCCGCCGTCTTTCCGTACTTCGCGGCGATCGCGACAACGCGCTCCATGAAAACGTCCTCGAGCCCGATCGGCTCCTTAATGCCTTTTTCGGTCATCAGCGCCCTGCAGTCGGGGCACCGCGACCATTGTCCCGGCTCGACCTCGTCGCCTCCCAGGTGGATGTGTTCCGAGGGGAACATCCTGCTCATCTCGCGCAGTATCTTGTCGAGCATCGCGTAGTTCTCCTCCCGCGCGACGCACCACACGTTGCGGCGGTCGTAATCCGCGGTCGCGGTGAGGTCGGGCGTGTAGCTGCACAGGATATCGGGATAGACCAGCGCCGTGCAGCGGCTGTGTCCCGGAAGCTCTATTTCGGGGATTATCTCGACGTTGCGCGCCGAGGCGTAGGCCACGATCTCGTGGATGTCGCCCTGAGTGTAGAATCCGCCGTACACCTCGTCCCACGCGCCGTAGATCGGCTTGACCGGCGAATCGCCGCCGCGGAAACCCGCCTCCTCGGCAAGTTTCGGGTAGCTCTTGATCTCGACGCGCCACGCCTCGTCGTCGGTGAGGTGGAAGTGCAGCTTGTTGATCTTGTGATAGGCGATGTTGTCTATAAACCTCAGCACCTGGTCTTTAGGAATGAACGTCCGCGCCGCGTCGAGCATGAAACCGCGGTAGGCGAACCTCGGATAATCCTCGATGATGACGCCCTCGACCGGCCAGCGGAAATTGCGCGTCGACCTTTCGTAAACCTCCGCCGGAAGCAGCTGCAGCAGCGTCTGGATGCCGTTGAAGACGCCGCCGTAGTCCTTTCCGCAGATGCGGATGCGGTTGCCGGTAACGCTCATGCGGTACCCCTCGGAGGGGATGCTCATCGTCGGGTCGAGTTCGAGGTAGATGTGGTTGGGCAGCCGCGAATAGTTGTTGTAGGTGCCCACGCTGCTTATCGGGCGGCATCCGGGCAGGTAGCAGGCCAGGTAGTCGGCCAACCGCATCAGTTCCGGCGAGGTGTAGTTGATCCAGACGCTCGGCGTCAGCATGAACGTGCCAGGCCCCTTTTCGACGCATACCGGTTTCGGAACGATCTCGGCGCCGTTCGCGGCGGCGCAGAAGAGCAGTATGGCGGTTAAAATCTTAATTTTCCTCATATAGTAAATAGGGGCTTCTTTCGATCAGGAACAGTTCGACGTCCTCTTTCCAGCGCGCTTTTATCTCTTCGGCCGAACACCCTTTTTCGATCATTTCGCGGACGTAGGATACTCCCACGAGGTTCTCGAAGAACGGCGTCAGGAATTTGGCATCACCTATCTGCCGGTAGCAATCCACGAGGTACGTGAGGTCCACTCCGTTCGCGATCAGGGTTTCATTTTCCGGTCCGGTGCGCATATCGCGCCCGCGGCACAACTTTCCGTTCTGGGGCGGGGACGGCGCACCGGCGTTGGGGCGCGGAGTGAAGGTGAAATCGCCTTTCAGGTCGGGGCTGCCATAGACCTGGAACGGGAAATCGGTTCCCCGCCCGACGCTCACCGGAGTCGCCTCGAAGAAACAGAGCGACGGGTACAGGTATACGGCGCGCATAGTCGGCAGGTTGGGCGATGGACGCACCGGAAGTTCGTAGCGCGTCGCGTGCGTGTAATTTTCGCACTTCGCAACGACCAGCATGCATTGCTTCCCGTCTTTGAGCCACCTCTCCTCGTTTATCATCATGGCCAGTTCGCCCAGCGTCATGCCGTGGACTATCGGGATGGGGTGCATCCCCACGAACGAACGGTAGCGGGCGGTGTCGAGGATCGGGCCGTCGACGTACATCCCGTTTGGATTCGGGCGGTCGAGCACCAGCAGCGGCACCTCGTTCTCGGCGCACGCCTCCATCACGTAGTGCAGCGTCGAGAGGTATGTGTAGTAGCGCAGACCCACGTCCTGGATATCGAAAACGATGATGTCGCACTGTTTAACATCCTCGGCCTTGGGCTTTTTGTTGCTGCCGTGCAGCGAGGCTATGCGTATGCCGGTCTTTGTGTCGGTCTCTTCGCCCACGTGTTCGCCAGCGCCCAGGTTTCCGCGGAAACCGTGCTCGGGAGCCCACACGAGCGTTATATTGATGCCCTTCGACAGCAGCGTGTCGACAAGGTGCGTCGGCCCGACCATCCCCGTGTTGTTGGTTACGACGCCCACGCGGTTGCCTTCCAGCAGCGGAAGGTATTCGCCGAACCGCTCGGCGCCCACCACGACGCGGCCCACCACGACGCGGCCAGCCTGGGCGATGCACGCCTGAGCGAAAAACAGGAGGAACAGCAACGGGAGTTTTTTCATTCCGGCGAAAGTTTAATATCCTGCGAATTTACGTTTTTTTGGACGGAAACCATTAACTTTGCGAATCTAATTATGAACATATGAATAAAAAGACGGCCGATGCGGTGGCCCGCCTCGTCGACATAATGGACGAACTGAGGGAGAAGTGCCCCTGGGACCGCGAGCAGACCATCGAATCGCTGCGCAAAAACACTATAGAAGAAACTTATGAGTTGGTGGATGCCATAGACGAGGGTAATCTCGACCATGTGCGCGAGGAGCTGGGCGACCTGTTGCTGCATATCGTTTTCTACTCCAAGATAGGCTCCGAAAAGGGCGCTTTCGACCTCTCGGACGTTGCCGGCGGCATCTCCGACAAGCTTGTCTACCGTCATCCCCACGTTTTCGGCGATGTGCAGGCCGACACTCCCGGACAGGTCAAACACAACTGGGAGGAGCTCAAGCAGCGCGAGGGCAAAAAACGCAAAGGGGTTCTGGCCGGGGTTCCGCAGAGCCTTCCGGCGATGGTCAAAGCGTACAGGGTGGGCGAGAAGGCCGCCGCGGTGGGTTTCGACTGGGAGAAACGCGAGGATGTGTGGGAGAAGGTTGCCGAGGAGAGCGGCGAGCTGAAGGCCGAGATCGAGGGCGGCGGCAGCCGGCGGCGCATCGAGGAGGAGTTCGGCGACCTGTTCTTCGCCCTGATAAACGCCGCGCGGCTCTACGGCGTCGATCCCGAACAGGCGCTCGAACGCACCAACAAGAAGTTCATCCGAAGGTTCAATTACATGGAGTCAAAAGCCTCGGAATCAGGGTGCGAGCTCGGCAATATGACACTCGCCGAAATGGATGCCCTGTGGAACGAAGCAAAAAGCCGCAACGGCGGCAGCGGATTTGATGATAAAGGTGGTTGCTGATCCGAAGCAATTGGCACAGCGCCGCCGTAACTTTTAATTTGTAATTGATATCTATGGCGATAATTAAAAGTGTCAGGGGTTTCACCCCCGTGGTGGGAGAGGGGACTTTCCTTGCCGAAACGGCGGTTCTGATCGGCGACGTTACGATCGGCCGCGACTGCAGCATATGGTACGGCGCGGTGCTCCGCGGCGACGTAAATAAAATAACGGTCGGCGACCGCACGAACATCCAGGACGGGGCGGTGCTGCACACCCTTTTCGACGGCTCGCCGAATCCCTCGCAGACGCATATAGGCAGCGACGTTTCGATAGGCCACAACGCCATAATCCACGGAGCCACCATCGAGGACGGATGCTTGATCGGTATGGGCGCCACCATCCTCGACAACGCCCTCGTGCCTTCGGGATGCATCATCGCCGCCAACGCGCTGGTGCTGTCGAACGCACGGCTCGAGCCCAACAGCGTCTACGCCGGGGTGCCCGCCAAAAAGGTTAAGGAGATCACCCCCGACCAGCGGCGCGACATCATCGAGCGCACCTGCCGCGACTACATGCTCTACGCCTCGTGGTACGGCGACAATTGACAATTAGCAAAAGGCTCTATAAAAAAACCTGACTCTCTCGAGACAGGTTCTTCATTTAAAACTTTATTTTGTCGGGATCGAGCCCCGAGCCGCCGAAAGCAGGCATGGCGGCGATTGCCTTCATATCCTCCGCGGCGATCTCGAAATCGAAAACGTCGGCGTTCTCGTCCATTCTCGCCGGAGTGACGGATTTCGGCAGCGGCAGCACGTCGTTTTGCAAAGCCCAGCGGATGCAGAGCTGCGCCACCGATTTGCCGTAACGCGCCGCGATCGCGGCCAGCTCCGGATCGCCAAGGACGCGTCCCGACCCCAGCGGGCTCCACCCCTCGACGAGGATGCCGTGCGACCGGCAGAACGCGACCGTTTCTGGCTGTTGGAAACCCGGATGGAACTCGATCTGGTCGACCATCGGCATGACCGCGGCCGTTTTCATCAGAGGTTCGAGGTGGTGGACGAGGAAATTGCTGACGCCGATAGAGCGTACCAGCCCCTCGGCGTAGAGCTTTTCAAAAGCGCGCCATGTGTCGGCATTTACCTGCGACCCGCCGGCCCTGTTCGACGGCCAGTGTATCAGATAGAGGTCGAGGTAGTCGAGCCCCAGCGTTTTGAGGCTCCGGTCGAAAGCCTTCAGCGCCGGTTCGTAGCCCCGCTCGTCGTTCCACAGTTTCGAGGTGACGAATATCTCCCCGCGCCCGATGCCCGATTCCGCGACCGCCCTGCCCACGCTCGCTTCGTTGTGGTACGCCGCCGCCGTGTCGATATGGCGGTAACCGGCCCTGAGCGCGTACATGGTGGAGTCGACAGCCGTTTTCCCGTCGGGGGTCTGCCATGTCCCGTAGCCGACGCAGGGTATCCCGACGCCGTTGCTCAGCCGGAAAGTGTCTTTCAATGATTTCATAATCATGGTCTTTAATTTTGCATAAATTTAAGCAATATTCATGCAACGGCATCTCGATCTCCCGAAAAATATTCTCCGAAGCCGCTATTGCAGCACGGTTGTTGCGTGGATTTTTGCTAATTTTCCTTAAATTTGGGAAAACCAAATGCCGGTTATGAAAAAACAGAATGCCATTATTGTCCTGCTGCCCATGCTTCTCAGCTACTTCGTGATGGGATTCATGGATGTCGTGGGCATCTCGACGAGCTACGTGCAGGCCGATTTCGGCGACCGCATGCCCGCCGAGGTCTTCGGATTTTTGCCTTCGGTGGTCTTCTTCTGGTTCCTGCTGCTGTCGATCCCCGCCGCGGTGACGATGAACCGCATAGGACGCAAGAACACGGTGCTGGCGAGCATGGCCTTCACGGTCGTGGGGGTGATGATGCCCTATGTTTTCTACGGTTTCGTGTCGACTCTCATAGGTTTCGCGCTGCTGGGAATAGGCAACACCATACTGCAGGTGGGGATAAATCCGCTGATTTCGAACGTTGTTTCGGGAGACCGGATGACAAGCACGCTCACCTGGGGGCAGGTTTTCAGGTCGGTATGTTCGCTTTCGGGCCCTTTCATCGCCGGGTTCGCGGCGCGGACGCTCGGCAACTGGCGGGTGGTGTTCCTCATTTACGGCCTCGTCACGGCGCTGACGGCCGTGTGGCTGCTCTTTACCGCCGTTCCGCGCGAGGAAAAACAGATGTCGACCTCTTTCGGGGCCGCTTTCGCGCTGCTGAAAGACCGGCGCATACTGACGCTTTTTTTCGCAATGATGGCTTTTGTCGCGGCCGACATAGGTACCAACACCGAGGCTCCGCGACTGCTGATGGAGCGTCTGGGGCTCGATCCTAACCTTACCGCATCTGTAACGCGTACGAGCCACGCGGCGACTCCATACTTCGCCTGCCGCCTGCTGGGGGCGCTGGCAGGGGCTTTTATCCTTGCTAAATCCGACGCGCTCAGATACTATCGCGTAAATGTTGCCGTTATGCTTTTAGCCTTCGCGGGGCTGATGTTCGCCCGGGGCGAGGTTCTGATACTCGTGCTGGTGGGAGTTGTCGGGCTGACCTGTTCGAGCCTGTTCCCGGTGATGCTGTCGCTGGCCATGAGGTCGGCGCCGTCGCGCGAAAACGAGGTGTCGGGGCTGATGATAACGGCGATCTGCGGCGGGGCGGTCATTTCACCCGTGATGTCCTACGCCGTGAAATTCGGAGGTGGAGCGCAAGTGTGGGCCGTCGCGGTGCTCGCGCTGGTCGCCCTGTTCCTCAATTTTACAGGTGTGAGCCTGAAAAAAAAGTTTTAAAACCAACTGATTATGAGAAAAATACTTTTGATCCTCTTTTGCGCCGCGGCCGTACCGGCCGCTTCCGCGCAGATTTACCAGAACAACATTTTCGGCTTCCGCGCCGGCCTCAACGTCGCTTCGCTGGCCGACGACGAGTGGGGAGCGAGATATGACAACCGTCCGGCGAAATTCGGATGGCAGATAGGGATCGCCGACCAGATACTGCTGAGCCAGACCCTGCCGTTCTATTTCGAAACGGGGCTTTACCTCTCCAACAAAGGGGGGAAATGGGCCGACTCGCAGACTTCGGGCGACGATGTGGAGAGGGAGAGCGTGACGCTGGGTATGACCTATTTGCAGATCCCGCTGAAGCTGAATTACCATATCGCGGTAGAGGAGTTCTCGATAGAGCCCTACCTCGGATTCCACTACGCGCTGGGGCTGTGGGGACGTTCGGTGGTTTGGGACGACGACGTGAAGACCGTGCAGAAAAAACTCTACGACACGGGCGATTTCAAGCGTTCCGACGTCGGCATGTCGCTCGGCGTCGGCGCCTCGTGGTCGCATTTCTACGCCTCGATAGGGTGGGAGTGCGGCTTCCTGAACATCAGCAACCGGCCCGGTACCAAAACCCGCAACACCAGCAATTTCATGATCGTGGCGGGTTACGATTTCTAAATTTTCCGGCAGAAACAAAGTACAGTCGCAGGATATCCTGCGACTGTATTATTGTGCGGAAGTGAGGTACTTTGTCCCTTGCCCGGTTTCAGTACCAAAGCGCTTCTTCGGTGCCCATTGCAAGTTCGAGTTCCCCGCCGGCCGCAATATCCCTGAAATCTATGAATCCTTTCGCATAAGGCTGCCCGTTGAGGGTTGCAGATTGGATGTATGGGTTCTCTGTCGAGTTGTTTAGTGTTTTGATCGTGAAGGTTTTGCCGTTACCTACATCGATGACGGCCTCGTCGACGATCGGTGAACCGAAGAAGTAACGTCCTCCTGCGGGTTCGGCCTGGTAGAAGCCCATCGCCGACAGGATGTACCACGACGACATCTGTCCCACGTCCTCGTTTCCGGAGAGTCCGTCCGGGCGGTCGTGGTAGAGGTCTTTCAGCACTTTGCGGACGAGTTTTGCGGTTTTCCAGGGTTGTCCGGTCATGGTGTAGAGGTAGAGGACGTGGTGGCTGGGTTCGTTCCCGTGGGCGTACTGGCCGATAAGGCCGCTGATATCGGGCGAGGCGTCCTCGCCCAGGTCGCCTTCGACAGTGAACAGCCGGTCGAGTTTTGCGTGGAACTGTTCAAGTCCGCCGAACCCGGCGACAAGGCCTTCGACGTCGTGCGGGACGAGCCATGTGTACTGCCATGCGTTGCCCTCGGTGTAGTCGTCGAAGCGATGGGAGGAGTGGAACGGATTGAAAGGCTCACGCCACTTGCCATCCGATGATTTTCCGCGCAGGAACTGCGTCTCCGGGTCGAAATAGTGCCTGTAAGCCTTGCTGCGGCCCGTGAAATATTCGTAATCTCCGGTTTTCCCGCTCTCTTTGGCGACCTCGGCCAGCGCCCAGTCGGCAAGTGCGTATTCGAGGCAGGTGGCAACCGATTCGTTGTATTTGTCGTACGGAATATAGCCGTATTTTTTGTAATGATCGAGCCCGCGCTCGTCGAGCATCGCCGAGGTCCTCATCGCCTCGTAAGCCAGTTCCCTGTCGAAACCTCCGAATCCTTTCAAGACGGCGTCGGCGACGACCGGAATGGCCGGGTTGCCAACCATGCAGTCGGTTTCGCAGCCCATCAGGTGCCACACGGGGAGCTTGCCCTGTTGTTTGTAAATGTGCAGCATCGTGTTTATCATGTCGGGCACCTTTTCGGGGTGGATGATCGTCATCAGCGGATGGGCGGCGCGGTAGGTGTCCCACAGGGAGAAAGTGGTGTAGTTGGTAAATCCTTCGTTTTTGTAATACTCTCCGTCGGCTCCGCGGTAATCGCCGTTGACGTCGCAGAACACCGACGGGGCGGTCATCGTATGATAAAGGGCGGTGTAGAATATCCGTTTGACACTTTCATCGTCGGTTTTGATCTTTATTTTGGATAGTTCGGCGTTCCATGCGGTTTTCGCATCGGCGGCGGTCTGCCCGAAATCCCAGCCGGGGAGTTCGGTTTCCATATTGAGCCTTGCGCCCTCGATGCTCACGGGCGACAGAGCTACCTTGACGTAGAGCGGTTCGGCGCCGGTGCTGCCGAAAAGCGCCTCGCCGTATACCTGTTCCGAGGTGAATTCAGCGCCATCTTTCGGCGTGTTTTTATCATAGATCTGAAAACGGTCGAACGGGCGAGAGAACTCGGCCGAGAAGAACACGCGTTGGTCGTTCGCCCACCCTTTAGAGTAGCGGTAACCCTCCACCCGGCGGTCGCCGACCACGCGGATGAAGTTTTCGACCGAAGCGTCCCAGCAGGTGCCGTTCTCCAGGTCGATCACCACGCGGGCGTCCTCCGCGTTGGCAGGGAACGTGTATTTATGGAACCCCACGCGTTTTGTGGCGGTCAATTCCACATCGACCCCGTAGCGGTCGAGGCGGGTGGCGTAATATCCCGGAGCACACCGTTCGTTGGCGCGTGTGAAATACGACCACATCCCGGTATCGTAGCTTTCTGCCGTACCGCGGTCATGGTTCACGGGGCCTGCGGTTGGCATCAGCACGATGTCGCTCAGGTCGCCTATGCCCGTGCCGTTCAGGTGCATATGGCTGAAGCCGATCACTGTGGTGTCCGTGATGTGGTAGCCGGAACACCAGTCCCATGTCTGCGGGATGCTTGTCGGACCCAACTGGACAAGCCCGAAAGGTACGTTCGCACCCATAAAAACATGGCCGTGCCCGCCGGTTCCGATATACTGATCCACATGAATCGTGAGATCATCCCCCTCGGTATTCACTGAACCCCTGTGACAGGATACGGCGGACACGGCCCACCACAAACCTAACCCTAAAACCTTTATTATGTGTTTGTGCGTGTGTTTCATGATTTTGCTATTTTTTTGCGGACAATGAGATGGTTATGCTGTCGCTTTCTATCAGTTCTTTGTGCGATATGCGGTATTTGTCGTAAGGTTTTCCGTCGAGCGTTATGCTTTGGATGCAGATATCTTCGGGGCTGTTCTTTTTCGTTTCGATCACCAGAGCGCCCTTCTGCCAGTACGTTTCGTCGAGCCTTATTGTCACACGGTCGAACACCGGGCAGGTTATCGTATAGTACGGAGAGCCGGGACAGTCGGGATAGAGCCCGATCATATTGAAAACGGCCCATGCCGACATGGTTCCGGTGTCGTCGTTTCCGGGGATGCCGTCGGGCTGAGCGGTGTAGTATTTGTCCAGCAGGCGGCGGGTGTGGTACTGAGTGCGCCACTCCTCGCCCCTGAAATAGCTGAACAGGTACGGGTATGCTATGTCGGGCTCGTTGGCTGGATCGTAGTAACCTTTGTCGAATACCATTTCCAGTTTTTCGACGAATTTTTTCTGTCCGCCCATCAATTTTGCAAGCCCTTTCACGTCGTGCGGAACATAAAAAGTGTAATTCCATGCGCTGCCCTCGTGAAAGCCGGGATTTTCTTCGAAATTCGCCCCCAGAGCAGGGTCGAACGGCGAATAGAACTTCCCGTCGACCGTTATCGGACGGAAAGTGCCGTACTCCGGCGAATAGTAATGTTTATAGCCCAGCGACCGCTGCCGGAAGTACACGGCATCGCTCTTCTTTTCGAGGTCTTCCGCCAGAAGCGACAGCGCGTAGTCGGCAATGTAATATTCCAGCGCGTGCGACACAGAGTTGTCGAACTCGCGGCGAAGCGGAACATAGCCGTATTTCATGTAATCGGTGTTGTCGGGCCTCATCCGGTTGTACTCTCCCGCGAGCGAAGCCGTATATGAATCCGGAACGAACCCCTCGGGCGCGGCCGGCAGGTCGTCGAAATCGAGGCCCGGCAGCGTCGCGCTCTTTATGAAGGCCTCGTAGGCCGTTCCGATATCGTAACCTCGCAGCCCTTTCAACCATGTGTCGGCAATGACCGGTATCGACGGATCGCCCTCCATGGTCCATGTTTCGCGGCCGAAAAGTTCCCATTTGGGCATCCAGCCCCATTCCCTGTACATCTCTATCATCGAGCGCACCATGTCGGTCTGCCGGTCGGGCCACACGAGCGTCATCAACTGGTGCAGGTTGCGGTAGGTGTCCCACAGCGAAAAGACAGTATAGCGTGTGCCTTCGGTTTTCATGGTTTTACCCGTTTCCATGGCCGGATACTCGCCGTTAACATCGTTAAGCACGCTGGGATGGATGAGCGTATGGTAAAGCGCTGTATAGAATACGGTCTGCTCTTCGCCGCTACCGCCCTCGACCAAGATGCGCGACAGGTCTGAATTCCACATCTCACGCGCCTCGGCGTGTATCTGGTCGAATGTCTTTCCGGCTGTTTCGGCGTCGAGGTTCAGGCGGGCGTTCTCCGCACTCACGAACGAAACCCCTATGCGCACCTCTATCTGTTCGCCCTCGGCGGCGTCGAAACTCCACCATGCGCCGATGTCGTCGCCCGCGATGTCGCGGCGGTAGCCGTCGTAAATCTTGTATTGCCCCTGGTCGGCATCCCAATTGGCTTTCGGGCCCTCTTGCACGGGCTGCTTTTTCCACACCCCGCTGTCCGTCGGAGTTTTGCCCACCCGCATCACGAAGTAGATGGGGAATACAGCCTGCCGGTTGTAGCAGAACGTTCCTGAAAGTTTCATTCCCTCGACTTCGTCCGTTCCGGTGAAGCGCATCCATGCGCCCGACTCGTTGGAGAGCCCCTGCCCGAGGTTCAGGAGGATATTGGCCTGCCCCGCCGGGAAGGTGTAGCGGTGGACGCCCGCCCGCATCGTGGCCGTCACCTCGGTAAGTACGCCGTACTTCGTTAAAAGATTGGAGTAGAAGCCCGGCGAGGCTTTCTCATCGCTGTAGCGGCTGCCGTATTGGTCTAACCTAACCCCTAACTTACCAGATGTCGGCATCACAAGCAGCGAACCCGCATCCGGGCATCCTACTCCACTAAGGTTCACGTGCGAAAATCCCGTAAAGAAAACATTGTGATACTCATACGGTGTCGACCACCAGCGCGCGTCCTTGTCGTAGAGGTTATCGGAGCTCCCCGTGACATTGAACGGCACGACGGACATCAACCCGTTCGGACACACCGCCCCGGGATGCGTCGTCCCGAAGTTGGTCGTGCCGATGAAAGGATCGACAAGGTCGACGGGCTGCTGAGCCCCGGTATGCACAATGCACGCCAGCGCGAGAGCGGCCGCGAGTATCGCCTTCTTTCCCATCAGAGAATATTCGTCCGTTTCGTAAATTCGATTATTTCGTCTATGTAGCCGAACGCGAGCCCGGTTACGGTGTCGGCGCAGCCGTAGTAAACCGCGATCCGTCCGGTTTCGGGATCGTGCAGCGATGCGCACGGGAACGTAACGTTGGGCACGTCGCCGGTCAGCTCGTACAGTTTCCTCGGAGCGATCAGGTACGGGCCGCTGCGGGCGGTCACTTTCCACGGCTCGTCGAGGTCCAGCAGCGCCGAACCGAAACTGTAGACATACCCGTTGCATGAACGAAGCACGCCGTGGTAGATCATCAGCCACCCTTCGCTGGTTTCGATAGGGATGGGTCCGGCACCGATCTTCATGCACTGCCACGCGCTCTTTTCGAACTCGGCGGGCGACATCACATGGCGGTGCCTGCCCCAGAACTCCATGTCGGGCGACTCGCTGTAGAAAATATCGCCGAAAGGCGTATGGCCGTTGTCGCTCGGACGGCTGAGCATCGCGAACCTGCCGTTTATCTTGCGCGGGAACATCACGCCGTTGCGGTTGAACGGCAGGAAAGCGTTCTCCAATTGATGGAACGTTTTGAAATCGAGCGTCCACGCGCATCCGATGGTCGGGCCGTGGTAGCCGTTGCACCAGGTCACATAGTAGCGGTCCTCGATCCACGCCACGCGCGGGTCGTAGCCGTACACCCACTGGCCTATCTCCTCGTCGCCGCCCGCGAGGCGTATATCTTCCTCGTCGATGTTCCAGTCGATGCCGTTCTTGCTGAAGCCCGTGTGCAGCCTCATGCGCCGGTTTGTGTCGTCGCAGCGGAAAACCCCCGCGAAACCCTCCCCGAAAGGCACCACGGCGCTGTTAAAAATGCTGTTCGACGTGCTGAGTGCGTCGCGGCCGATGATCGGGTTGGCCGAATAACGCCACATCACCTCCCTGCTTCCCGCCGGGCGTTCCTCCCACGGCATTCCGGGCAGCGGCTGCCCCTCAATTTTTAATTTCATATCCTTAATTATATCTTCAAAGTTTGCATCTTCGTCATTGCGAGGAGCCGCAGGCGACGCGGCAATCCAGTCTTTGCATTTTCTGGATTGCTTCACCCTTACAGGGTTCGCAATGACGTATCCGTTATTTTATCTCGTCAGTCAAAATCTCCGCTTCCGGCTCTTCGCGGTCGGGGTGCGAGAAGGGCACGATGCGCGATATGAACAGTGCGGGTATCATCGCAGCCGCCACCACAACGAAGAACATCCTGTATCCCAGCCAGTCGCTGAGCATGCCGCTGAACATCCCGGCGAGCATGTAGCCGAGATTCATCAAT
>JAVBVG010000135.1:0-39937 GCA_031554415.1 Rikenellaceae bacterium | reverse complement strand
TCCGCGCCAGTCCCCCCTGTGCGCGGCAACCAGAACGCGGCTCTGGTCCCGGTTCACCAATGCCAGACGGATCTCTTCCGCCCTGCCCGGCGCGGGCTTTTGCTGTGTGCCGCAGCCCCAGAACAGAAGCACGAGGATGCCAGTTACATATAGCTTCTTCATAATTCCCTGCAATTTAGTTTTGGGTAGGTACCGCGAAGATAGGGAAATTTTTTATACTGGACGAGCAGGTCAGGAACTTTTCCGGTAGCTCGCCACCGCCCACACGTTGGCCGCCACGGCGAAACCGGCCAGCGCGGTGAAGTTCAGCCACAGGTCGGGCACGGTGCTCGCCTTGAAGAAGATGCTCCGCATGATCGTGATGAAGTACTTCAGCGGATTGACGATCGTGATCTTCTGCGCCCACTCCGGCATACTGCTTACGGGGGTGAACAGCCCGCTCATCAGGATGAAGATTATCATGAAGAAGAAGGCTATGAACATCGCCTGCTGCATGGTCGAGGAGTAGTTCGACACCACGATACCGAAACCCGAAAAGGCGATCACGTATATCACGAATCCCAGATAGACCGCCCCCCAGTTGCCCGCGGGTATGATGCCGTAGACGAGCCAGGCGATCAGCAGGCTCAGGCTCATCACCACCACGCCCATTATCCAGTAGGGGATCAGTTTGGCGAGTATGAAAACGATCTTCGGGACGGGCGTCACGTTGATCTGCTCGATAGTGCCAGCTTCTTTCTCCATAACGATGTTGAGCGCCGGGAAAAAGCCGCAGATGAGAGTTACAAGCAGCACCATGAAGGCCGGAACCATGTATTTCTTGTAGTTCATCTCAGGGTTGTAGAGGACGTCGGGCCTCACGTCGAGCTTCACCGTGTTTGCGCCCACGGTCACGCCGCGTCCCGCTTCGGCGGTCAGTTCGGCCGCGAATTCGGCCGTGATGCGCGCCATGTACCCGCTTCCGAGCGCCCCTTTCGTACCGTTCACGGTGTTGGCCGAAATGAGCACCGGGGCGAAGTTCGTCCTTACCAGGCCGCGTTCGAAATTGTGGGGTATCTCCAGAATGATGTCGGCGTCGCCGTACTCTATCAGCTTCATCGCCTCATCGTAGGAACCGGCGTATCCGACGAGGTTGAAGTAGTCCGAGGCGGTCGCTTTCCGCACCAGCCTGCCCGACAGCGGCAAATGGTCGCCGTCCACAACCACCAGGTTGACGTTCTTTGTGTTGAGGTCGGCCGCCCACGGCATTATCAGCAGCATCATAACCGGCATGAACAGCACCAGCTTCGGCAGGAAACGGTTGCGGAAGAATTGCTTGAACTCTTTTTCCAGTAAGTACTTTAGCATGGCTATTCGAGTCGTTTTTTAAAGAGTTTGAGGCTTACCGTTATAAGCACCGTGCCCATCAGTGCGAGTATCCCCAGCTCCTTGAGCGCGTAAACGATCGGCAGCCCCTCGATCATCAGTTTCTTTATGGCGGAAACATACCAGCGCGCCGGGACAATATATGATACTCCCTGCAATATCAGCGGCATGTTCTCGATCGGGAAGATCATCCCCGACAGAATCATCACGGGAATCATCAGCACCATCGCCGAGGCGAGCATCGCGGCGACCTGCGTGCGGACCAGCGACGAAATCATGATCCCCAGGGCCAGCGCCACGAAGATGTAGATCAGCGACAGCACGGCTATCCACGCGAGGCTCCCAACTATCGGCACCCCCAGCACGAAGACCGACAGCAGCATGATGGTGACGACGTTGACGCCCGAAATACAGAGGTACGGGACCACTTTCGCAAGTATGATGCTCAGAGGAGGCATCGGCGAAACCAGCAACACCTCCATCGTGCCGCGTTCTTTTTCGCGCACTATCGAGATCGAGGTCATCATGGCGCAGATCAATATCAGGATCAACCCCATAACGCCCGGAACGAAGTTGTAGGCGCTCTTCATCTGGGGGTTGTAGAGCAGCTTAACATCGGGTTTGATGATATAGCCGCCCGAACCCGCCTCGCCAAGTTCCGCCTGGTATGCCGACAGCACGTTTGTCGCGTAGGAGTAGATGGTGGCGGCGGTGTTGGGTTCGCTGCCGTCGATGATGAGCTGGACGGCGGCCTCGCCCGTGTGCATCAGGTCGCTGTGGAAGTCCTGCCCGAAGACCAGCACGATGTCGGCCCTGTTCTCCCTGAACAGGAGGTCGATTTCGCGCGGGTCCGTCACCGTGCCCACCATGTTGAAATAGGGGTTCGAGGCGAAGCGGTCGGTCACCTGGCGCGTCAGAAGGTCGTTCGACGGGGCGTAGACGGCCGTCCGTACGTTGCCGACCTCGGTCGTGATGGCGAACCCGAACAGGACGATAAGCACGATGGGCATCGCCAGCAGGATCATCATCGTCCTGCGGTCGCGGAATATGTGGAAAAATTCCTTTTTTACGAAAGCCAGAAACTGCTTCATGCCCTTATTCCCCCGATCTTTGCGCCTTGCGGGCGAGCATTGTGAAAACTTCGTCCATGCTTGCCGCCGAAAGCTGCCGTTTCAGTTCGCGCGGCGGGTCGAGGGCGTCGATGCGTCCGTCGACCATTATCGAAACCCGGTCGCAGTACTCCGCCTCGTCCATGTAGTGCGTCGTGACGAAAACCGTGATCCCGTCGCCCGCGGCCGAGTAGATCAGCTCCCAGAACTTGCGGCGCGTGGCCGGGTCGACGCCTCCGGTCGGCTCGTCGAGGAACACGATCTTCGGTTTGTGGAAAATGGCGATCGAGAACGACAGCTTCTGCTTCCATCCCAGCGGCAGCGACTTCACCAGCGTGTTGCGCTCGGCCTCGAAGTCGAGCGTCGAGAGCATCCGGTCGGTCCCTTCGGCTATCTCGCGCTCTTTCATGCCGTAGATGCCGCCGAAAAGCCGGATGTTCTCCCACACCTTCAGGTCTTCGTAGAGCGAGAATTTCTGGCTCATGTAGCCTATATGGCGCTTGATCTCCTCCTGCCGGCGCGAAATGTCGAAACCCGCCACCGTTCCGCCCCCTTCGGTGGGCCTGCTGAGCCCGCACAGCATGCGCATGGCGGTGGTCTTTCCCGCCCCGTTGGCCCCCAGGAATCCGAATATCTCGCCCTGCCGCACGTCGAACGAGATGCGGTCGACGGCGGTGAAGTTTCCGAACCGCTTGGTCAGCCCTTCTGTGTGTATGACGATCTCTTTTTCCATTCTTATTTGCCTGCGAGGAGCATGAAGGCGTCCTCTATGTTCGGTTTTATAGGCTCGATCCGCGTGTCCGGATAACCCGCCGCGGTCAGCGCGGAGCGGAGCCTGAAGGTGGTGAAACCGGGCTGCACGGTAACGTGGTGCAGGTCGCCGAAAGCGAAAGCGGTCTTTACCTGCGGTATCTTCCTCAGTTCCGCGAGAAGTTCGGGCATCCGGGGCCCCTCGACCGACCAGATGGTTTCGGGGTACGAATCCACGATGGCCTGCGGCGTGTCGATCATCAGGAACTCTCCTTCGTAAATGAGGGCGATGCGGTCGCACAGGCTCGCCTCGTCCATATAGGGAGTCGAAACGAGAATGGCTATCCCCTGCTCTTTCAGCCATCCGAGCATCTCCCAGAACTCCTTGCGCGAAACGGGGTCCACGCCCGTCGTCGGCTCGTCGAGAAACAGCACCTGCGGCTTGTGGATCAGGGCGCAGCAGAGGGCGAGTTTCTGCTTCATGCCGCCCGAAAGCGCTCCCGCGCGGCGTTTTTTGAAAGGCTCCAGCTGCACGTAAATGTCCCTTACCAGGTCGTAATTCTCCTCGACGGTCGTGTTGAAAAGCGTGGCGAAGAAGTTGAGGTTCTCCTCGACGCTCAGGTCCTGGTAGAGCGAAAAACGTCCCGGCATATAGCCGACGCGGCTGCGGATATCCATGAAATCCTTCACGACGTCGAGCCCAGTAACGGTCGCCGTGCCGCTGTCGGCGAGGATCAGCGTCGCAAGGATGCGGAACAGCGAGGTCTTGCCCGCGCCGTCGGGGCCGATAATGCCGAAAAGTTCGCCTTGCGGCACGTCGAATCCGACCCCTTTCAGCGCCTTCACCCGGCCGTAGCACTTTTCGAGGTTATGCGCGCTGACAGCCGTCATTTCGAGTTGAAATTCACGTCGCCGTACATCCCTATCTTCAGATAGCTGTCGTTCTCTACGGATATCTTCACCGCGTAGACCAAGTTTGCGCGTTCGTCCCTGGTCTGGATGGTCTTCGGGGTGAATTCGGCCTGGTCGGAGATCCACATCACCGTACCGTCGTACTGGCGCGAGTCCTTCTGCCCGAAATCGGTGTAGATCGTAACCTGCTGTCCGAGCCGCAGCCGGGTGAGCTGGTCGGAGGTAACGTATGCCCGCAGGATCATGTGGCCGACGTCGGCGATCTTGAACAGCGGCATCCCCGTGGATGTGAATTCGCCCTGCTCGGCGTATTTGACCAGGACCGTGCCGTCGATCGGGCTCGCGATGCGGCTCCGTGCGATGCGGTCTTCCACCGAGGCTATCTGCGCGGCGAGCCCCGCGGCTTCGCCCGAAATGCTCTCGTTGCCGCTCCGGAGCGATTCGCTCTGTGCTTCCAGCTGTCTTTCGAGCACGGCTATGGCGGCGTCGATATCGTCGAGCTGTTTGGTGTTGGCCGCGTTGACGGCTATGAGCCTTTCGACGCGCCCGCGTTCATGCCTCTGGGTGGCTATCTGCTGCTGCGTCGCGGCTATCTGCAGCGAAATGTCGAGCGCGCGGCTGCCCACGGCCTGTCGGTTCGCCATAAGCTGGACCTTGCTCAGATGCAGCTGCACCGTGTCGACGAGTCCGACATGCTGTCCGGCCGCGAGGCGGTCGCCCTCTTCGACCGAGAACCACACCAGCCGTCCCGTCGCCTCCGAAGAGACGATTATTTCGGTGGCCTCGAACGTTCCCGATGCGTCGTAGTCGTATTTGCCGTTCTTGCATCCGGCAAAGGCCAGTGCGGCCAGCGCGGCGATGAGTATCTTTTTCATATTTAATTATTTGTGAGGTTTTTAATTCCGTATATGGTTTGCAGCAGCTCTATTTCGTGGAGCGCCTTGCCGACTTTGGCGTTCTGTTCGGCGATCATGTCGCGCATCAGGTCGGACGAGGTGATGGTCCCGTTCTCGAACTTCGCCTCGGAGGCCCGCACGATGTTGCCCCTCATGCGGATAATTTCGTCGTCGTCCTCCATTATCTGCGCGTATTTGCGGTACTCGGCGTCCATCCGGGTCTGCTGCAGCTCGTTGTTGAACAGGAACGTTTCACGCTGCACGTCGATCATGCCGACTCCGGTTTCGATCTTTTTGAGGTTGCCGCGGCGGGTGTAGAAACTGCCGATGTTCCACGACAGGCGGACGCCGCCGATGGCGAACGGTTCGAACTTGTTGGAGAGCATATTCAGCCCCGGACGGCCGTAACCGCCCTGTATGAAAAGGCCCAACTGCGGGGTGTTCGAGGCGTTTATCTTCTTGCGCTGCGACTCGACTCGGCGCCGCATGGCGTCGAAAAGGTTCATCTCGGGACGGTTGGCCGCACTGCCCGCTACGGGCTGAAGCGCGTCGGGTTTCACAAGCCGGACGTCGTCGCCGAGCTGCCGCCCCGTGAAAGCCCCCAGCATCCTCACATAGGCGCTGCGGCTGGCCTGCATCTTCGTGGTGTTCTGTCTGGCGGTGAGCTGTTCGGCCCTCACGGCGTCGAGGTCGGCCTGGTTGGCCACGCCGTTGGCCATGTAGCCCGCGACGCGGTCGTAGTTGACCTGCAGATTCCGTATATATAGCTCGTTGAGGCTTATCTGCTCGTCGAGCAGCAGGATGCCGAAAAAAAGGTCGTTCACCCGCTCGCGGATAGAGTACATATCGACCTCGTACTGCGCGCGGTCGACGTCGCCCTGCGCCCTGATCCCGTCGCGCGAGGCTTTCGTGGCGCCGCCGTCCCATATCACCTGCGAAAGTTCGGCCAGCACCTGGTACTGGTCCTTGGCGAGGGTGGGGATATCGACTCCAGGTATATCTATCGGCAACGCCGTCACTTCGGTCTGGTAGGTGGCCTTCGCCGAGAGGGAAAGCTGCGGCACCCACGCCTTCGAAGCGTTTTTCAGGTCGTATCCTTCGGAGAGCCCGATAAGGCCGTACTGCCGGACGAGGGGGTAGTTCTCACGGGCTAACCCGTAGCACTCCTCGACGGTGAGCTGCCCGAAACAGAGCGCGCTCCGGGTCGTGAGCAGCAATAATACAAGTAATTTTTTCATGATCTTCACGGACGCAGTCCCTGCAATATGGTTTTGACTATCTCTTTTTTCCTTTCGTCGAACATGGCCTCCGTTTCGTCGTCGCCCATATCAAAAACTTTTGTGAAAACAGGCCTGACGGCGAACGGGAATACGTTCAGCGAAACAACGTTAAGCATCAGCTCGTTCAGCGATATGGGACGGATCCGCCCCATCTCTATCTCGACCTGCAGGTCGTTACGGAATTTCTTCAGGGCCTGCCGCGGCTTTTCACCGGCATCCGCGATTATGCTCTCGAGCATCGAGGGGTTCCTTGTAAGTGAATTCATCAAAAACAGTACCATGTCCGAGTTTTTGCGCACCACGTCGTAGTGGAATTCGATGACGCGGGTAAGTTTCTGCCTGAAATTTCCATCGCCCGCGTCCGTGATCATGAAATCGCGGAGAGCCTGCCTGATGCGGCCGCCCAGCACGGCGTCGAAAAGTTTCTCCTTGGTGCGGAAATAGTAATGGACGAGCGCCTGGTTGCATCCGGCTTCGCGCGCGATCTGCGTGGTCGAAGTCGCCTCGTAGCCGTTCTCAAGGAACAGCCTTTCGGCGGCGGCAAGGATCTTTTCTTCCATGCTCGGCCCGCTTTCCTGCGTGTTTTCTTCCTTTTTACGGATCATCGGTTCGTTGTTTAATAGAATTATTAATTATGCAAATTAATTACGTTTATTTAATATATCCAAACCCAGCGGCATAAAAAAACCGCAAATTCAACGATTTGCGGTTTTTTACAGTGATACGGCCTGCGGACAACTATTCTTTTACGAAATAAGGGAGCCTGTCGAGCGGAACGTCGATCGTTATCGTCCGTCCGCCTTCATGCCTGTTGCCGAGGTCGTCCTGCCAGGTTCCGTTCGGGAGCTTCACTTCGCGCGCGGTCCCGGGAGCGACCATGGGCGCCACCATGTATTTTTCGCCCAGCATGAACTGGTCGCGGCACTCGGAAAAGCCCTCGCCGGGGAACGAGTACTCCATATGGCGCACGATCGGTTCGCAGCTTTCGGATGATCGGCGGGCGCATTCGATGATATAGCCGCCGAACTGTTCGTGGAGCAGAGCCATTTTGCGCACGATGGCCAGGTTCTCGCTGCTGAGTATGCGCCAGGGGGCCGCCGAGAACTGCATCATCGGCATCAGGGTGTGCGTCTGCGCCGAGCGCACGATCAGCTCCTGGTCGAAATCGCCCTCGCGGACGTCGAGGAAAGCGGTCCACTGTCCGCCGCCGATCATGTCGGGGCAGGCATAGGCGTAGCCCAGAAGTCCGGCGGCGATCATGTCGGGTACGAGCGCCCGGACGGCGTCCCAGCTGTAATCCTTGTCGCCGAGGCGCTGAACGAGGGGTTTGCCCCCCATTTTCCAGCCTGCGCGGTACTCGTTGAACGGGAAGTGGAGCCCCACTTCAACCCATTTCATAGTGTGGTCGACCGAAAGGGCATCTTTGTCCCAGCTCTCGATGCCGGCGGTTTTGTAAATGGCGTTGTCGCCCGCGTCGAGCTTGAATCCGTCGACGCCGTACTCGGCCTGCATCCCCTTGAGGATGCCGACGAAGTGGTCGAACGCGGCCGGGTTGGTCAGATCGTAGCAAGCGCTCCGGCCGTTCCACCACGACAGTATGGCGGGGGCGTCGGAGCCTTTTTCCCTTATCAGATACCCTTTCGCGGCGAGCTCGCGGTATTCGGGGCTGTCGGGGCTGACGAAGGGGCATATCCACAGCATCACTTTGAAGCCCATCGCGTGGAGCGCGTCGATCATCCCTTTCGGATCGGGGAATTTTTCGGGCTTGAATTCGAAATTGCCGTAATGCTTCTGCCAGTTGTCGTCGATCATCAGCACTCCCGTGGGGAAGCCGTTGTCGAGGACAGCGCGGGCGTATTTCATGATGTCATCCTGGTTCTGGTTGTACATCAGCTCGATCCAGGTGTTGTACTGCGGCATGGTGAAGAAGAGTTCGTCGGGCAGCGTGCCGTCCGAGGGGAAGTGTTTGCGCGCCGCTTCGAGATAGGCCCCTCTCAGGGAGCCGTCGGCGGCCGTCTGTACGGTGGTTTTTTCGAACTCCGAGCGCACGATGACCGTGCCGCCGCCCGTAACTTCGAAAGAGAACGGTTTTTCGCTCCACAGCCAGCGCCCCTTGTTGGAGAGCAGCAGCGGCACCACCTGGTTGTTGAGGTTGTCCTTCGAGAGGTCGAACTCCGCTATCTGACGGACGTAGGGCATCTGCGAGCCGTAGCCCACGGCCCCGCCCCACCAGTATTCGCCGGGCTGGGACTGTATCGCGGTTTCGAAATGTTTCCGGCCGGAGGGCGAGCAGGCGCACACGACCAGGCAGCATAGTACAGCAATTTTCTTCATAAACGATATTTTAAATTCAACACATTAAAGGTCGGTCCGGAATGTGGCGAGTATCTCTATATTCAGCATCGGGCCGTTGATCCCGTCGGATATGAGCAGCACCTCCTGCCGGGTGTCGCCCTCGGCCGACGGCGCCAGCGCGAACGGCAGTAACACCGAGTCGCGCGGAGCCACCACGACGGGCTCCTCCCCGCCCAGTTTCCGGAGGCAGGAGCAGTCCGGGATTATACCGGATATGTTCAGGGGTTTCCCGCCGTCGTTATAGACCGTTATGTCTACGGGCGTCATCCTGTTCATCGGCAGTTCGCCCAGGTCGATCCTCGTTTCGGCGACCCTGATGTTGGGCTCGTTATCGATCCTGAAACCGGGATCGGCGATCTTATGCGCGGTGAGGAATTCCGTCCTGTACGTATTCAGGTTGTAGGGCGTTCCCAGCTCCAGCAGGTCGTTCGCCGTACCCTTTGCGGAGAGGGTGTCGCCCGCCATCAGCTGGCCCGACAGTTTCATCCAGACGCTGTAGGGATAACTGAGGGAATCGATAGCCGCATCCGCCTGCCGTTTTATGAAAACGCCGTTCGAGAGGAACATCCGGTTCTGCAGCACATCGTTCAAAACAGGCACTGCCCTCGCTTTGTCCAGTTCGAAACGGTTCGGCCAGCGATACTCCGTGGCCGTCATATCCGCGAGGGCTTTCCCTGTGTTCGAAAAGGTCTCTTCGCCCATGCCGGGTATCAGGTCAACCAGGCGCCCCTCGGGCGAGAACACGCAGGTCAAAGGGACCGACAGCGGGCAGAGCCATTTTATGTACCACTCGTTTCCGGGCGCCTCTATGTCCGCGATATTGTAAACGGCGCGTTCGGCCAGGCCGCCGTGCTTCTCCTGCAGGATGAAAGCATACTCCCCCGAGAGGTACTGCATATGGTCGACAAGGACAATGCAGAAAGGCTTCTCCTTAGCGATGAGCGAGATATCTTCGAAGCTCCGGTTGTAATGGATTTCAGGATCGCTGCCGCACGATATCGTCGCCGCGAGCAGCGCAAGAGCCGTCACAATTTTTTTCATCGTCTTATTGCATAGTGAATTCATGCAGCCGGTTGAATCCGCTCTTCTCGTCCCACACCCCTGTGTTCGCAAGCCTGATGCTGTACTCCGGGCGGTCTTTCAGCAGGGGCTTGGGGTCGGGAAGGTTCAGGTAAAGCGCGTAGGTTTTCCCCGCGGCCATTCCGGCGGGCAGCTCGAACTCGGCGTGAAGGAGGTGTTCCTCTCCGCCTGCGAACCAGTAACGCGGATCGGCGTTCACGCCTACCGTGTAAACATTCGACGGGGCGCCCTTTTCGACGAACACGAACTCAACGCCGCGGGGATTCACCGGCGCGGCGAACCCGACGTTCTTTATCTTCAGAGCTATTTCATACTTTTTATCGGCGGCGGCTTTCGGAGAGAAATAGCCCTCCTTCAAGACAAAACGGTAGCCCAGCCTGCGCGCTATCTCGTTGAAAGCGCCGTTGTTCTTCCACTCCTGGATCACCGCGCCGTTGTACGAAATGTTCATGTAGCTCCAGTGGAAACGCTCGAGGTTTTTTATCGTATTCTCTTTCCCGTGGAAAGGAGAATTGGAGTTCTCGGGTTCGCCTCCCATCACCATGTAGCGGCTCTCCTTCTCCCAGAAAAGAGGATGGGGTTCTTCAGAGTACGGACCACCCTCCATCCACTTCAGGCTCTCCGGGCCATATATATAGTATGTACCCCAGTCGCCTATGTCGGCAAGGAAAGCGTCGTTGTGCCCTCCGAGGCGCGACATATCGGACTGGTTGTAGGCCGTGGCGATAGTCACGCTGTCGGCATACGACAGGCCGTACGATTTTATCTTATGGAACGGCGTCCGCACGCATATCATCCTGTCTTTCGGCACGGCTGCAAGCAGCGCGTCGAGAACCTTGCGGCAGGGATAATACGCCTCATTGGTGCTCCACGCGTGGAAATTGTAGCCTATCGCCGAATCCAGGTGGTTCCACTCGCCCCACCGCCCGATGAATCCCGCCTCGACCGCATAGATGACGTCGCCGTTGGCCTGGAGCACCGGGGCCAGCTGCGATATGTGGTTGAGGATGTAGTCCAGAGGGGCGTCCTGGGGTATATCCTCCGGATAGCTGTCCGAATAGCAGAAGCGCATCGTGCACTTGGCCCCTCCGCTGCGGAGGGCCTTCATGTTGGTGTCCAGATTGTCCAGCATCGCCTGCGACAGATATCTCTTGTCGCGGAAATCCTGCAGGTGGTAGATGATGTGTATCAGGGAGTGCCCTTCCGAGCGGCGCTGTCTGACGACCTCCTCGGTCAGCACCTTGCCGCTTTTGCCCCTCTTCGCATCGTAATCCGAGTCGTGCCAGATGTACCATCCGCGCTCGGGGTTGACGAAGATGTCGTCCGACTCCTCAAAGGCGACCCTGGTAAGGGTGGGATAATCCGGGTCCTCTTCCGACGGATCCACGATGACGTCCCCCGGATCGGTGTTTTCTCCCGGTGGCTGTGTGTCGCATGCCGCCATCAGGGCAAGCAGGCAGAATATCAGAGATAAAGCTTTAAAAATTCTCATGGTTTCAGTTGATTGTAGTGGTGTAAATATATAAACGGCAATCACGGGGCGAATCTTATGTCAGCGGCCGCCTCCGAACCGCTACGGCTCGGCTACCAGCACCTCTATATTCATGGACTTGAGCTGCCTCTTTACATTTAACGGCACGCCGCTGTCGGTTATGACGGTGTTTATCTTGTTTACAGGGGCGATGAAAACGAAACTTCGCTTGTTGAACTTGCTGGAATCGAGCACGGCGATCGCCTCTTTCGCCATCGAGAACATCACCTGGTTGAGGTTGGCCTCCTCGATATTGGGCGTGGACAATCCGTTCTCGATGTTGAAGCTGTCCACCCCGAGGAAAAATTTGTCGCAATAGAATATCTTCAGGTTGGATTCGGCGATCGGCCCCACGACGGACTGCGACGTTTCGCGCAGGTATCCTCCCAGCATGATGACGTTGAAGCGCTTGTAGTTCAGCAGCTCGGCCGCGATGTTGAGCGCATTGGTGATGATGGTCAGCTTTTGGAACTGCTGCAGGTTGCGGGCGATCTCCAGCGTGGTCGTGCCGGAGTCGAGCAGTATCGTTTCGCCGTCGTTGATCAGAGAGGCGGCGAGGCGGCCGATAGCCTGTTTCTCCTTATAATTATAGAGCCGCTTATAAGTTATCGACATATCGTTGCCGTTGTCGCTGCCCGGCAGGCGTATGGCCCCGCCCCTGGTGCGCACCAGAAGACTGCGCTCGTGAAGCATGTTCAGGTCCTTTCGAACCGTCACTTCCGAAACATCAAACCTTTCGCATATGTCTTTGATCGAAACTTTGGAATCTTCTTTAAGGCTCTGCAATATGAGCGCTCTTCGCTCCTGCGCTGTTTTCAGGTCGTCCATCGCCGGTTAAGTTTGGTTAATCTGGTTTCGAAATTCGTCATGAAACATCCGTAAATCCGATATAAATACCCGTAATTGAGAATCTTCGATAAAAAAATCTTGATAATCAGTGTTTTATAAGTAGGCAGCGGTTTTTGGATGTGTCCTGTCGAGTGCAAATATAATTATAATTTTGTAAATAAATGCAGATGTGCGAAATAATTTCGAAACGTTGCGAAATGTTTTTTTTATGCGGATTTAACAATGTAATTAATTTATAATCAAAATTATATGCGTAATTGTCGTTTGCGGTGTGTTTTGAAACTCGAATAAAGTTACGATCAGGTGTTTTGAAAACGTATCGGTTTTCTATCTTTGCCGTAAACAGAACCTGGACATATGAATACTAACTATCATACTTACCGCGAGATCATGCAGCAGCCCGAAATGTGGCGCAGGGAGTACGAACTGCTGCTTAAAGAGAGGGCTAAGATCGAGGCTTTTATCTCGAAATACATGGGATACGAGATAATCTTTACCGGCGCGGGAACCTCCGCATTCATCGGCGACATACTCGCAGTTTCGTTATCCGACACAATTCTCAAGGGCGGCGCCTCGGTTCCGACTACAGACCTCATCACAAACCCCGAGGCATATCTTTATCCGGAAAAGAAAGTGCTGATGATCTCGTTCGCCCGTTCGGGCAACAGCCCCGAAAGTCTGGGAACAATAAAAATCGCAAATGCCATCTGCAGGGATATCGCACACATATACATAACTTGCAACGCCGAAGGAGAGCTTGCCAAAACCGCCGAAAAGGAGAATACGCTGCTGCTCCTTCTTCCGCCCGAAACCAACGACGAGAGCCTTGCAATGACAAGCAGCTTTTCGACCATGCTTTTCACCTGCATGATGATCGCCAATATCAGGAATATTGGGGAGCAGCGTCCTTTTGTCGAGTCGCTCGTGAAAAAATCCTCGGAAGCACTCGCCCGCATCGACCGCCTTGTCGCGGAGATCGCCGCCCGCAGGTTCGACCGCGCCGTTTTCCTCGGGTCGGGCGAAATGAAGGGTGTGGCCGAGGAGTCGCACCTGAAGCTGCAGGAGATGACCGACGGCAGGGTAGTGTGCAGCTACGACTCTTTCCTGGGTTTCAGGCACGGCCCGAAAGCCGTCGTGAACGGCAGCACGGTAATGATTTATCTCTTTTCGGGCGATCCCGGGGTGCGCTGCTACGAAACCGACCTTGTGAAGCAGCTTAACTCCAACAACAACGTCGTCGCGCAGATCGCCGTGTCGGATGAAAAGGTGGACATCGAAGGGATGTATTTCGACCTGGAGGTCAACCTCGGCGGCAGCGACAGTTCGCAAAGCATCTATAAATGCATTCCCTATGTTTTCGTCGCGCAGCTGCTCGGATTCTACAAATCGCTTGACATGGGGCTCAATCCCGACTCCCCGTCCATTTCGGGAAACATTGCTCGTGTGGTCGAGGGAGTTACCATTTATTACGATCAGAGAAATGGCTAAGACAGAACAGTTGCTCGGAAGAATATCGGAGCTTGAAGCCGCAACCGGCGTCAGGCGCACCCTGCTTGCGGTGTGTCCCAATTCGATGGCCGTGATACGCGCCGCGTTCAGGGCCGCCAAGCGCAACAACGCCCCCATCTGTTTCGCCGCGACGCTCAACCAGGTCGACGGCGACGGCGGCTACACCGGCATGACGCAGGCGCAGTTCACGAAAGTGCTCGAACAGGAGGCCGCGGCAGTCAACTATAAGGGTATTTACGTCGCGGCGGTGGATCACGGCGGCCCGTGGCTGAAAGACAAACAGTCGACCGAACGCTGGGACCTCGACCGGGCTATGAATGCGGTCAAAAAATCGTTCGAGGATGCGGTTCTGGCCGGATACGACCTGATACACGTGGACCCGACGGTGGATATATTCGTTCCGAAAGGCGAAATTATCGACATTAAGGTGGTAGCCGAACGCACCGCCGAACTGATATACCACACTGAAAAATTCCGCCGCGCGAGGAACCTTCCCGGAATATCGTACGAGGTGGGAACCGAAGAGGTGCACGGCGGACTGGCCGACGAGACGACTTTCGACACGTTCATCTCGGAACTCCGCAAAAAACTCGACGCATGCGGCCTCAGCGATATATGGCCGGTGTTCATAGTGGGTAAAGTGGGGACCGACCTCCATACTACCACATTCGACGCGGAAGTCGCGCGCGGCCTGACCTCGAGGGTGAAGCCGCTCGGCAGTTATATAAAAGGACATTATTCGGACGGGGTGACCAATCCCGAACAGTATCCGATGTCCGGCATGGGCGGGGCGAACGTGGGCCCGGAATTCACTATGAGCGAGTATGACGCGCTGGCCGAACTCGAAGAAAAAGAACAGGAACTGGCGGCGAAAGGCGAAGTCGCCATGCCGTCGAATATCACCGCGACGCTCCAGCGCCTTGTCGACGAATCGAACCGCTGGCAGAAGTGGCTACAGCCGGAAGAAAAGTCGCTTGCCCTCGACCGGCTCGACCCGGAACGCCGTGTGTGGATCGTGAAGACCTGCTGCCGCTACATCTGGCAGAAGCCCGAAGCGGTCGTCGCGCGTCAGATGCTCTACGACAACCTGCGCCGCACAGGGATGGACCCCGAAACGGTACTCCTGGGGCGGATAGAACACGATATGGATAAATATTTCACCGCGTTCAACCTGGTGAATTTCAACGACCTCTTACAGAGCAGCTAATCTATACCATACAATATGAAGAGTTTCGATATCATAGCTCTCGGAGAGCTTAACGCAGACCTGATCCTGAACCGTATAGACGGGATGCCGGTGGTGGGCAAGGAGATATTCGCCCACGACATGCTGGTTACGCTCGGAAGTTCGACGGCCATCTTCGCCGCGAACGCGGCGTCGCTCGGCGCGCGGGTGGGCTTCGTCGGCATGATCGGGCAGGACGACTTCGGGCGCCTTGTCCGCAAGAGCCTCGACGCCAAAAACGTCGGCACGGAGTACCTGATCGAAACGGACAAATGCCCCACCGGCGCGACGATCGTCCTCTCCTACGGCGAAGACCGCGCCAACGTCACTTTCCAGGGGACGATGGACCTGATGGGATTCGACGACATCGACAAGTCGGTTTTCGACAGTACCAAACACATCCACATCTCTTCGATCTTCATGCAGGCAGCCCTCAAGCGCGATCTCGTGAAGGTTCTGGAATACGCCCGCGAAAAAGGCGTTACCGTTTCGCTGGACACGCAGTGGGATCCCGCCGAAAAGTGGGACCTCGATCTCGAAAAGGTATTGCCCTATATCACCGTTTTCATGCCCAACGAAACCGAACTGATGTTGCTCACGGGCGCGGGAACGCTCAAGGAGGCGGTCGAAAAGGTCAAACCGCACATAGGCGGCGCGCTGGTGGTGAAATGCGGCAACAAGGGGTCGATACTCGTCAAAAAGGATGGCTCGGAGGCTATGCTCCCGTCGTTCCTCAACACCGAGGTCGTGGACGCGACCGGCGCGGGCGACAGCTTCAATGCCGGGTTCATCCATATGCTCACGCGCGGAGCCTCGCTCGAGGAGTGCCAGAAGTTCGGCAACCTCACGGGAGCGATCAACACCACCGCCGCAGGCGGCACCGGCGCATTCTCGAGTAAGGAAAACATAGAAAAGACCGCTGCCGAAAGATTCGGGCAGCAGATAAAACTGTAACGTGGGAAACCGCATGAACGTAAGGGAAAAACTCATCGAGTGCCAGCGCGAAGGCTCGGCCATTCTGGCGACCAACTTCTACAATTTCGAGACGTTGGCCTCGGTTCTGCGCGCCGCCTCGGCGACCGCCTCCCCGGTCATGCTGCAGCTTACCCAAAGTTCCATAGACTATATGGGCCTGCGGATGGCCGTCGATATGGGACGCCGCGGGATAGCCGACTACGGGCTCGAGGGGTGGATACACCTCGACCACGGCGGTTCGGTGGAGCTCGTGCGCAGGTGCCTCGACGCCGGTTTCGACTCGGTGATGATCGACGCCAGCGAAAGGCCTTTCGATGAGAACGTCGCCCTGACGCAGGAGGTGGTCAGGCTGGCGAAGCCCTACGGAGCAAATGTAGAGGCGGAGCTCGGGTATGTGGCAAAGCTCGGACAACAGCAGCAGGGCGGATTCACGACGGCGGAAGATGCCTCGCGGTTCGTCGAGCTGACAGGGGTGGACTGCCTCGCCGTAGCCATCGGGTCGGCTCACGGATTCTATAAGCAGACTCCGAAACTGGACATCGCCCGGCTGAAGGAGATACATGCCGCCACGGACGCGGTGCTCGTGCTGCACGGGAGTTCGGGGATACCGCACGACCAGGTGCGCAGGGCGATCGCCAACGGTGTCGCCAAAGTGAACCTGGCTACCGAAATAAAGGACAATTTCATGCGCGCCCTCAAAGGCGTGCTGCTCGGAAGCGACGAAATAGACCTCCGCAAAGTGTTTCCCGCCGCCATTGCGCCGACCGTGGAGATGCTCAAAGGGAAATACGAAATGGTGCGGGGATAACTCCCCCTGCTCCGCTTTTGACAGGCCCGAATTTTATGCCCGATAAAACCGATAACCGGAAGATTATGAAAAAACTACTGCTTGCAGCCGCAATTCTGGTCACAGTCGCCGCGTGCTGCGGCCGGCGGGGAAATGCGACCGGCCCCGAGGCGATCCTGCTGAAGGATTACGCCCCGGTGTCGATATACAACATACAGGAAACGTTCGTCGAAAAGGGGAAGTTTCCGGTCATAGACGCGCACTCGCACAATTACGCCGCCGACAAGGCCGAAATCGCTGCCTGGGTCGAGGCTATGGACGCCACCGGAGTGGAAGTTACCCATATTCTGAACGCCGCCACCTTCGGGGAGAGCCAGCCGTTCGAAGAGGTAATTGCGAAATATGCGGATTATCCCGACCGGTTCAGGTTCTGGTGCAGTTTCGACTACACCGATTTCGATAATGCGGATTGGGAACAGCGCGCGCTCGAAGCGCTTCAAAAATGTTATGAACTGGGTGCCGTAGGGGTTGGCGAAATGGGTGATAAGGGGTTAGGCGACCTCTACGGCTATCCGGTCGAAGGACGCGGGGTGCATTTCGATAATCCGCGTCTGAAAGTCCTGCTGGAGAGATGCGGAGAGCTCGGGATGCCGATCAATATACACATCGCCGAGCCGATCTGGATGTACGAGCCCATGGACGCCTCGAACGACGGCCTGATGAACGGCGCCAAGTGGCACGTCGACACCACCGTTCCGGGCTGCCTCGATTACGATGAACTGATCGCGACCTTCGAGAACGCCGTGGCCGCGAATCCCGGCACCACGTTCATCGCCTGCCACTACCTCAACATGAGCCACGACCTGCCGCGCCTGGCCAGGATGCTCGACAAGTATCCCAACATGTACGTCGACCTTGCCGCGCGCAACGCGGAATCGGCGGCAACTCCCCGCGCCGCGCGCGAATTCATCATCAAATACGCGGACAGGGTGCTTTTCGGAACCGATAACGGGATGAGCCCCTCCATGTACAGAGAAATATACCGCATACTCGAAACCGACGACGAGCACTTCTACAACCGCGAGAACGGCAACTACGGATACCAGTGGGCGCTCAGCGGTTTCTGGCTGCCGGACGACGTGCTTGAAAAAATATACAGGGGCAACGCCCTCAAACTTTTCAGAAATTAATGACAATGAAGATTTTGAAAAACTTATACGTCCTGATTTTAATGGCTGCGGCCGCGCTGTCGTCGTGCAGCGGCGGCGGCGTGACCGTGACCAACGGCGACCTGCGCATTAAGATCGACGGCAGGATGCGCCTGAACGTCGAGTCGCTCAATGCAGGGACCGGAGAGCTGTATAAAGGATATATCGAATCTGACGCGCTCATTGCAGATGAATTTACCGCGTCGCAGTTCCGCCTGAAAACCGTCGAGGGTCCGGCGGAGGGCGAAGACCAGGTATGGATCCTTACCGGCGTTTACGATAAAAACGGCTACCGCATAGAGAAACGTCAGAAAATCACCCTCCCGGCGAGTCATCCCGGAATGGCGCTCTTCGAAACGCGGTATGTGAACACGGGCGACAAAGAAGCCACGCTGCTCGGATGGAAGAACCACGAACTGAGGATGGTGTCGGATTCCCCGGTGTGGTCGTTCCAGCCTTCCTCGTCGAACCGGCGCGAGGATTGGATTCTCGAAGTCGCGCCCGGCTACTACCAGAAGAATTACCTGGGTATGAACAACTGCGACTACGGCGGGGGAATGCCCCTGGTGAATATGTGGCGCAGGGACGGCGGCATTGCCGCCGGGCTGACCGAAACGACTCTCAAAATGGTGTCGATGCCTGTCCGATGGCTGCACGGCGAGCCTTACGCTTCGATCGCCCTTGAATACGAACTGCCCGAAAGGGAAACCTTCGCCCCCGGCCACGAGGTCGACACATACGACACCTTCATCTGCGTACACACGGGCGACTTCTACGATCCGCTCAACCGTTTCGCGCGGGTGATGGAGGATAAAGGGATCGTATTCCCGAAATCGAACCCCGAAGCTTACGAGGCCGTCTGGTGCGCGTGGGGCTACGAGAGGACTTTCACCGCCGAGGAGGTTATCGGTACGCTGCCGAAGGCCCGCGAACTGGGTTTCAAATGGGTGGACGTCGACGACGGATACCAGATCGCCGAGGGGGACTGGGAGCCCAACAGCCGCTTCCCCGGAGGCGACGGCGACATGCGCCGCATCACCGATGCCATCCACGCTCAGGGCATGAAGGCCAAACTGTGGTGGGCTCCGCTCGCCGCCGATCCCGGCACGCGCGTGCTGCGCGAACATCCCGACATGCTGCTGCTGACCGAAGAGTGGGCGCCGGAGTACATCACCTGGTGGAACAGCTACTACCTCTCGCCGGTCAATCCGATAACCGAAAAATACACCAACGACCTGCTCGAAAGGTTCTTCGTGAAGTGGAATTTCGACGGGCTGAAGCTCGACGGGCAGCACCTCAACTGCTGCATGCCCGACCATAACGAGGCCAGCGGCCTGGAAAACCCGGCGCAATCGATGGAGCTGATGCCGACGTATTTTGAAAACATCTACAACAGGGCCCTGGCCTACAAACCCTATGCGGTGGTGCAGTTCTGCCCCTGCGGATGCGCCTACAACTTCTTCATGATACCTTTCATGAACCAGGCCGTGGCGTCGGATCCCGAATCGAGCGCGCAGATACGCATGAAACGCAAAGCCCTCGGAGCGGTGAACCCGCACCTGGCCTACTATGCCGACCATGTGGAACTCAGCGACGGCGGCGACGATTTCGGAACGCAGATCGGCATCGGCGGAGTGGTCGGCTCGAAATTTACTTACCCCCGGAAAAATCCCAATGTAAAGGGCGACGGCTACCTGCTCACCCCCGACAAGGAGGCGCTCTACAAGAAATGGGTGGGAATCTACAATGACAGGATGCTCTCCACGGGCGACTACCTGAACCTCTACGACATCGTCTACGACAAGCCCGAAGCGCATGTCATAAGTAATGACGGGAAGATCTATTACGCGTTTTACGCCGACCGGTGGGACGGCGCGCCGATAGAGCTCCGCGGCCTCGAAAAACGCCCCTACACGGTGCGGGAATACACCTCCGATGAAGGCCGGACATACGAAATAGACGGGGCGAACCCCGTCATAACCCCGGTTTTCGACAGGAACTACCTTATCGAAGTTTATTAGACAATTTATTAAATATCACTTACTAAATCTCTACCCAATATGAATCTACGGCTACTAAAAAAGGTGCAGTTTATCTGCTTGGGAATCTTCCTTATGTCTGCCGCTCCGGCATTCTCCCAGGTCAATGTTTCCGGCAAGGTGACATCGGCCGACGACCATTCTCCGCTGACCGGCGTGCAGGTGATCGTCAAAGGCTCCGGTATGGGGACCATTACCGACTCGGACGGTTTCTACACCCTCAGGGTCGCCTCTTCCGATGTCCTCTCGTTTTACTATCTGGGCTATAAGGCGCAGGAACAGCCGGTCGGCTCCCGCTACGTGATCGACGTCGAGATGGAACCCGACACCTACCGCATGGAAGACGTCGTGGTGATGGGTTACTCCAGCATCAAGAAGGCCGAACTTACGAGTTCCGTCGTCACCCTGACGGACAAGCAGTTGACCGACGTTACCACACCCGACGTGGGGAATATGCTCCAGGGCAAGGTTGCCGGCGTGATGGTCATCAACGACTCCGGCCAACCCGGATCGGCAGCCAATATCCGCGTCAGGGGTATAGGTTCGCTGAACGCTGCCTCCACTCCGCTTTTTGTGGTGGACGGCATTCCCGGAGGATCGTACAACGCCAACGACATCGAAACGCTGACGGTGCTTAAGGACGTGGGCGCGACGGCGATCTATGGAGCCTCCGGAGCGAACGGCGTTATCGTGATAACGACCAAAAAGGCGAAGATGAACCAGCCGATCAAAGTGGAGTTCAAAGCCAACGTGGGGCTCAAGCAGGCGCTGTTCGGCCGCTTCAGCCCGATGAACTCTTCGGAAGCTTACTACTATCAGAAATCCCTCTATTCCGCCGGGCTGTTCGCCTCGCAGAAACCCAAATGGCTGCTCGAAGAGGATTTCGACTGGGTGGATGCCACTTTTGGGACCGGCATCGTGCAGAATTACTATGCGGCGGCTTCGGGCGGATCCGAAAAAATAAACTACCGCGCCAGCATAGACTACTACCGCGAGAAGGGTACCCTGATCAATACGCATTACAACAGTCCCTCCGCAAGGCTGAACCTCAACTCGAAGCTCGCGCGGAACCTCGATCTGAGCATCAGGCTCGACTACTCCGAAAACAACGGCAGCAGCAACCAGTGGGCGACGCTGGAGGGAGCCTACCGGGCCATGCCGTGGGACAATCCCTACGATCCGGAAGGCAACCCGGTGTTTATCAACAGCGACACGCGTCCCGACCGTCCCGCATCGACTCCCGGGCGCCCTGTCTATAATAACAAATGGTGGGGTGTGGATAAGCTGAACGTATTCCACGACGAGGAGTATAACTACAACAAGTCGCACGGCTCCAACCTGATGGCCGATGTATATCTAAATTGGAATATCCTTTCGTGGTTATCCATATCGTCTACCAACCGCTTCAACCGCAGTATGTGGAATTCGACTACCTTCCTCGATCCGCAGACCAAGACCGGCGCCGCCGCATCCAACGGATCGCTGACCTACAGCGAAGGCTTCGGCAGCGGTTTTTCGACATCGAACCTGCTGAAGGCCGGCCACACCTGGGGCGACCACTCGGTGAACGGCCTTCTGGGCTGGGAGTGGGGTGAAGGCAAAAGCTATAACATCGGCCTCAACGGCACCGGAATGCCTACCGGAATGGACTCGTTCGACTCGGCGTCCGTCGCCGCAGATGTAAGCGGCAGTCCCAGGCCCACCCCCTCATGGAGCTGGTCGGCATTCGCGCAGTTGCAGTACAGCTACGCGAGCAAATATTTCGTGACCGCCGTTTTTCGCGCGGACAACAGTTCCGTTTTTGCCGCCAAGAAACGCACCGGCTATTTCCCTGCCGTCTCGGGAGCGTGGATCATCAGCAATGAAAATTTCCTGAAAGGCAACAAGGCCCTTACATTCCTCAAGCTGAGGGCGAGCTACGGCCAGGCCGGCAATGACAAAATCGACCCGTTCATATATCTGGATGCTTTCGACTTCTCGTACCAGTACCTGGGTTCGATAGGCGCCACTCCCAACCGGCTCGCCAATCCCTATCTGCATTGGGAAACCGCTACGACGGCGGACGCGGGACTGGACATTAACCTTTACGACAGGGTGGAAATCAATGTCGACTATTACTACCGCACGAACTCCGGCCTGCTGATGGACAGGTCGCTTGCTCCCAGCACCGGATTCTTCAGCCAACTGGAGAATATAGGCGAGATGAGCAACACCGGTTTGGAGATACAGCTCAATTCGACCAATATCCGCCGAAAAAACTTTAACTGGACGACTTCGTTCAACTTCGCCTACAACACCAACAAGATGACCAAGCTGCTGCCCACTCCGACTAGTCCCGACGGTACGTTCACCCGCGGTGCCGACCGCAGTCTGCCGCAGATCATACAGAACGGCTACAACATCTACACATGGTTCGGTCCCGAATGGTACGGCGTGGATCCCGATAACGGCGACCCGCTGTGGTACGACGCGGACGGAAAGCCGACCAACGACGTCACGCAGGCGGCAGACAGGTATCTCGGAACCGCCATGCCGAAGTTCTACGGAGGGCTGTTCAACTCGCTCTCGTGGAAGTGGCTGCAGCTCGATTTCAATTTCGCGTACAACTACGGCAACATGATATTCAACAAAACCAGGATATCTATGGACACCGACGGCCTCGTGGTTACCTACAACCAGATGTCGATAGACAACGGGCTGGGGTGGAGCCGCTGGGAGGAAGAGGGCGACGTCGCCACCCACCCGAAACTGAAGCTGAACGGCAACAAGAACTCCAGCAACCTGTCGTCGCGCTATCTGGAGGACGGCAGCTACCTGCGCCTGAGGAACGTTACGCTCTCCTTCAACCTGCCTGAGAAATGGCTCTCGAAAATGAAGATGTCCTCGGCCAGGATATATCTGTCGGGCGACAACCTCTTCACCCTGACCAAATATTCGGGCGCCGACCCCGAAGTCAGCCTGGAAAAAACCACATGGTCGCTTCCCGGAACCTCCGACATGAATTTCCCTGTGGGCAGGGTGTACTCAGTGGGCGTCGACTTCTCTTTCTGATGTAGAACGGTTAAAAAGTAATGAAAATGAAAAAGATATTGATTTTAATAATAGCAGTTGTATCGGCATCCGTTTTCCAGGCCTGCAACCGCGAAGGCTATCCCAGCGGTGAAATGACTTCGGAACAGTTGAAACAGAATCCCGCGGCGGCCGAATACATGACGCTGGGCAATTACTCCATGTTCAAGGAACCGCTGGCCTATTATGGTGACGATCCCAATTACCCGGAGCAGAAAAACACCTATATCCGCCACTATTTCTTTATGACGGAGTTCCGCGGCGACAACACCGCCCTCTGCTACCTCACTACCGACGACCTGCGCCATGCCGTCACCTACGACGACACGCCGGGGCTGCGCAACAACTCCTATATGTGGTGGATCGCCTACCATATCATATACGGGGCCAACGCGGTGATCGAATCGCTGGAAGAGGGTACGTCCAACGATTTCGACCATATGCTGGGTGAAAACTATTTTCTTAGGGCCATCTGCCACCTGCACCTGGTGAACCTGTTCGCAAAACCCTACAGCCAGGGTGAGAACAATCCCGGCGTAATCATCCGCAACAGCACCGACACCTCGGTTACCGAACGCGCTACGGTCGGGCAGGTATATACGCAGATATCGAACGACCTCAAGAAAGCCATCGAGCTGATGGGCAAGAGCGCCACTCCGCGCAAGGGCAATGACAAAGGGTTTGTTTCGAAAGCCGCCGCACAGGGTTTGCTGAGCCGCGTCTATCTGTACATGGGACTCAACAGCGAGGTGATAAAACTGGTTACGGAAGATATGGGAGTAGCCGACGCTTCGTCGGTGCTTGCTACCGACATATCCGGCTATTTTCCCAAAACCCTCTCTTCGCCGGAAACGCTGTGGGCTGTAGGCCACACCTCGATAGACCTCGGCAACACCCCGACCTCGAAGATAGCGTCCATGTATTATACGGACGACGGCGGCGTGGGCTGGGGGGAAGTGTTGTATTCCGACCCGCTGCTCGACCTCTTTAACCGCTACCCGGAGGACAAGCGCTTCACGACATACTGCGTGACGCGGAAACCCGGCAGCGCCGCGGATGACGCAAAGCAGATACGTTACGCGGTCATGAACGACGGTGTGGGCCTGCCTATGACGGAACCTGCCATATGGGATGCCACACAGAGTAAATACTATTTCCTCAGCGGAGTTAACAAAATATATCTGGAAACGGAAACGGTCAACGGCTATCCGCAGAACTTCATCATGCTGAACGGGGTGAAGACTACCGCGCGCATAGCCCCGGCCGTAACGCTGACCTCGCACAACAGCTTCCCGCAGTTCTTCATGACGAAGTTCTCCAACCAGGACGGGATCAGCATGCTCGCCTCTCCGGCGATGATACGCTGGGGCGAGGTGATCCTCAACCGCGCCGAAGCGTATGCCAAAACGAGCCAGGACCAGAAAGCACTCGACGATGTAAACGCTGTTCGCGCCCGCGCTGGACTTTCAGGCGAAGCGCTCTTCACGACGGCGAACTACGCCGGCCGCGGCTACGCGACGGTATTGGACGTGGTTCTCGACGAACGCCGACTGGAACTCTGTTTCGAAGGGCACAGGGCGATCGACCAGTTCCGCAACGGCAAGGCGCTCGACCGGCAGTACTGCGGCGCGCAGAACTGGGAGGTTATCCAGCCGACCGATCCGCGGTTCGTCTACAGGATACCCGCCGACGAAATACTGGCCAGCGGGATAGCCCAGAACGACTAATTACAACAAATTAGATCGCGTTTACGTTTATATAAGCGACATCCAAATTATTTATCATTCATACTTAACTTACATTAATTTATCCAAATCATTCACCCATTAAAACTTTAGAATTATGAAAAAAAGTTCTTTCTTTAAGATCACGGCCGCACTTGTTGCGGTAGCAATGATGGCAGCCTGCGACAAAGGTGACAAACCCCCGAAGGATGACGATGACGAAGATCCCATCGAAATTCCGAGCGACATCACGATCGACGGTACTTTCGCCGACTGGACTGCTTCGAGCAACGTCAAAACAATGACAGGTGTGGGAGGCGAAGCGGTTTCAGGAAAATATTACACCAACGGCACAGACCTTTATATCTACATGAAGGCAAACAAGGCTGTAACTGATGGTGGCTGGCAGGAGCTGCGGATCTACTTCGATATGGACAATGATCCGCTCACTGGTACGGATGTCGGTTACAGATTGGGTACTGATGAAAATGCATCCGGAATGGACAAAATGCTGAATCTCGATATTGCAGGTGAAAGCGGTCTTAACAATCCTATCGGCGCAGGTAACGGAACTGCTTATCAAAGGTCGAAGATTGAAGATTATTTCGAAGATGAACCAGGTACGGAGGGTATATCGGGAGCATCAATAATCCAATCCGTCCATGGTATAGGGGCCATAAACGGCGAATACTATGAAGTGGAAGTGAAGATGACCATGGAAACTCTGTTCTGGACGGTTCCGAGTCCGGTTCGTCTTGCGGTCGAGTTTCAGGCAGGTTGGAATTCGGCAGGCTGGGCTCCTTCTTTCTCCTGGGACTGGAAAAAGTAATTTCACCGCGCTTGAAGGCGTAAGGTTTACTTACGCCTGACAGGCAAATCAATTTTCAAAAAGGGTTGCGGGGGATATCCGCCCCGCAACCCTTTCTATTTCCGAATCATTGCTTTTCCACACAACCAATGATAATTTATGCTTTGTTGTCTTCCGTCATTGCGAGCGGAGCGAAGCAATCCAAAATAGTCTGAAACTGGATTGCCGCGTCGGTTGCACCTCCTTGCAATGACGTTTGTTTCAAAGGTCGAGCAGGTGTATTATTAGTTACTTTTTAATTCATATAGATTCCTTTTTTAACCTTTAAAAACCGATTGATTATGAAAAAGAGATTTACTATTATCGCATTGGCCGTTTTTATGGCGACAGCATGTATAAAGACCGATACGGGCGACGCAGGTATCGATAACCCTAAATCACCCTCTTCCCTTACAAGAACCGACGAACCCCATTTTCTCGACCAGTTCGATAGTTTAAAATTAAGAGTTACCATTCACTCTCCTAAGGGAATAGCGTCTTTTGATGAAGACCTGTATCTTACACGAGCCGGCTCGATTCCAGGTGCAGAATACTATGGCAACGAAACAGGCTTTAAAATGTTGCAAAAAAGAACTGGCGACAAAGCACATACGCAACATTGGTATCTGGTAAAAGTTCCGAACAGTAATGGTCTGTTCATTTTAAAATCGGCTTTTGCGGATCTTTCCCCTGAGTCAGGCTTTGCTTTGTTAGATACTAAATATGGGCATCATTCACCCACGTCTTTTGGGTTTAGAAGCAATAATCTTCACATTGCTACTGCTTCAAACGGGAAAAAGATGTTCTACTTTCCCACTAAAACATTTGACGAACAACAGCCTTATGCAGGCTGTTTTCAGGTATTGTCGGACGCCTACAATCCCGCCAATAAGTACATCAGGAGGGTCGAAGATAGTAAGACGTATTACTACCATGCAGATTATGGAGTAGAACAGGTTGCTTATTTCAAAGAAAACGACACCAGCATTTACCGTACTTTCCGCATCACTTCGGTGGAGGATTTCTTTCTCCAAAGTATTCATTACAATCTGGGTGAAGGAAGTCGGGCTATTCCAATCCCATCGTTTATCGACGAAATAGTGGTCAATAATGCTACCCCCACGCAGCAGCAGATGACTGCGACTTTTTCTAACAAAGTTACGGAACAGACGACTTTTACAAGAGGAAACAGCCAGTCCGTAAATACAAGTTTAAAATTGTCCTTTAGCGTGACTACAAATGTTCCTTGGGTTAATGTAAGCGGCGGTCTTGAGCAATCTGCTTCCGCAGGAGCCACATGGGATTATTCAAGCGGCGAGACTCAAAGTCAGGAGGACTCACGTCAATACAGTTTTACGCTCGTGGTTCCCGGAAACTCTTCTTACAGGGCAACCATATCCGTCGCGCGTTATGAAACGCAGGCATCCTACACAGCTACTTTCAGGGCACAGATTTCCGGACGCACTATGGTAGAGACCGGGACATGGAACGGCATAAACGCCGGGCTTATCACCTACGACATTATCGACAATTCCACTAATCAGCATGTCGCAAGGATCTACGGTACTCCCACCGAACCGATCGACATCATGAAAGCCAAAGGCAAAGTGCTGGATTTCCGCGAAAAGAACATTCAATTGAGATAGACCGAATGCCGGGGTGCGGAGCGGTTCTTCCCGCACCCCGGCATTATACTAAATAACATACTTTTAACGTTTTATAACCGGAGCCTCAGGGCGCCGCGACAACTGATAAATTAACCCCTATACAAACCAAAATTATGAAACTAATGCTTAAACTATTACTGGGCATGTATGTGCTCGCAATTGCATCCTGTACCAAAAATCCGGAAAATCCCGGTAACGACAACGATTCCGACCTTAAAGGACTCGACAAAACCACATATACATACTTCGACGAAGCGCTTACCAATCCGGAGCGCGGATGGTATGTGTACAACAATTTTAATTTTCCCTACGGCGGCGGCAAATCCACATCGCCGATGACCACATCGTCGGTAGAATCGCGCGTGAGCAGCGGGGTTACCATCATACACACGATCTACCATATGTACGATTTCGTGGATAAGCCCCTGACCCAGGCGTTTCTCGATACTTTCGAAGCCAATATGGACGCCATCCGCGAGGGCGGCGCCAAATGCCTGCTCAGGTTCGCATATTCAAGCTCATATGACTCGGCGAATAATAAACCGAAAGATAACAGCGATGCACCATTCGATGTTTTCAGCGGCCAGATAGCACAGTTAAAACCGCTGATCCAGAAACACAGCGACGTGCTCTATGTTATGGAAGCGGGCTTTATCGGCGCATGGGGCGAGTGGTACTATACCTCCAATTATGTTTACCAGCCCAAGACGGTGGCAGATTATGTGCCGCGCCGCCAGTTACTCGAAAAACTGCTCGACGCGGTGCCCAAGGACAGGATGGTCTGCGTGCGTTATCCCGCGGCGAAAGTGAATATGTACGATCTGACCTATGCCGACAGCCTCACGCTGGCAAACGCTTTTAATCAGTCCGACTTTTCGAGGATCGCCATGCACAATGACTGCTTCGTGGCTTCAGCCAACGACACCGGTACTTTTTTCAGCACAGAGCAACGCGACTTATGGAAAAATGATTCGAGATACCTGATTATGGGCGGCGAAACATGCGGTGTATCCAAGTTCAGCGTATGCGACAACACGATCACGCAGATGGAGAATTACCATTGGTCTTATCTGAACAGCAATTACCATACGGCCGTTATCAACGGCTGGAGGACCGAAGGCTGCTATGACGAGATCAACAAAAGGCTCGGCTACCGCCTGTCGCTCACCGAGGCCTATTTCACCCCGGAACCCGCCGCGGACAAACCCCTCCAAGTGGTACTGTTCATTAAGAACGACGGCTTCGCCGCGCCGATGAATCCGCGCGACTGCGAGATCGTGTTCAAGGAAAAAGCCGGCTCGGGCGATCCCGTGCGCATCAAGACCAGCGTCGATCCGCGATACTGGTTCGCCGCTCAGACCCACAAGGTCAAGCTGTCGCTCGATATCTCCGAACTCACCGCGGGCAAGACATACGAGGTCTTCCTCAACCTGCCGGACCCCAAACCGGCGCTCAATACCCGCCCGGCATACAGCATACGCCTCGCAAACCAGAATGTGTGGGACGGCGAGACCGGATACAATAAACTGCGCGAAATCACACTGGAATAAGAATTTCCCTATACAAATATGATCAAACGAACAGCCCTGCTGCTTGCTCTTGCCGCAGCCTGCTCCTTTACTGCTTGTGAATCACCCGGAAACGGGAATGAAGAGGAGCTTAAAGATCCGGACTACGCCGTGCTCGACAGAGTTACTTACGGCGGCGACTCCGACGAAATTTTCCTGAATCCCGAAAGAGGATGGTACAATCTGAACGGCTTCTTCTTCAGGGGCAGCGTGCCGTCGCCCCTCACGAAAAATGCCGTGGTGCAGAAAAGGAACGAGGGCTACTCGATAATACACTGCATATACTACCCGTCGGATTTCAGGACCAAGGCGCTGTCGCAGAGCGTGCTCGACCTGTTCGCGGCCAACATGAACGCCCTGAGGGAGGGCGGATCGAAATGCATACTGCGGTTCGCCTATGACAACAGCAATATGGACACGAACAACCTGAGCATTTCGGACGCTCCCGTCGACGTGGCGCTCGGCCATATCGCCCAGCTCAAACCACTGTTCCAGGAGCATGGCGACGTGATACTGGCGGTCGAGGCCGGGTTCATCGGAACGTGGGGCGAGTGGTACTACACCTCCAATTACAACTTCCAGGCATCCACCGTCGCCCAGTACGAACCGCGCCGCAGGATTCTCGACGCGCTGCTCGACGCGGTGCCCGGGGACAGGATGGTTTGCGTCAGGACGGCGCGCCACAAAATGCTCTCTTACGGCCTTTCTTATGCCGACAGCGTAACGCTGCAAACCGCGCACGACGGCTCGAAAATGTCGCGGCTGGCGGCCCACAACGACTGCTTTCTCGCCTCGGCCGACGATTACGGCACTTACAGCGGCGGAAAAGCCGATATGCTGTTCTGGGAAAAAGAGACGAGGTATGTCATGATGGGCGGCGAAACCTGCAACGTGAACACGACATACACCAACTGTACGAGCACCATTCAGCAGATGGAGCGGTACCATTGGACCTATCTTAACAGAGGTTACCACGGGGATGTGCTGAACGGCTGGAAAACCGGAAATTGCTACGACGAAGTGCAGCGGCGCCTGGGTTACCGGCTGGTGCTGAAGGAGGGCTATTTTACTCCCTCTCCGTCCCTGTCGGCCAAGTACGAAGCCGCCCTTAAGATCGAAAACACCGGGTTTGCCGCTCCGGTCAATCCGCGCGGCGTGGAGATCGTTTTCGTGGATGCGAGCGACGCCTCTAAAACCTACGCGGTGCAGGTCGACGACGATCCGCGCTTCTGGTTCGCGGGCGAAACCCACACCGTCCATGCGAAATTCGACCTGCCGAAAGGGATGGCCGTGGGTAAAAAATACAATGTCTGGCTGAATCTTCCCGACCCCAAACCGCGCCTCAAAAACCGTCCGGAATACAGCATCCGGCTGGCCAACAAGGATATTTGGAACAGCTCCACAGGATTCAATAAAATACACGAGATCCAATTGTAGCCTAAGCGACACCATTCATAAAAAACCTAACCGATTAATTTAAAACCCATGAAAAAAAGAAATTTGTTTATAGCGGGACTGCTGCTGTGCGCGGTAAGTTTTTCCGGTTGCGATCCTGACAAAGAGAAGAACACGCTGAGCGTGTCGGGGGCTGCGAATTCCGCGTTATCCTTCGCCGCCAAAGACAACGCCGATGTTACCCTTACAGTCACGACCGATGCCTCCAAGTGGGGTTATTCGGCCCCTGCCTGGGTAACCGCCACCAAAAGCGGCAAAACCCTCGTCGTGAATGTGAACGAAAACACCGGCGGCATGCTCGAAGGCACGATCGAATTCACGGCCGGCACAGCGGATCCGGTCCGTATCAGCGTAACTCAGGCCGCAGCCCTGACCGTCAAGAACACATTGAGCGTGTCGCCCAACTCGGCGATCTCTTTTAAAGACAAAGACAACGCCGATGTGACGCTGACGGTCACCACCAACGCCTCTGAGTGGAATTTTGATAAACCCAGCTGGGTAACCGCCACCAAAAGCGGCAACACCCTCGTCGTGAACGTGGATGAAAACACCGGCGGTAAACTCGACGGCACGATCACATTCACGGCCGGCAACGCGGATGCCTTCAATATCAGTGTATCACAGGCCGCACCTGGCGGCGCCACCGGCATAACCATCGACGGCTCTTTCACCGACTGGGCCGAAATATCCGCAACGAAAACGGGCGTCGCAGGTATGCTCGAAGCAAAGTATTATTCCGACGGCACGGATCTTTTCATGTATTTCAAGGCGAACCAATCGGCAGTACCAACGACCGAAGAGACCAATGGCACCGACCTGGTAATATATTTAGATGCCGACAATAACAACACTACCGGACAGCCTATGGGTTATGCGTTCGGCAATGATACCAATGCAAACGGAATGGAATACTTTGTGTCTCTCTTTATCGCAAGTAAATGGGGCGCTCAGAACCCTATCGGCAGATGGTCGAGCACTCCTTATATTAAATTGGACGGTTGGGTTTCTGAAGGCACCGATGATATTAAAGGTGAAAAAATAGTAAATTGCGTCAATGGTATCGGAGCCTTCAACGGCGGCTATTACGAAGTGGAGATGCAGGTAAAACTCGCCACTCTGCCGTGGACGCTATCGAGTCCTTTCCGGTTGGCGGTAAGGCTTGACGATTACTCGGGGGTCCTTCCCAATTACATCCCTGTTTACGAGTGGACCTGGAAATAAATTCACGGGAACTGTGAAAGCGAAGGAGCCGGTAAATCGACGATTTACCGGCTCCTTACGTACAAAGGCGGGATTATCCGTTCACGAAGTTCTCCCACGATCTCTCGTCTTTCATAGAAGTAGTGTCTGTCAGTTAATCGCCCATTCTGTGATGGTGCCGTCGTTGTAGTTGAAGCCGGTTATCGTGATCGCGATATGGTAATAACCACTTTTAAGCGTGTTAAACCCTGCCAGGGCCGGTGCGGCGTCGCCCGATAACGTTTGCGTGGAGCCCGACGGGGTCGCTAATTCAAGGGTAAGCGTCTGCGCCGAGCCTGCGGTTCCCAGTATGCGGCTTTCGGCGGTGTATCTGACGGTTCCGTCCGGCACGAACTCAGGCGCGACGGCCGAAGGGCCCGACAGCGCCCCCGTACCGATGTCCATCGAGGATGCTATTCCGTCCAGCCTTGCGGATTTGACCGCCGTTACTATGCTGCCGATATCCTTGATATTCTCGCCGCGCGCCGTTATCTCATAGGTAATGCGGCCCACCTGCCGGGTCATATGCGCGTGCACAGTGCGGTATTCGTCCCCGGTAAGGCTCGTAATGTCGCCCGAATATGTGAAGAGCCATCCGGGCATATTGTCTGTCAGCCCCGTTCCGGCACCGGCCACCGTGGCCGTCGTGGAGTTCACCGTTATCTTTTCGGGCGTGTTGTAGACGTAGATGCGGTAGTCGCCGGGGGCGAACGTGTGGGCGATCTCGTTGACGTTGCCCGAAAGCAGTTCCGACCAGCCGCCTATCACCGCGCGGTAATTCTCCGGCAGGTCCACATCCTCCCCGGCATCCTCCCAGGTCGTTTCCAGCAGCAGTTTTCCTCCGGGGCAGTCGCTGAAATCCTCTTTCCAGCAACCTGTCATCGCCATCGCGGCCGCCGCTATCGCCGGAAGCCACGATCCGTATATCCGTGCTGTTCTCATTTTCCCGTATCTTTATTGCGGTAGTAAACCTTTATGTAAGCCGTGTTGCGCAGTTCGGGGAAGAAATCGCGCCGCAGTATCTCGTAGGCCTTCCCCCCGCTAATCTTTTTGATGACATCCATTCGGGCGGTACCCGTCGCGGCGTCCCATTCGGGGGTGTGGTCGATTATCCCCAGTATCTCGCTGCGGTAGGGCATATCCGAATCCATGACCATTATCCGCAGCCCGTCCCAGTCGGCGCCCCCGTTGTGCATCACGAAGTCGTCGGCGCGCAGGCGGGTGTTCGTGGTGATGTAGTCGCGCAGCGCGAGGCCGCGGCGCTCGCCCAGTTCCCGGTTGCGCCCGATGGTACCTTCGGGCGAGGCAAACCCGGCAAGCATCACCGCGGCGATCTCGCTGTCTTCCGACCTAGTAAGGACATTTATGGCCGCTATGATCTGGTGCAGGATGTTGCGGTTGTTGCGGTACTCTTTTTTCAGGTCGTGGCGGTCGAGTTCGAAATAGACCACCAGGGCGTTGTCGCGTATCGCGTCGGTGAATCGGACCGGCCCTTCGGGCATCGGCTCGACGAAGCCGTAATTCGAGGATATCCTGTCGCCCGTGCTTTTCCCGGGGAGTTCGGGTATTACGACCTCGGCGCGTTCCTCCACGAAATCCGTTGCGCCAGTCCGGATGTTGTCGCCGGTGGAACAGCAGACCACCGCGCCCGATTCGAATATCAGCCTCGAATCGGGCGTCAGAAGGGAGTCCGGCAGCGATGCGGCGTAGGAGTAGCTTTCGCCGTTCCTGAGATATATCACAACACCTTCACCTGACGACCTCGTGCCCGAGGCCCTGTCGCGGCGGGCCTGCGATATCCGCGATCCGCGGCCCCGCACCGTGATCGCGGGAAGTTCGTGGCGCTCTCCGCCGCCGGTCAGTACGGGGGTTACAGTGATCGCCCGGGTGCCTTTGGCGGCCTTTTTTCCCACGGCCGCCTCGAACGTTACAACGGCGTCGGCGCCGTCCGAAGAGATCGCCACGGAGGTTATGTCGATGCGCCTTTCCGAGGGAACCCCGCCGTTCTTCTGCGCGGCGGATGCGGAGAGGGTGAGCAGGCTGAATAATATGGTTGCTGTGATCCTCATGGCTTATTTGATTATGAATGAGAGAGATATTCCCGCTTTGGTGGGGGCGAAGCAGAACCGGTCGAAGGATTCGTAGCTGCGGGAGCACTTCACGCAGTCGTAGCGGTCGTATTTGAGCCACCAGACGCCCACGCCGAGGGTGAATTCGAGGTTCACCACGGGTGAGAGCATGAGCTGGTAGCCGTAGGAGAGACCCGCACCCGCGGCGTAGCCCTGGTAGCGGTAATCCTTCGTGAAACCGATGATCGGGAGGGTGTACTGCGAGATGTTGTATGCGGCGCCGACGGTGTGCAGGCCGAAAAAGTGCCCGTTGAAACGCTCGCACAGCCACCAGCGGAACTCCGGCATCACGTAAAGATGGACGAGCTTCATATTGCCGCTCCCGTCGGGATTAATTTTGCCTTCGCGGTTCCAGGGATTCCAGCCGCCCGACACCTCCAGCGTGGTCTTTCGCCCCAGGCCGAATTCCACCCCGAGGTTGGGCGTAAGGGTGGCGATACCGTACAGCAGATTGGTTTTCATCGCGAAGAAGGGCTGTTCCCCGGCGATGTCGGCGAAGTCGTAGGGATCGTCGAGGGAGAACGACAGCCTCTGGGATGGATCGCTGTAAGACACGGTCTTGTGGATTATCGTTTCGGGTTGGGGAGCCTCTTCGCCGGGGATTTCGAGCGTCAGCGCCGTCAGGTCCTCGTCGGGTTCGGGCGGCGCGGTGATGTTCCGGACGGCCTCCGCTTTCGCCGGGGCGGCCTTCGGCTTGCCGTCGGACACGATTATCACGTGGCGGTCCTTTCTTATATATGTATGGTCGGTCCCGGCCACTATCAGCTCCAGAAGCTCGTCCGCTCCGACGCTCGCCGATTTAGCGGTAATCTGGCGTCCGACGTCGAAATTGGCATGGTTGACTCCTATAATGAGTCCGGCCTGGGTTTCTATGAGGGATATCGCCTCGCCGGCGGTCAGCCGCAGCGAGGGCAGCGCGACCGTCCGCTCCTGCGCCTTCGCGGAGCCGGCGAATATCCCCGAAACCGCCATCAGCAGCAATACCGCGTGCCGCCGCAACCTGTGTCTGGTTCTCTTCATTCTTTTCATCGGGTTGGTTGTTTTTTTATCTCGGGGCGACTCTTATCGTGTCGCCGGCAAATTCATAATCGAAGCCTGCGGATACCTGTTTCAGCAGGAACATCATATCGCCGAGGGTTTCGCGGCCGTCGAAGCGTATCGTGATCGGGTCGGAGGGAAGCGTTCCGGCCGACATTTCGAGCGTCAGCCCGTAGAAGCGGCACACCTTTTCGAGGATCGAGCCGATGGTTTCGCCGCGGAAATCGAGCGCGTCGTACCTCCAGTTGATATGACCCGCCGGGATCGGACCGACGGAAACCTCGCCGCCGCAGTATGTGAGCATCTCGCCGGGCGTCAGCGCGACGTTTCCGCCGTCGAAAACCGCCTCGACCGATCCTTCGTAAAGCGTCACTTCCGTAACATCCGCGTACTCTTTCACATTGAATTCCGTCCCAAGCACCCTTACCGTCAGCTCCGGCACTTCGACCTCGAACGCCGTCCCGTTGCGCACCACCCTGAAGCAGGCTTCGCCGCGCAGCTCGGCGCGCCGCGATCCGTCGGCCGCCTCGGTGTAGACCAGCGAACTATTGCCGTTGAGCCACAGCTCCGAACTGTCGGGCAGAACCCGGTAGATCATCGAGTCGGCGGTATTGATCGCAACGAGAACCTTCGGGGAGGCGGGCCTGTTAACGAGCAGGAATACCGTCAGGAATACCGCCACGGGAAGCAGCACGGCTGCCACGCGCGGAATCCAGCGGGCGATCCGCCTCCGGAGCGGCACGGGATGCCCCAGCCGGACCTTCATTTTGGCCAGTGCCGATTCCGCGGCGCGGGTTCCGCCCAGCGGAAAACTGTTCCAGAGCCCGGCGAGCGCTTCCTCCTTCTCTTCGCTATGGCGCGGATCGGCCAGCCATCCGGCGAAATCCTGTTCGATCTCTGCCGGATGGGCGCCTTGGGCGTAAGCCTCGATTATCCGCCTGGCTTTTCCTCGTGTTCTGCTTTCCATAGCTATTGGTTTTGGGAAAGGTAAAGACCGCTCCTCGTATATAGTAAACCCGAACCGGGCAAAAGGAAACCTCTACCTTAAAATTTTTTATGGGATAAATGTGTTTTGCTGTTGAGTAAGGGCTCCCTGTCAGAGATTGAGGAGAAGGAGCATGGCCGTAACCACCCTGCGGATATCGGCAAGGGCGAGCCTCATATGTTTTTCGACCGCCTTCCGCGAGATTCCCAACTGCGCGGCGATCTCCTCGTTGCCCAGGCCCTCCTCCCTGTTCAGCACATATACCCTGCGCCTCTGTTCGGGCATATGGTCCACTGTCAGGCGGACCAGCAAGGCGGTTTCGCGGGCGATGAACTCCTCGTCCGAAGGGATGGCGTCGTCGGCCTTCACGGCGTTGGCCGCGTAATTGGCGCGCACCTTGTTATGGCGGAAGTAGTTGAGGACCGCGTTGCGGGCGGCGGTATATATAAAGGAGTTGAAATTTCGCGACGGATCGAGTTTTTCCCTGCCCGTCCACAGCGAAGCTAAAAGGTCGGAAACGATATCCTCGGCATCCTCCCTGCGTTTGACGAGCGAGCCAACAAAGCCGTTGATCCTGTTGTAATAGACGGTGAAAACACGGTCGTAGGCGGCGTGGCCGCCCTCTTTCAGGGCCTGTATCACGTCGGGTCCGACATCCGGGACTCCCTTTCTCAGGGAATTACCGGAGCCGCGCTCCGCGTTGAGGTTAGTGTCGGTCGACTGGTCTGGTTTCTCCATCGGCAGGGCCGGCGGCTTTTTAAGTTGAATGGAGTCTGCCTAAAGTTTATTTAATAAATCTGTTATTGTTCTTTTAAGCGCTTTTTCCACCTCGTCCTCGTTACAATGGGTCCCCATTGCGCCTCGTCCGATGCGAAAAAATCATCTTAAAATCTCTCATAACATTTTTTATCAATAAAATTTAGGACAGACTCTACAAATATAGCGTTTTTTTTATTCCGGAGGTAACTTTTTCCGCGCCTTGGGTTTATTAATTACAAAGGCAACAAACAAACATTGTCCGAACTAACACTTACGATTATGAAAAAAATGTTTTTATTGGCACTGCCTGCCGCGGCGATAATGATGGCAGGATGCTGGAACGACAACGGCTACGACGGAAAACCCCAACAAAAAACCGTCGAGCCCGGAACACAGGCCGACTTCGGCACGATCAGGGATGGCGCGCTCGAAGCGCTCACCATCCATGAAACTTTCGACGTCTCACAGGGCATTATCTTTACCACCGACAACGGGGTGAAATTCTCGTGGAGCGGCTTTCTTTACGACAGCGAATGGAACCCCGTCACCGGCAATGTCGATCTCGAATACGTCGAGATATTCGACCGCGGAAGCATGGCCGCCGCGAACAGGCCCCTGATGGGACGCGACAGCGAGGGCAACCTGAGGCCCCTCGTCACGGGCGGCGAGTTCTACGTGAACATGACGCAGGACGGCAAACAGCTGCAGACCTGGAGCCAGTACTATATAGAGGTTCCCGGCTCGCTCACGGGAGGCGTCGATACCGGGATGGTCATCTGGGAAGGAACCATCGACGAGAACGGAGACCTCTTCTGGGATATTTTCGGCACGGGGCAGGACCGGGAAACTAAAGCCGAACTCGGAATCGACGTCGAGAACAATACCTACAACCTCTTCTGCCACGATTTCGGCTGGACCAACATCGACATCCTGTCGGGCGAACAGGGCGAAAAGACACCCCTGTTCGTGAAACCTCCCCATGGCTGGGACAACAAGAACTCGTGTGTCTATGTGGCGTACAAAGGCAAGGCCGGCTCGCTGGCGTTCCTCGACCAGTACTGGACGGAAGAGGGGCTTTTCACCGAGCACTACGGCTGGGCGCCGATCGGTTTCCAGTTCTACGTGATATTCGCCGCCGAGTCGGACGGAATGTACACATACTGGATAAAAGAGATCACCGTGGCCGAGAACACCATCATCGAGGTGCCTCAGAGCGAGCTCGGAACCTGCACGCGGGAAGAGTTCATCGCCAGGATCAACGCCCTGCCGTAATCCCGCCGCCGGAACAGCCCTGTAACTAAAGCGGCCGTTAACCCCGAAGGTTAACGGCCGCCCTTATTAAAGATACCTATCCGAAATTATATTTCATCGGTGGTGTATATTTCGACATTGTCGAGGAACCAGCGGTTTGCCGTACCCAGTTTCCAGTTCGTCTGTTTGATCGTGATCTGGGTGTCCTCGGTGATGGTAACTCCTGTGAGCGCTATTTCTTCTTTGACCCACCTGAGTTTTTCACTTTCCGCAAAATAGTCTCTCGACGAAGTTAACTCGAATGTAACCTCATCACTTCCATTTTTAAAGACGACAAGCATGTTGACGGGGTCGAAAACACCCGAGCCCTGGCGCATAGGACACCATACGAACGTCATCGTGAGGTTGACGCCGGCTGGAACATCTTCAATTTTCGGAAGAATGATACCGGCCTGGTATCCTGTTTTACCGAACTTGAGGTAATTCCTCTGGAGATAAATACACTCGGTTGCGTTATCGCTGGTCTGGGTAACGCGCAGGAACGAGTAACCCTTTGCCAGAAGAGCGTCATTAGCGCTAACATCCGTGCCTTCGATGGTAACCTTCGGAGTTACTATCTGGGGTGCATTTGCGCTGAGGTTGTCCGTTTCTACGGTCCTGCCTGCATCGCCTGCTACCGACCAAGGCTCGAGCCACTCGAAATCCTCGAAGAAGAAAGTGGTTCTGGCCGGACCGTTATCATCAATTTCAGCAGCCATGATACTGATCACGGGAGCGGCCACTCCGGCAAAATATCCCCTGACGGTTACTCTGTGGCCATTCAGAGCCGCAATGCCCATCGACGCGGGAGCGTCCTTGATGCTTACGGAGAAGGTCGCATCTGCAATTGAAATGCTGTTGCCGCCCAAGATTCCGCTTACCTCAATGAACTCCCTCGAATCTTTGGTATAGGTATCGACCTTATCGGTTATATCCTCAGGCGTGGGGTACGTAACCGTGTTGCCGGTCGAAACGGGGGTAAGGATATCCGCATTCACAAAGGGAAGCGACTGCGCGGTGCCTTTATCGCCCATAATGGAAATCTTGTCGCCGACGGCCACAGTCGCTGTGCTCAGGACATAGATATTGGCGGTATTCTCCGCATCGGTCGCGACAAAGCCAGCCGTCGTGACGGCCATCACTATCAGATTCGGCATCGACACGACCTTTTCATTGGGCAGTCCGGCGATATCACCGGGGTTATACTCACCCACATCGCGGAACTTGTCACCCGCCTGCGTTATAAGCACCGGGGCACGGCTTGCAATCGACCTGCCCTTAAAGACGACATTCGCTTTCCGGGGATTGTCCAGCGCTCCGGTACGCATATTTTCGGATACCGAAATGGTCACATCCGTCGCTCCTCCGCTGCCCGAGGCGGGTTCGACCGTCACCCAGTCGGGAACTTCAGCCACCCAGTCGCCATCGGCATAAACGGTGATGATTTGAGGGGAGGCTCCCTGCCCGGCGAAGTTCAATGTGCCGGTGCTTGCCAGAACAGCCTTCGAAAGCGTCGATTCATCCTTGTCGCAGCTCCATAACGAACACAGGACCGCTGCCAGGATCGGGGCTGCATATTTAATAAATCTCATAATCGTAATATTTTTTATGTTATTTCAACTTAGAAATCGAGTCCGTCACTCCATCCCGGGTTCTGCGTGAGGTTATTGTTGAGTGAACGCTCGTTTATGGGGATCGGGTAGAGGTAGTCCCTGGTTTCGTTGAATCCGTTGCGGGTAATATTCTTATGATAGGCTATATTCCCGTTGCTGCCGTTGGAAAGGACGATGCCGTCGGACACATTGTTGGTGATCATATACACCTGCACGCTTCCAGCCTCTTTCTCCGCCGGAGTAAGCGCGGGCGCTTCGGTGCCCTGCGCGTAGAGTATCACATCGCGATTGCCGTCGCCCGTGAGGTCGTACTCTCCCACACCGGGGAAATACATGCCGGTGATATCCTGGTCGACGCAGTATCCGGCATCCCACCGGAAAAGGTCATATACCCGGAATCCCTCCTGCATCAGCTCGACCGAGCGTTCCCTGCGGATCTCGAGTATGACGCCCTTGTTGCCTCCGGTTACGTTCGAAAATCCGGTCTTGACATCGGAGAGGTACCTGTCCGGAGTCGTATTGGCCGCAGCCATATTGAGGTTGGGCATTCCCGCCCTGTCGCGGATCAGTTTTATCGAAATGTCGATATCCCCCTGCGTCAGCGTTTCAAGTTCGGCTTTCGCCTCCGCATAGTTCAGCAGCACCTCCGCATAACGGTAAACCGGAAGATCGCAGGTGGAACGG
>JAVBVG010000065.1:0-20147 GCA_031554415.1 Rikenellaceae bacterium | reverse complement strand
CTCCTTCACGGCGGAGTATTCGCTCGCGGATTTCGCGACGGGCGAAGTAAAGCCGGTTTCGGCATCGGCGGAAGAGGGAATGCGCGACGCGTCGTTCTCTCCCGACGGCAGCCGTGTGGCTTTCGTGCGGGAAAACAACCTGTTCGTCGCGGGACAGGACGGCGAGGTGCAGATCACATTCGACGGCAAACGCAACCGGATAACAAACGGCGTCACGGACTGGGTTTACGAGGAGGAGTACGGCTTCACTAAGGCTTACGAGTTTTCGCCCGACGGCGGCGGGATAGCGTTCCTGCGCTTCGACGAGAGCCGCGTCAGGGAGTTCGCCATGATGCGCTACGACGAGAAACTCTATCCGGAACCCTACCTGTATAAATACCCCAAAGCCGGCGAGGAGAATTCCGTCGTTACGCTTCATGTCTACAATATCGCTTCGGGCGAAACCCGGAAGATAGATACAGGCCCCCTGACCGACCAGTATATTCCGCGCATCGGCTGGACCCCGTCGGGCGAATTGTTCTTCTACCGCGTCAACCGCCTGCAGAATGTTTTCGAGGTGCTGCTGTCAGACAAGAACGGCCGCATCCGCACCATCTACACCGAAACCTCGTCGCGCTATGTGGAGCGTCCGGACGACCAGACCATTACGTTCCTCGCTGACGGCGACCGTTTTATAGCGAAGAACGAAACTCGCACGGGGTGGATGCACCTGTATCTTTACAGCATCGAAAAAGGTTTTCTTAACGCGATCACTTCCGGCGAATGGGAAGTGACGGAGATGCTGGGTGAAAAGGACGGTACGGTGTGGTATATGTCGACCGAGCCGTCGCCTATCGAAAGGCATCTCTACACCGTGAAACTCAATGGTAAAGACAAAAAACGCCTTACAAAAGAAAAAGGGAGCAATATCGTTTACGCAACGCCAGGGCTGAAATACTATCGCACGACAAGATCGGCGCTCGAATCCGTCAGCAGGATCAGAGAAACCCATTGCGTCGGAAAGCCGGAACTCGGCCCTGTAAAAACCGAAAGCCGGACGACGACGTCCGCTTTTCTGGAACATTGCTGGATAAACTTTTTTACGTTCACCTCTGCAGAGGGCGTCAAACTGACCGGATATATGATAAAACCCCAATTCTTCAGTCCGGACAAAACATATCCCGTGTTCATGACGCAGTACAGCGGTCCCGGTTCGCAAAGCGTAAAAAATGCGGAAATCGGAGCAGGCGACCTGCTGATATACAAATCCCTGCTCGAGGCGGGTTACATCGTGGTCTGCGTCGATGGGCGCGGGACGGGTTTCCGCGGCGAGGAGTTCAAGAAATGCACATACGGCCAGCTGGGCAAACTCGAAACCGAAGACCAGATCGCCGCCGCGAAATATCTTGGCACCCTGCCATACGTCGACGCCTTGCGCATAGGCATCTACGGCTGGAGCTACGGCGGTTTCATGGCGCTGAACTGCATCCTGAAAGGGAGCGATGTCTTCAAACTGGCGGTGGCGGTGGCGCCCGTGACCTCGTGGCGCTACTACGACACCATCTACACCGAGATCTACAACGGGCTGCCGCAGAAGAACCCCGCCGGCTACGACGACAATTCGCCCCTCAACTTCGCGGAGAACCTGAAAGGGCGGCTGCTTATCATGCACGGCACGGGCGACGACAACGTGCATGTGCAGAACAGCTACGAGATGGCAAAGGCGCTGGTGAAAGCGGGAAAGCAGTTCGACATGATGATATATCCCGACGACAACCACTCGATGCGGCCCAACGGCTCGCAAAACGTCCGCCAAAAGATCGTCGACTACGTGATAGAAAACCTGTAGGTCAGAAACAGAGGCTCAGCGAGGCGCCGGTCCGGCGACCGTCATAATAGGGAACGGCGGAGATATACGCTCCGCCTTCTTTATCCCCTTTACCGAAGAAAAGGCGCTGAAGCGGCGGGAACGTCCAGTAGGCGATGCGGACGCTGAGAATTCCTATCCCCGCGCCCGCCAGCACGTCGGTCATCCAGTGGCGGTTATTCCACACACGCATGAATCCCACCGTCGAGGCGACGAGATATCCTCCCACGCCGATCCAGGGCGAGGTTTCCCAGAATTCGGCCCTCAGCAGTTCTGCCCCCATGAAGGCGGTCGCCGTATGTCCCGAAGGCCATGAATTGCGGCTCGAGCCGTCGGGCCGCATCTCCCGCACGGTATATTTCAGGGCGTTGACCATGATGCCCATCGACAGCCAGGAGGTTGCGAGCAGGATGGTGTATTCGCCGTAGTTGTGGCGGCTCTTCACACCGCACAGTTTCAGGATATAGGGCGCTGCCAACGGTACGTACTGCACATAATCGTCGAAACGGTACTGTCTTCTATCCTCCCAGATGTGGTCGTTGTTATAGTAATCCCGGATATCGCGGTTCCACTCTTTTACCGGATTCACGAACAGCCCCGTCGCGCCGAAGCCGACGAGCAGTCCGGGGGCTATCAGCTGCGTACCGCGGAATTTGTAGGGGTTCAGCGGAGCGGAGCGCACCGTGTCGGCAGCAACCGTATCGAGTGAATCTGCGGGTTTGCCGCCGGACTGCGCCATTACGGCAAGCGTCCCGGCCAGCAGCACGAACAATATGATGACGGTTATCCTTATCATGAAACGGGGTTGGCTGCGCCAAATATAAGTAAAAAAACGCTATCTTTGCGGCATTAAAATGAGAAAATCATGAGTTTAGTCGCCATAGTAGGACGCCCCAATGTGGGCAAAAGCACACTTTTCAACCGCCTTGTCGGGCAGCGGCAGGCCATCGTCGACGCGACGGCAGGCACCACCCGCGACCGCCATTACGGCAAGACCGACTGGAACGGCCGCGAATTCTCGGTGATAGATACAGGGGGCTACTCCGTCGGCAGCGACGACGTCTTCGAGGAGGATATCCGGCGCCAGGTGATGCTGGCCATCGACGAGGCCGACGTGATACTTTTCCTCGTGGAAGTGGGCACCGGCATCACCGACCTCGACGGAATGGTCGCCGACGAACTGCGCCGCTCGAAGAAAAAAGTGCTTCTGGTGGTCAACAAGGTCGACAACAACGAGCAGATGTACGCCACCCATGAATTCTACTCGTTCGGGCTGGGCGATCCGTTCCCCGTCAGTTCGATGTCGGGAAGCGGCACGGGCGACCTGTTGGACGCCGTTCTGGCCGCGCTGCCCGAAGACGCCAAAGCCGAAGAGTTCGACGACCTGCCGCGCATAACCATCGTGGGACGCCCAAACGTGGGGAAATCGTCGCTTACGAACGCGCTTCTGGGCGAGGAGCGCAACATAGTCACCCCCGTCGCAGGCACCACGCGCGACTCGATCTACACGCGCTACAACAAGTTCGGCATGGATTTCTATCTGGTCGACACCGCCGGGATGCGCAAGAAAGGCAAGACGATGGACGACCTCGAGTTCTACTCCGTAATGCGCTCGATCCGCTCGATCGAGTCCTCCGACGTCTGTATCCTGATGCTCGACGCGCAGCAGGGGATCGAGGCGCAGGACATGAACATCTTCCGCCTCATCGAAAAGAACAAGAAAGGGGTCGTGATCGTGGTCAACAAATGGGACCTGATCGAAAAAGAGACCAACACCATGAAAGAGTGGCGCGAATTCCTCGAAAAGAAGATCGCCCCCTATAACGACGTACCCATCATCTTCACCTCGGTCATCAACAAGCAGCGCATACTCGAGGTGCTCGAAACGGCCATGCGCGTCTATGCCAACCGCACCCGCCGCATATCCACCTCGCAGCTCAACGACTTCATCCTGCCGATCATCGAGGATACTCCCCCGCCCTCGATCAAGGGGAAATACATCCGCATAAAGTATGCGACGCAGCTGGCCTCGCCGACGCCGACTTTCGCCTTCTTCGTCAACCTGCCGCAGTACGTCAAGGAGCCCTACCGCCGCTTCCTGGAGAATAAACTGCGCTCGGAATGGGATTTCAGCGGGGTACCGCTCCAGATCTTCTTCCGCCAGAAATAGCCGACTACCCTGTTAATAAATTAAGTATTTATACGTACCCGCATTTTTTGCGTTTATACTATTTTTGTGTAAATCCAATTCTCGGCTTATGGTTGGAAATATACTCCTTGTAATATTCTTCCTCGTCGCTCCGGCGGGAGTGCTGTGGCTGTGCCGCAAAGTCCCCGTGATGGCGAAAATAGGCCCCGTGATGCTGCTCTATGCGATAGGGATCGTCGCCGGCAACCTTCCGTGGCTGCCCGCCGGGACTAAACAGATACAGGAACTGGTCACGACGGCCATGATCCCGCTGGCCATCCCGATGCTGCTTTTCAACTGTACGTTCAAAAAAGGGCAGACGCGCATCGTGGGGAAAGCCCTGCTGGGCGGGATCATCGCGGTCGTGACGGCCGTCATCCTCGGATTTTTGATCTTCAAAAACCATCTCGGCTCCGAAGCGGCCAAGATCGGAGGCATGGCCACGGCGGTGTATCTCGGCGGAACGGTGAATATGGCGGCCGTACAGCAGATGGTCGGCGCGGAGGAAAGCACCTTCATCACGATGAACATCTACGACATGATCGTCAGCGCGGTCTACATAGCATTCCTGCTGAGCGCGGGCATCACGCTGTTCCGCCGTTTCCTGCCGGTAGACAAGTCGAAAATATCCGATAAAACCAGGCGGGAGCTCGCCGAGGAGGTGAAAAAAACCGAAGCAGCGAATCCCTACGCCGGATTTTTCCGCCGCCCGAACCTGATGCAGGTGCTGAAGGCGGCGGGACTGACACTCGCAATAGTCGCGGTTTCGAGCGGCCTAGCGATACTGATCTCGAAAGAGTATCTGGTCGTTATCATGATCCTGATGCTGACCACGCTGAGCATCGGTGCGTCGTTCCTGAAACCGGTCAAAAAGCTCGAAAAAAGCTACGACGCGGGTATGTACCTGATCTATATTTTCAGTATCGCGGTGGCCTCGATGGCCGATTTTTCGCAGATAAACCTGTCGCAGGAGATCTACCTCGCCGGATTCCTGCTCTTCGCGGTGTTCGTTTCTCTGGCCTTGCAGGCTCTTCTGGCAAAATTGATGAAGGTCGACGCCGACTCGATGGTGGTGGCTTCAGTGGCGATGATAAACTCCGCCCCGTTCGTGCCTATGATGGCGGCGGCGATGGGCAACCGCGAAGCCCTCGTGACCGGCATAACCATAGGGCTGATCGGCTACGCGGTAGGCAACTATTTCGGGGTGCTGATGGTGCAGCTGTTAGCCTTTATATGATAAAGAAAACATGTTTTATATCAGACAGGCAACCCTTGCCGATATTCCCGAATTAGCGGAACTCTATAAAAATACCGTTCTATCCGTGAACCGGAAAGATTATTCGACCGAAGAGGTCGAAGATTGGGCTTCGTGCGGGGATGATACGGCTCATTTGCACGAATTGTTCGCCGGGCAGCATTTCCTTGCGGCTGAGAATGACAACGGAAAAATCGTCGGTTTTACATCCGTTAACGATGCGGGGTATCTGCACAACTTATTTGTCCACAAAGATTTCCAGCACCAGGGGATCGCGACTTCGCTTTATAGGGCGATTGAATCGTACACCAGGGAAAAAGGCATCGAAAAAATAACATCGGAAGTCAGCATCACGGCAAAACCGTTTTTTGAGAAACAAGGATTTGCAGTGGATGAGGAGCAGAAAAGGAGAGCCAATAAATTGTATCTCACCAATTACAAGATGAGCAAAAACATCTGATTTAAACCTCTTAAATGGTAAAGGCCGGCGCAATGCCGGCCTTTACTTTTATATAAACAGTTTTGTTAGAGTGGTGATTATGCAACGCTGTCGATGAAAATTATGAGGGAGTTTAATCCCGCTAACGCGGTCTTTTCCTCCTTCGCGCCTCGGCAATTCAAACAAGTTTGATTGCTCTCGGCTTGGCGTCGGTTTCCTTAACGTAAATGACCGAATAATTTTTGAGACGAAGGAAGCAGAATCGCTGCTATAACTAAACTGTTGCCATATGCTGGATCAGTTCAACTACTTTATTGGAGTAACCCCATTCGTTGTCATACCATGCTACGAGCTTCACGAAGTTGCCGTTGAGCGATATACCCGCATTGGCGTCGAATACCGAAGTGCGCGCTTCGCCGATGAAGTCCGAAGAAACCACTTCGTCTTCGGTGTAGCCAAGGATGCCTTTCAGTTCGCCTTCAGACGCGGCCTTGACAGCCTTGCAGATCTCGTCATAGCTGGCGGCTTTTTCGAGGCGGCATGTCAGGTCGACGACCGACACGTCGAGCGTGGGAACGCGGAAGGCCATGCCGGTCAGTTTGCCGTTGAGGGCGGGAATGACTTTACCCACGGCCTTGGCTGCGCCGGTCGACGACGGGATGATGTTGCCTGCGGCGGCGCGGCCTCCCCTCCAGTCCTTTGCGGACGGGCCGTCCACGGTTTTCTGGGTGGCGGTGGTGGCGTGGACGGTGGTCATGAGGCCTTCGACGATGCCGAATTTATCGTTGATCACCTTCGCCAGCGGAGCGAGGCAGTTGGTGGTGCACGATGCGTTCGAAACGATGGTCTCGCCCGCATACTTGTCGGTGTTGACGCCCATGACGTACATCGGGGTGTCATCCTTCGAGGGGGCCGACATGACGACGCGCTTCGCACCCGCTTTGATGTGGGCTTCGGCGGTTTCCTTGGTGAGGAACAGGCCGGTCGATTCGACGACGTATTCTGCGCCGACTTCGTTCCATTTCAAGTTCGCGGGATCTTTTTCGGCGGTGACGCGGATAGCGTTGCCGTTAACCACGAGCTTGCCGTCCTTAACGTCGATAGTGCCTTTAAACTGACCGTGAACAGTGTCGTAACGGAGCATGTAAGCCATGTAGTCGACCGAGATAAGGTCGTTGATGCCTACCACTTCGACAGCGGGATTGTTAACCGCAGCGCGGAATACCAGGCGGCCGATGCGTCCGAAACCGTTGATACCGATTTTGATTGTACTCATGATTTTGAAATTTTATTTTAGAATGATAATTGATCTCCCTGCCTCCGCAGATGCAGCAAAAACCATGCTCTGCCATCTGCCACCGCAAAATTAAGCAAACCCCGCCTATTAAGCAAGAGTTTAATTAAAAAATTTTAAAAATAGATGTCCGGGATCGCGCGGCTGCGCGGCGGATCACTTCCCGGCACCCTCTTGCAGGGTGATTTCGCGCATCTGGCGCGCCATTTCCGAGGCGAAGACGAAATCGTTCAGTTCGTGGTTGTCCGAACGCATGATGCTGTCGCGATCGCCTTCCCACCACTTTTTGCCCTCGTGGATGAAGACCACCTTGTCGCCGATCTTCAGCACCGAGTTCATGTCGTGGGTGTTGATGATGGTGGTGATGCAGTACTCCTGCGTGATCTCGCTGATGAGGTGGTCGATGACGCCCGAGGTGATGGGGTCGAGCCCCGAGTTGGGTTCGTCGCAGAACAAGTATTTGGGATTCATCACGATGGCGCGTGCGATGGCGACGCGTTTTATCATCCCGCCGCTCAGTTCCGACGGATAGAGATTGTTGACATCCTTGAGCGCCACCCTGTCGAGGCAGAAATCGACGCGCTCGCGCTTTTCGGCCTCGCTCTTGTCGGTGAACAGGTCGAGAGGCAGCCGCACGTTCTCCTCGACAGTCGAGGAGTCGAGCAGGGCACCCCCCTGGAATATCATCCCCATCTCCTGCCTGACGGCCTTCAGTTCGCGGAAACCGAGCCGCGAAAAGCAGGTTTTGCCATACCATATCTCGCCGCTGTCGATAGGCAACAGCCCCACCAGGCACTTCATCAGCACGGTCTTGCCCGACCCGCTGCGCCCGATGATCAGGTTTGTCTTGCCCTGCTGGAACGTCACGGAGATGTCGTCGAGGACCGTCCGGCCGTCGAAACCCTTAACTATATGTTCAGCTTTTATCATCTGTAAATAAATCCGCCGGCGGCGTTCCGGCTCATATCAGCAGCCATTGTGTCAGTATAAGGTCGAATATCAGTATGGTGATGCTGCTGGCCACTACCGCTTTGGTGCTCGACCGTCCCACTTCGAGCGAGTTGCCCTTGGCGTAGTAGCCGAAGAACGACGAAATGGAGGTGACGATGAATGCGAACACCGACATCTTTATCAGGGCGTAGGTTATCGACCACGGCCGGAAGTCGTAGTGCAGCCCCTCGATGAAGTCGCCCGGCATCACGGCGTTGGTAAGCGCGGCGATCAGGTAGCCCCCGCAGGTGCCTATCAGGATGCTGAGTATGCACAGGAACGGGAAAAAAAGTACGGCGGCGATGATCTTGGGCAGGATCAGGTAGCCGGCCGAATTGACGCCCATAAGTTCCAGCGCGTCGATCTGCTCGGTGATGCGCATGGTGCCTATCTCGGAGGCGATGCTCGACCCCACCTTGCCGGCGAGGATCAGCGCCACGACCGCCGAGGAGAATTCGAGTATCATCACCTCGCGCGTGGCGTAGCCTATGAGGTATTGCGGAATGAAGGGTGATTCGAGGTTTATGGACATCTGGAGCGCCACGACCGCTCCTATGAAAACCGAGATTATCGCCGTGATAACGATCGAGTTGAGCCCGATGGCCTCCATTTCGAACAGGACGCGCCGGTAGTATATGCGCGCCTTCTCCGGACGGGAAAAAACCTTTCCCATCAGAATGAAGTACCTTCCTATCTCTGCCAAAAATCTCCGGAGCATTGCGCTGTATTATCGTTTATCTGTCGTTTCCTCCTCCACTGTGATCTCCTCGAACTCGACGTAATCCCCCACGTCTCGGCTGACCTTCTTTCCGGAGGAGGTCCGGGTGGTTTCGATCACCACGTCGCCTTCGCGTTTACCGCGCGCGGCGCGCTGTGCTTCGCGCTGCGCCTGTTTGGCGGCACGGTTATACTCTTCGGTGCGTTTCCTGAGCCAGCGGTTGACAGACGCCCGGAAAATCAACCCCACCAGCCAGAACGCAACGAGCGCGAAAAACAGAAATTTCAGAAATCCCATCGAAGATCAAACTTTTTTCAGTTTACAAAGATAACGCTTTTCCCGTTATAACGCTCCGTCCGCCAAAATAGTACCCCGCAAGGTCATCTTATATCCCTGCAGTTCCGTTTGTCGGTGATCACGCCCCCGTCGAGAACCACTACACCCGTCGAGGCGCGCAGCATTGTGATCATCGTGGTGGCGTCGGCATTGTAAACCATTACGGGCGCCGCATCGCCGAATTCAGCCGTTTCGCCGTCCGAGATCGGCGATGACGTTATCAGCACGACTTTCGACCCCTCAGCCGCAGCCCTGTCGACGACTTTTCCGAACTTTTCCGCGCAGCGCGGTTTTATTTTGTCGAGTTTCAGGGCGCTCAGTATGTAAACCCGCCCCGGATAACCCACGATCTCGTGCGTGGTGTCGCCGTCGGAGTTGAACACCGCAAACTCGCGGAGCGACACGTCGGCAGTATCCCTATCTTTCCGGGCCTGCTCCACGAATTCCCAGCGGGCGGTGTCGTACCACGTCGTGTCCGAGACCGCGAATTCGTGGAGCGAACCGTCCGCCAGATCGCGGTACACCAGCCTCACCTCCTCTCCGGCCGCGTCATCGTCGTATATCGCCGCGTAAAGGTCGACGCCCTTCTTGTAGGGCAGGAAATCGACAAGCGGCAGATGGTAGTAGCAGTACGCGCCCAATCCTACGGCAATGCAGGCGAAAAGCGCCGTGGCGACCCACTCTTTCACACTTATCGGCAAGATGTTTTGTGTCTTGCGCACATTCAGCCACACGACGACCGCCATCGCCAGCAGCACCGCGTTCTTGCCGAACGACACCCACGGCGGGAGCTTCAGCGCGTCGCCGAAACAGCCACAGTCCGCGACAGGCTTCCAGGTCGCCGACAGGAACGTCAGGATCGTGAAAAACACCATCACCGCCACCGCCGCGATCGAAACCAGCCGCACCTTGACCCCGAACACCATCATCAACCCAAGCGTCAGCTCCGCTGCGCAGACAAACACCGACGGCCAGACCCACCAATCGCTCGACGTCGCAAACCCATAAGTGTTAAGGTACTCCGCGATCTTGATCGCCGTGCCCCACGGATCGATCGTCTTCACGAAACCCGAAAAAACGAACACCAATCCGAACACTGTCCGGCAAATGCCCGCTACCCTCTTTTTAGTATTCCTTTCCATTTGATCCTTATTTTTTTCTTTTTCCACCTTTTAGAAAAAAGGTGGAGCCAAAACCTTTCAACGGAAGCTGCGCTTCCTACTATTGAGAGACGAAAAGATGCTTAAGGCGGTTAATGAGGAGTTAAGAATTCAGAAGTTGCAAAGCAACCGTCCTTTTGAAACGATGCGATCTCGAAAATAAATTTTCAGAGTCGCAGTGTTTCAAAAGTTCACGGTGGCGGGCTTTGCCCGGCCACCTGAATTCTTAACTCCGGGGCTACAAATTCCCCTTACACATCAAGTTTTATCGACTCAAAATAAACCGCCGCGGCCGTTGCCGTCGTTTTTTGGTTACTTTTTGACGTCAAAAAGTAACAAATATAAGGAATTCCGATTTATAATATGTTTACTATGTTGGACCGTATCTTCTGGAAGATGTCGTCGGGTGGGAGCAGTTTGCCGTCGGGGTCGCCGCAGTCGATGATGCGGAGGGCGGGGTCGGAGAGTGCTGCGTCGAGGTAGACTTCGCGGACGCGGCGCTGGAGGTCGAGCGACGATTCGTGGATGTCGCGCGCGCCGTTGAGGTATTCGCGGTCTTTGCCGCGGCGCTGCGAGGTGAGCCTCTCTTCGGTGAACCGGAACGGCACGTCGAGGAATAGCGAAAAGCCGGGGCGCGGGATGTTGTAGATATTGAATTCCAGATACAGTATCCACTCTTTCAGGCGCCTGCGCTTTTCTGGGTCGTCGATCTTGGCGCACTGGAATCCGATATTCGAATAGACGTAGCGGTCGAGGAAGACGAATTTGCCCTCGGCAAGCCACCGGTCGAGCATCGGTCCGGCTTCGGCCCTGTCGCCGGCGAAGAGGAGCGCGACCATATAGGGGTCAACACGGTCCGCCTCGCCGAAATCGCCGCGCAGAAAACGCGCTATGAGTTCCCCGTAGACGGGTGTATCGGTTCTGGGGAAGTGCATGAATTCGGTCTTATGGCCATGTTCCGAGGCGAGGTTGCGCAGCAGGTTGAGCTGCGTCGATTTTCCGGCTCCGTCGAGCCCTTCGAGTACGATAAGGGGCATATCTATTCTATTTTCGTAACATTTGGACGGCCTTGAACACTCCCCGGGCAAGGGCTTCGGCCTCTTCGGCGGTATTGTAAAGGGCGAACGACGCGCGGCACATACCGCCCAGGCCGTAGTGCGACATGAGCGGTTCGGCGCAGTGGGTACCTGTGCGGACGGCGATGCCCTGCTTGTCGAGGATTATCCCCAGGTCATAGGGGTGCGTTCCCTCGACAGTGAAGGCGATTATCGGGGCTTTTCCGGACGTCGTCCCGTAGATGCGCAGTCCGGCTATTTTTAGCAGTTCGGCGGTCGCCGCATCGTGCAGCGCGCGTTCGTGGCGATCCATATCATTTTGGTCGAACTCCTGAATGTATCGGATGGCCTCAGCCATTCCCACGGCGCCTATGTAGTTGGCCGTACCCGCTTCGAATTTCAGCGGCAGTTCGGCGTATGTGGTTTTATCGAAAGTGACCGTTGCGACCATGTCGCCGCCCCCCATGAAAGGCGGCATCCGGTCGAGAAGTTCCCGTCGGCCGTAGAGCACGCCGATGCCGGTCGGGCCGTATAGTTTGTGTCCCGAAAAAGCGTAGAGGTCGCACTCCATATCGCGCACGTCGGCCCCGCCGTGGACGACGCCCTGGCAGCCGTCAATCACGACTATAACGCCATGCTCGCGGGCTATCCGCGCGGCCGTTTTCACATCCGGACGCGTCCCCAGAACATTGGAACACTGCGTTACAGCGAGCACCTTTGTCCTGCCGTCGATTAGTTCCGGGAGTTTTTCGATCTCCAGACGCCCATCGTCCGAGAAAGGCAGAACGCGCAGCTGCGCCCCTTTCCGCCCGCACACCAGCTGCCACGGGACAATGTTGGAGTGATGCTCCATCTCGCTTACAATAACGTTGTCGCCCTCGCCTATCAGCAGTTCGCCGAGGCTGTGGGCGGCAAGGTTGAGCGCGGCGGTTGCCCCGGAGGTAAAAACGATCTCCTCGCGGCTCTCCGCCCCGATAAACCCGCGCACCGTTTCACGCGCCGCCTCGTACAGGGCGGTGCTCTCCTCCGACAGGTAATGCACCCCGCGGTGGATGTTCGCGTTCAGTTCGCGGTACATCATGCCTACGGTTTCGAGCACGCGCAGGGGCTTCTGGGCCGTCGCCGCATTGTCGAGATAGACCAGCGGCCGCCCGTAGACCTCGCGCGCGAGGATCGGAAAATCTTTCCTGATGTCGTTTATATCGAGCTTTCTCATGCTTTGTAATAATCGGCGAGGTAAAAATCCTCTTTAGCGCGCATCCGCGCCTGCTGTTTCGGTGTTTTGTCGCCGTAGCCGCACAGGTGCAGCACCCCGTGCACCAGCACCCTGCGCATCTCGGCGTCGGGCGACACGCACAGTCCGGCGGCGTTGTCGGCGACCGTTTCCGGATCGACGAAGATGTCGCCGCTGACGGTTTTTCGCGCGGGGTCGCTGTAATCGAACGTTATAACGTCGGTGCGCCAGTCATGCCCCAGGAACTGCCGGTTTATCTCCAGGTGGCGCTCCGGCGAGCAGAAAACATAGTTCACCGGCCCCGGGCGGAACCCTTCGCTCTCCACCGCACGGCGTATCCACGCCGCCGTCCTGCCTTTGGCCGGCAGCCGGAAATCCGTACCCTCATTATAATATTTAACCGCCATTACTGTCTTTGCAAAAATAAATCGCCGCGCCCGTTGCCGCCCGCCGGCGTTTCGGCTACCGCCGAAGCCACAGTTCGGGATCTACCGGGGTGGTTTCCCTCCATATCTGGAAGATCAGCATGTGCTGCTCCTCGTCGTCGGTGTCGAAAAGCCGCCCGATCTCCTGGTTTATAGCCACCTTGTCGCCGGTTTTCACGCTGGTGCGCGCAAGGTTTGCATAGAGCACTATGTAGCTGCCAGACCGCACCATGACGCAGTTGTTGAAGTGGTCGAGGTTGTAAACGCCCGTAATTTCGCCCTCGAAGACAGCCCGGACCTGCGAACCGCGCGGGGCGGCGATGTTGATCCCCTTGAAGTCGTTCTTGATGCCGGCCTGCGACGATATTCCGTGAAGCCCGAAATGGTCGAGCACCGAACCGGGGCCGCCCGCGGGCCACGGGAGTTTGCCCTGGTTCTCCTCGAATTTTCCGGAAAGCACTATGTCGCGCTCGATCTGGGCCTGGGTGCGCCCGGTCTTGCTCGCCTTTGCCTGCGCGGCGATTATCTGGTCGATCTTTTTCTGCGCCGCGGCTATTTTATTTTTCTGCGCCTTTGCCTGCGATTCCAGTTTGGTGCGGTCGCTGCGAAGGCCGGAAAGCGCCGACGCCTGTTGTTTTTCTTCCTTGCCGAGCGTGGCTATTTCACTGTTTTTCTGCGTTTTCGAACGATTAAGCTCGTTTTTTTTCACATTGAGCTTTTCGGTTTCGTAGTGCAGGATATAATTGAGCGAATCTATCTCGTCGCCCCGCTTTTCACGCATCTGGTTGTAGCGCCTCATGTATGTTACGCGGCGCGTGGCGTCGTTAAAGTCGCGCGAGGCGAAGAGAAATGCCGCCATATTGTTGGTTTGGTGCTCTTTCCACGACGAGTAGACAAATTCGCCGTACTCTTTTTTGAGCGACTCGAGCTTTTTATCGAGCTCCCTGATCTGGCGGGTGTTGACGTTTATTTCCGCTGAGATGATGGCGGCCTCCTTTTCGAGGCTTTTCACAAGGTTCCGGCGCGTTTCGATATTGTTCCGCACCAGCTTGAGGTCGCGTTCCGACAGGCGGATGTTGTCGCGGTTCTTCCCCAGCAGGGCGTTCGTCGCGTCGAGCTGTTTCTGGTCGCGCCGGATCTGTTCGCGCAGCTCCTCGATGGTGGTCTGCGCCGCCGCACCCGTCCAGGCCAGCAGTAAAATAGCAATTATAGCCGTCCGAACCCTTTTCATCTCTTATTATCTGGTAAGCCTCTCTTCGATCTCCGACACCGGTTCGTAGCCCGCCTCACGGGCCCGCTTCCAGTAGACCGATGCCATGAATTTGTCGCCCAGCGCATAGAGAATGTCGCCGTAGTGTATCAGCAGTTCCGGGCTGTTCGAGCGGTCGAGCGGAAGCGCCTGCTGCATCACCTTTTTGGCCTCGGTGTAGTTGCCCAGCTTATAGAGCACCCAGGCATAGGTGTCGAGGTAGGTGGCGAAGTTATCCTGTAGTTTCACAGCCCTCGACGCCATCCCCAGCGCGCGGTCGAGATCGCGTCCTTCCTCGGCCAGGAAATATGCGTAGTTATTGAGCACCAAAACGTTGTTCTTGTCCAATCTGAGCGCTTTCTCGTAATTCGAAAAGGTTTTCTTCATATTTTCCTCCTGATGCCACACGGTACCTATCGAGCCGTAGATGACGCTTTTGAGTGAGTCCGACCCGGCGACCCGGAGCGACTGCTCCAGCACTTTGCGCGCCTCATTGTAGCGTTTCATGTATTGCAGCGCGCCCGATTTCATGATGTATATGTCCAGTTCTCCGGGGTAGCGCGCCAGCGCGCGGTCGCTGTACATGGCGACCGAATCGGGACGCTGCAGGTACGCCTCTATCTCGATCGCCTGCAGGAATGTGCTGAGGGGCGCGTCGGGCTTTTCGAGCTGGGTTTTGAGCATCGCCAGAGCCCCTTCGACGTCGCCGCTGCGGATCATGTGGTCGGAGTAAAGCTCCACCACCTGCGGATTGCCCGGATAGCGCGTTACGAGCAGCAGCGCCAGGTCGCTTATCTCGTTGAAGTGCTGGCGGTAGAAACCGGTATTGCGCGTCAGTTTCCTGAAATATTCGAGTTTGTCCCCGAGCGGAACCTCGTCGATCAGAAAAAGCTGTTTCAGGGTAGCGAAATAGAGCGACGCCTGTCCCTGCTCCAGATAGTAGTCGGCCAGGTTGGTCAGCGCGGTCAGATTGTCGGGATTGATGTCGAGCACCTGCTTGAGCATCACCGCCTGCAGCGAGTCCCTCCCCTGGTAGGCGTAAAGGTCCGACAGCACCAGGCGGTTCGCCTCGTCGTAGGGGGTGTCCCTCACATAACTTTCCGTGGCGGCAATGGCCTCGTCCACCCTCCCGGCGTCGATCAGTATGCCGCGTTTCAGTTCGGCCATTTCGGGCGTGCGCCCCATGCGCATTTCGGCCGAATCGAGGGTCGCCATCGCCTCGTCGATGCGCCCCTGCTGATGGTACAGCAGCGCGAGGATGCGGAAATTGTCGGGATCGGACATTCCCGACCCCGCCAGCATCGACTCGAAAAGCGGCAGCGCCTCGTCGTAGCGTTCGAGGAAGACCAGCAGGCGCGCCTTCTGTCCCCTGTACCACGTGTTCGACGGGTCGAGCGCGGCCGCCCGCGAACTGAATTCGAGAGCTTTCGGCAGATCGCCCAGCGTCATCAGGATATTAGCCGTTTCGTAGAGCGCAGGGTCGTAATCCGGCTCCAATCCCAGAGCCGCCGTGAACATATCCAGTGCCTCGGTGTAGCTCTCTTCGGCCGCTAACCTCACCCCTTCGGTATAGTAGACCGCGGGCAGCTTTTCGGCCGGATATATCTTCGACAGGGAGTCCGTCTGCTGGGCCGAAAGAGTGAAGAGTGAAGAGTGAAGAGTGAAGAATAATATTAATGAAAGATGAAAGATGAAAGATGAAAGATTATGGTGCGGACATTTGTCCGCATCTTTCTTATCTTTTTCAACACGAGCGCAGCTCATGATCCTTTTTTCATCTTTCATCTTTCATCTTTCATCTTTCATTTTCAGAGCTCGGCTCTGAATTGGTGCAGGAAGCGGACGTCGTTCTCGAAGTAGAGGCGCAGGTCGCCCACCCCGTATTTGAGCATCGCGACACGCTCGACACCCATGCCGAATGCGAACCCGCTGTATTATTTGCTGTCTATGCCGCAGTTTTCCAACACGTTGGGATCGACCATCCCGCAGCCCATGATCTCCAGCCAGCCGGTGCCTTTGCAGACCGGGCACCCCTTGCCGCCGCACAGGTTGCATGACACGTCCATCTCGGCCGACGGCTCGGTGAAGGGGAAGTACGACGGGCGCAGGCGGATCTTCGAATCCTCGCCGAACATCTCGCGGGCGAAGTACAGGAGCGACTGCTTGAGGTCGGCGAACGACACTTCCTCGTCGATGTAGAGCCCCTCGACCTGATGGAAAATGCAGTGCGCGCGGTATGAAATGGCCTCGTTGCGGAAAACTCGTCCCGGGCAGATCACCCTTATGGGAGGTTTCTGCGTCCGCATCACGCGCACCTGGATGGAGCTTGTGTGGGTGCGTAGCAGCACGTCGGGGTCCTTCTCGATGAAGAACGTGTCCTGCATATCGCGTGCCGGGTGTTCCGGCGGAAAGTTGAGCGCGGTGAAAACGTGCCAGTCGTCCTCTATTTCGGGTCCGTCGGCGACAACATAGCCGAGTCGGTCGAAAATTTCCACTATCTGGTTGCGTACCAATGAAATGGTATGGCGGCTGCCTATGCCCTCGGCTGTTCCCGGCCGCGTCATGTCGTCAATCGCCGACGCTTTCTGTCCCGCCCCTTCGCCTGCCGCGGCCTTCAGTGCGTTTATCCGGTCGAGCGCCGTGGTTTTAAGCTGGTTGAGCCTCTGCCCGAGTTCGCGTTTCATTTCCGGCGCGACTGTCTTGAACTCATCCATCAGGGCTGTGATCTCGCCCTTTTTGCCCAGCATCATGATGCGGAAATCCTCGATTTCGCCCGCCGCCCTCGATGAAAACCCATCCACGCGGGCTATCAGCTCGTTAATTTTGTCGATCATTCTTTTCTTGTCTGAATACAATTACTCTAATTTACAAAGATAGGAATTAGTTATCAGTTATGAGTTATGAGTTATGAGTTTTATTTGTCATGCACGAAAAGGAGAGGCGCGAATTTCTCCGCGCCTCGATTCTTCATTTTTCATTTGTCATTCTTCATTCGCTGTGAAACAGCGTTTTACAGCGTGAATCTTGCCCCCACGAAATACATTCGCGGGAAGGCCGGACCGTAAATATACCCCGCATCCTTGGTCTTCCCGTAGTCGGGGTCGGGCTGGAACTCATCGAATATGTTCTTCACGCCTGCGTTGATCTCCAGGCCGATACCCGGAGCGAGGCGGAAAGTATACGCCAGTTTCACACCCATGTCGAAGAAACTCTGGGTGGTTTCGTTCAGGTAGAGTTCACCGCCGGTCGCCGCGTCGTATTCGACGTGCTGCACCAGCATCGGCCCGGTGCAGGTGGCGAAAAGCGACCCGATGAAATCCTTGAATATGTTAACATTGGCCGTGAAATAGCCGTAGGCGTCGGGCGAACGGAACATTTTCGTCTGCGGAGCGGATTCACCCAGCCCGCTCGCCCAGTCGAAAGGCTGTTTGTAGTGGCTTTTTTGCCAGGTGAAACCGGCCTGGAAATCGAACCTGCGGGGAATGCCCAGCATCAGTTCGAGGTTCAGCCCGGCGACAGTCGCGCCGGACGAGTTCCTCCTTTCAACGATGAAGTTCCCGTCGCCGTCGCGGCCGAGATTGACGAGATCGAACGCATCGCGCAAATCCGTATAAAACCCTTCGGCGAGCAGGTTCCCCTGAAGGCGGCCGAAATTGTGGTACAGGTCGACCGAACCGCTCACGCTCTGCGAATATTCCGGTTTAAGGTCGGGGGCGTTGTGGATTATCGACACCGATTCCGAAACTGCCGCAACGTGCAGGTCTTCGTCGTAGGTCTGCGGCGCGCGATAGCCGCTTGAGTATGAAACGCGCATTGTAACGGCCTCAACAGGCGCGTAGTGGACATTCGCCCGCGGACTCGCAACGACATTGTCCATCATGGAGTGCTTGTCCAGTCGCGCCCCGATGAGGATGCCCCATTTGTCGTTTTTCCATTCGTTCTGCAGGTAGCCGCCGACGAGGTTCACTCTCTGCGAGACATCCACTTCCCGGTGTACATAGCTGTCCTGCAGGTTGTTGTATGTGTATTCAAGTCCCGCCGTGAGCTCCGCCGGCATGAACAGCAGGCGCCGCATCGCCCATGTGTACTGCGCCCCGGCGTTGGCGACGATATCGCTGGTGCGGCCGTATGCGTCGGGGTCATAGTCCGCCCCGAAAAAGCTTTTGCGGCGTATTCCCTGCGCCGAGGAGTAGACGCCCAGGCGGTGTCTGTGCCCGGCCGTCCAGAAATCCCAGCGCAGTTCGCCGCCGTTGATGTTGTGTTCGAGCTGTTCGGTGATTAACGTTTCGTGGGGAGGATTGTTCAGTTGGTCGCCCCCGCGGCGGAATTCGTGGATACGATGGTATTCATAAGTCAGGCGCGACCGCAGTGAAGTACGGTAATAACCTCTGAATCCGACAGTTTCGGCTTTCAGCGTCGGGACTTCTGAAAAACCGTCGCCGTTACGGTCGTAGGAGCCGCGGTCGCGTATCTGCCCGAAGATATAGGCTCCCGCGCGGAGTTCTTCGGAAACGACCGCTCCTCCCAGCGAGGTGGCGATATCGGTCCCGCCGCCCTGATAAACGCCGGTGGTGTTGGACAGCGACAGGGTGCTGCGCAGCGGATCTTTCGTGATGATGTTCACCACGCCCCCGATGGCGTTCGCGCCGAACAGCGCCGATCCGCCGCCGCGGACGACCTCCACCCTCTCGACCATCGCCACTGGCAACTGTTCGAGGCCGTAAACGCCGGCAAGCGCGCTGAACATGGGTTGCCCGTCGAGCAGTATCTGGGTGTACTGCCCTTCGAGGCCGTTTATGCGCAGTTGGGGAACGCCGCAGTTACCGCATGTCATCTCGACGCGCACGCCCGGCTGGAAATTCATCGCGTCGGAGACGGCGGCCGGGGCGACCGTATTGAAAAGTTTAGTGGAAGCCACATTGACCACAGACGACGAACCCCGCTTGCCGGTTTCGTTGCGCGACGCCGTGATGACCACCTGATCGAGATTCACCGCGGCTTCTTCTAACAGAAAATTCACCTCGGCGGTCTTTCCGCCTACCAGCGTCACGGCGATCTCCCGGTTGTTGTAGCCGAGCGCCGAGGCAACTATCGTGTATTCGCCGGTCGGCAGGTTGTGCATGGCGTAGTGCCCCGTGGCGTCGGTCGCAGTGCCGATGGCAGTCCCTTTGAGCGATATGGTAATATACGGAAGATGTTCGAGCGTCGCGGCGTTTTCGACATGCCCGACGACGTTGGCGTCGGTTCCGGGCTTTTTTTTAGACTCTTCGTTGCCGTCGGCGCGCAAAGGTGTCGCGATCAGGAGTACGGAGTAAAAAATTACTGAAAATAAACGTTTCATTTTTGGTGTGTTACATTAAACATACAGATCGCGCCGTCCCATGACCGGGACATAACGGATCGGGCGCCGGAAACCGGCAATGAAAAAGTTAATAAATGGATTAAATGGCAGCCGCAGATACGGGAGGTCCTCGCAGGCAGTTATCGCGGTTTTCTGCTGTCACGACGAACCGTTCGCGCAGGTTTACGAAAACCCCGGCGCAGCGCGCCGTCAGAATGACCTGAAACCTGAACAGCGCCGCCGCAAAAATTGTCGACGCCAAAAGCGAGATCAGGATCAGTTGCGATTGGCTGTGTGCATGATTTGGATTTTGGGAGGTCCCCGAATAGGGGTGCGAATGGACTATTATGCGTCCGTCGATGATGTGGGTGTGCGAGAAAAGCGAGAATTCGGACATAAGCCCGATGAAAAACAGCAGCAGGATGCTTGCGTATATTTTCGCTTTCCGTTTCACGCGGCGCAAAGATAGCGCATTTGAAACAAACACGCATACTCTTTTGTACGTATTTTGCTTACATTTGTACAACAATGGCTTCCGAAAAACAGCAGGAATTGAGGGCGGCGGCGGCACGGCTGCCGCTCGTGCCGGGCGTATACCAGTTCGTCGACGCGAACGG
>JAVBVG010000126.1:0-9182 GCA_031554415.1 Rikenellaceae bacterium | reverse complement strand
TTGGTCATCCACTTCATGTTGAATGTGTCGAAAATGCTGTTGAACGTGACCATCAGCCCGTCCTGGATGTTGATCTGGTCGTAGGGCATGACGACCGCCACGGCCAGCGCGCCCAGCGTGAAGAGCACGAAAGATATGACGGCGGCCAGCATTACGGCCACGGGAAATTGCTTTGAGGGCTTTTTCATCTCGGCGGCGTGCACCGCATGCACCTCGACGCCCGCGAACAGCAGCATGATGCCTGCCAGGAAGGCGATATTGGTCATATTGGAGATGTGGGGGAAGAAGCGCGGATGGACGTGTCCGGCGATCTCCTTTGCCAGAGTGGTTTCGGCGGCGGGGATGTGTTCGAGGGCTATCGGGTGCCCTGCGATCATCCACACCACGGCCATGACGATTATGACGATCCCCGGCAGCACAGTCCCGATAAGGAATCCGCGGCTGGTGATCTTTGCAATGATGTCCGTCCCGAACAGGGTGAGTATCGTCGCCAGCCAGTAGAGGCCGATCGAGAAGGCCCCCACGAAGACGCCGTTCTGCGACAGGCCGGGAATGCCGATCAGGTAGGCGACGGCCGCCGCCGCGAACGCGAGCACCGTGGGGTACCACACCACGTTCTGTATCCACTGTAAGAAAATAGCCGTAAAGCCCAGATGCTCGTTGAAAGCCTCTTTCACCCAGGTGTAGACGCCGCCTCCCTTTTCGGCGTAGGCGCTTCCCAGCTCGGCGCTCACCAGCGCGGCGGGGATCAGGAAGAGCACGGTTGCGAACAGGATGTAGAAGAACATCGTCAGCTCTTCCGCTGCCATCATCGGCAGCCCGCGGAGGCTGATAATCGCCGCGGCGGTCATCAGCGCAAGCTGCCAGGTGGTTATGTATCCGGATTTCGATTTAGTCTTTATCATAATTCATCAGGTCTGTTAATGGTGGAACCCTCCGCCGTCGGTTTCGGATAGGCCTTTATGGATCTTTCTGGCGCGCAGCGCGTCGAGGCAGCGCCACATGTCGTCGATCAGCAGCTGGGCCATATCGTGCGAAAAACCGTGGCGGATCACCACGCGCTGTATAACCGTATCCTGGGCGTCGGCGGGCAGCGAGTAGGATGCGATCTGCCATCCGCGCGCGCGCAGTTTCTCCGACAGGTCGTAGAGGTTGAATCCGGGATCGACGCCCTTTTTCAGCATCCACGCCGCGCCGGGAACGGCGCTTTTGCCGTCGTAGAGCAGGTCGAACATTCCCATCTTCTCCACCTCCTCGGCGATAAAGATCCCGTGGTCGAGGCACGCCTGCTGGATGCGGCGGTAACCCTCGAACCCGTTTGCCAGCAGGTTGTAGTACTGGGCGATGATCTGCCCGCCGGGACGCGAGAAGTTGAGCGCGAAAGTGGGCATGTCGCCTCCGAGGTAATTCACCCGGAAAATGAGCTCTTCGGGCAGCTCCTCTTTCGTGCGCCACACCACCCAGCCCACGCCGAGGGGCGAAAGCCCGAACTTGTGGCCGGAAACGTTGATCGACTTCACACGCGGCAGACGGAAATCCCACACTATATGGGGTTGCAGGAAGGGGGCTATGAATCCGCCGCTGGCGGCGTCGACGTGGATCGGGACGTCGAGTCCCGTCTTCTGCTGCAGGTCGTCGAGCGCGCCGCTGAGTGCTTCGACGTCTTCGTACTGCAAGGTGAAGGTAACGCCGAACGTGGGCACCACGCCGATCGTGTTCTCGTCCACCCGCCTGAGCATCTCCCCGGGCGTCATCAGCAGCCGGCCGCGCTCCATCGGGACCTGGCGCAGTTCGACGTCGAAATATCTCGCGAACTTCTCCCAGCACACCTGCACGGGACCGGTAACGATATTGGGTTTGTCGACGGGTTTTCCGGCGGCTTTCATACGTTCCCTCCAGCGCCATTTAAGCGCCAGTCCGCCCAGCATGCAGGCCTCGCTCGACCCTGTGGTGGAGCAGCCGATGGTCGTCGCCCCCTCGGGCGAATTCCACAGCCGTGCGAGGATATGCACGCAGCGGTTCTCGATCTCGGCGGTCTGCGGATACTCGTCCTTGTCGATCATGTTCTTATTGATGCAGGCGTCCATCAGGGTGTGTACCTGCGGATCGGCGTAGGTCTGGCAAAAGGTGGCAAGATTCTGCTTGGCGTTGCCGTCCAACAGCAGTTCGTCGAGGATCAGATCGGCCACCGAGGCCGCATCGTTCGGCCCGTCGGGCATTTTATACTTCGGGATAACCGCTTCCGCGATGGGAAGCGCATAGGAGTCCTGAACGTCGCTCCCCGCTTTTTTTGTAAGGTGTAGTGGCATAATATAAATTTTTATGCCGCGCTTTACCGGCTCTGCCCGATGTGAACATGCGGCCGTGCGGAAGATCGCGCGACTGGTTAACAAACACGTCCATATGTAAGCGGAAAGGAGCCGTTCGCCTGTAACCGGCGGAACTTATGATCGTTTGGAACAATTACAAAAATTCTGCCGCAGGCAGCTCCGGGGAAACAGCCCTTAAAGGGTTGTCAATAAATGTTTTGACAGGAAAATAAATAGGAACAGGGACGGACCGTGTGCGCGTTATTCGCCCCTGAAAACGATCGCAACGCGCCTTTTCCCTTCCGACGGCTCCCAGTCGGGACCGCCGCGCAGGATGCGGAGGGCTTCGCGCCGCGCCTCGGGTGAGGAGCTTTCCGCTGTCTTTATGCGGATCGGACGGCCGAGCTCGTTGACTTCGAATTCGAGCGTCGCCGATCCTCCGGGGCCGCCGCCGGCCGCAAATTTAGCGACCTCTCCGGCCAGATAGCGCCTGAACTGCGGTGTGGTAGTGGTGTCGGCGGGAGCGTGTGCGGGAATCGATGCGGAGGCCACGCTGCCCGTAAGACCGGTTTTTTTCTGCGTGCCGTAGCCGACCACGACGACCTCCTCGAGGGCCGTCCGGCTGGGCGCCATGGCTATCAGCATCACGGCGCCGGTATCCGCGGGCATGGTCGCGGTTTCATAGCCGAGGAAAGAGGCCGACAGTTTGGCGTCGGATTTGGCGTCCGGCAAAATGAAAGAGCCGTCGGCACCGGTTATCGCTCCCGATTTCGAGCCTTCCGCAATAACGGAGGCCCCGGCGAGCGGCTCCCCGGTCCCGGCCTCGACCACGCGTCCGCGAAGGGCGGGTTTCGCCGGCCTGCTTTTCGACTCTTTTGCCATAACTCCGGCCGCGCGGCCCGCAAGTTGTTTGGCAATGTCGTCCTGCAATTTAACGTCAGGTTCTGCGGGCGCGGGAGGCTCGGAGAGCTCAAATGCCAACACCGGCAGCTTATCCTCGTCAAACGAAAAATCCTCGGCCGAAAATTCATCGAAGCTGTAATCCGTTATTACTTCAGCTTCGCCTTTCACCACATTTATGTAATCGCTCGAAGCCGCGATCTTTTCGTCATGCCGCTCCTGCTGTCCGACGGGCTCGCTTTCTTTCTTAATTTCTTCGACATCCCCGCGCGAACGTTCGGATTCGTCCCGGACGACGTTAAGAGGCGGCATCGCCGTTTCGGACGGCTCTTTGACGGTTTTGTGCGTATCCTGACTCAGCATCCGATCTTCCTGAACGGCATTCCGAAGGTACAGCAGCCCTCCACCCATGACGGATGCCATCACCACGACGGCCGCGGCGACCGACCACCGGCGCATGCGTCCGTTGCGCCTGTCGGATAATTCCCTCCGTGCGGAGGCTTTGCCGCCCACCGGGGACGCACGTTCGGCAATGCGCTCCCGGAGCCTTTCGAGCACAGCGTCGTGGTCGCCCGGAACCCGGTCGTAACCCTCTACGGCGTCGTGCAAAAGCGGATCGCGCATCGCCTCCATTTCGATGCGCTGCGCCTCGCGTCCTTTCCGGCCGCCCTTTATGTAGTCCTGAAATTTCATAGCCTTATGCCCTGCCTTTCGATGCAGGTTTTCAGGTTGCGTTTGCCGTTCTGTATATGGCTTTTCACTCCTTTAATATCGTATGGTGTGGCGTCGGCGATGTCGGCGTAGGATTTCCGCCCGAAGAAGAACAGGCGGATGCTTTCGCGCTGCGCCTCGGGCAGCTTTTCTATGCACCCCTCGAGCGCCGCCAGCGCCTCCTCGTCCGTCCCCTCGCTTAATAGATGCACGACCGGAGCCGTTTCCATAAACCTGTCGCCGAAATCGACCTTGACAGCCCGCTTCTCGCGCCTCAGCTTTTGCAGGCAGTGGTTCCGCGCCACCGACCAGAGCCACGTGCGGAACTCCTTGATCTCGTACCTCCCGACTTTGGGCAGCAACTCCTCGAATATCTGCATCACGGCGTCCTCGGCATCCTCGGCACTGCCCAGATACTTCAGGCACAAACCGTATACCAAAGGCATATAGCGCGTGTATAGCACGCCGAAATGCGACGCGTCGCCCGTCCGGAGGTATTGCTCCAGCAGGTCGGCGTCATCGAGACGGGTGTCTTCAGTCGGGTCGGGATCGCGCATATTGATGCAAAGTTAAAAAATTTTGAATACGGTTTATGGATTTCCGCCGGACGCCGCATCAATAAGGCAAAGAGCAGCAAATTTTAACCTTATAAAACATACACGATTATGAAAACTCTGAAAACATTATTCGCGGTTCTGGTGATGGCCGCCGCGCTGGGCTCTTCGGCGCAGAAAACACAGATCACCGTTTCGGGCGTCGTAACCGATGAAACGGATCAACCCCTGCCGGGCGCCGCCGTACAGAACTTGTCGGCCAAAACCGGAGTCGTGACGGACCGCGACGGCAAATACTCCATCGCGGCGGCCGTCGGCGACGAGCTGCAATTTTCGTTCATAGGCTACTCTTCAGCCATACGCAAGGTCGCCGGGCCGACGCTAAATGTAAAGATGATGGCGGAAATATGCGCGATGGAGGAGTGTGTGGTGGTCGGTTACGGCGTGCGTAATCAGGCGCATCTTACGGGCTCGGTCGCGGGCGTGTCTGTCAAACAAGGACGCGCCCGGAAATCCGAAATGAAGGTCATGATGGTGGCGGATTATAGCTATGATGAAAGTTACTATCCGGGCGGCGAGGAGTACGCCCGCATCAGGGAGAACCGTTTTATAAACGTCGCCAAAGACCCGCTTTCGACCTTCGCGCTCGAGGTAGACGGGGCTTCTTACAGCAACGCCCGCCGGACGATCAACCAGGGGCAACTGCCCGAATCGGATGCCGTGCGAGTCGAGGAGTTCATCAACTATTTCAGCTACGACTACGCCAAACCGGCCGGGAAAGACCCTCTCAAGGTCAACTATGAAATAGGCCCGTGCCCGTGGAACGCCAAGCACAAACTGGTGAGAATCGGCGTCAAGGCGCGCGAGATCCCCTCGGACAACCTGCCGAAGACCAACTTCGTATACCTTATCGACGTTTCCGGCTCAATGTTCGGCTCCAACCGCCTGCCGCTCGTCGTTTCGTCCATGAAGCTGCTGGTCAACAACCTGCGCCCGGAAGACCGCGTGGCGATCGTTACCTATGCAGGCTCCACCCGCGTCGCGCTGGAATCCACCCCGGGCAGCGACAGGCAGAAGATCCGCGAGGTACTCGACGGGCTTACCGCCGGAGGTTCGACCGCCGGGGGCGCCGGGATAAAGATGGCCTACCAGATCGCCCGCGCGAACTTCATCGAGGGGGGCAACAACCGCATCATCCTCGCCACGGACGGCGACTTCAATGTGGGCGTTTCGACCTCAGAAGGGCTCGAAACCCTCATAGAACAGGAGCGCAAAAGCGGAGTTTTCCTCACGGTCCTGGGCTACGGCATGGGCAACTACAAGGACAGCAAGATGCAGGTGCTGGCCGAAAAGGGCAACGGCAACTACGCCTATATCGACAATATGCAGGAGGCCAACAAGGTGCTCATCAACGAGTTCGGCGGCACGATGCACACCGTGGCGAAGGACGTGAAGCTGCAGGTCGAGTTCAATCCGGCGCGCGTGTCGTCGTTCCGCCTGGTGGGCTACGAGAGCCGCCTGTTGGAGCACGAGGATTTCAACGACGACACCAAAGACGCGGGCGAGATCGGCGCGGGGCACACGGTGACGGCTTTGTACGAGATCGTTCCGGTCGGTTCGGACAGCGCCGCCGGGAGTATCGACCCGCTGAAATACCAGCCCGCGAAAACCTTCGCTGCCACTACCGGCAGCGGCGAGTGGATGACGGTCAAGATACGCTACAAGCAGCCCGACGGCGACGCCAGCAGCAAGATCGAGGTTCCCGTAGTCGACATATCCGGCGCGCTTTCGGCCGATTTCCGCTTCGTGTCGGCGGCGGCGATGTTCGCCCAACTGCTTCGCGGGAGCGATTTCAGCGGCGACGCGACTTACGATAAAGTGATCGCCGAAGCACGCATGGGACTGGGCGAAGACGCCAACGGCTACCGCCGGGAACTTGTCCGCCTCGCCGAAACTGCGAAAAACCTCTCGGACAGGAAACGGTAAGGATAGATGAAAAGCATGTCAGCGGCAATGAGATCCCATCCTTCCCGAAGGATGGGATTTTACATCCACAACAGACAGATATCTTCTTAGAGTTTGTTTGGATTTTTCCGCCGAAGCTGTTTTATAGTTATTTTGGAGCGGTTTTTTGTCTGAAACGAGGCGCAATGGGGTTCCATTGTAACGAATTTCAGACGGAAAACAAGCCCGGAAGAGCAGAAAAGAGCGAGAGAGGGAAATTCCAAACAAACTCTTAGGAACAGGCGTTTTCATAATGATCCCCGTGCCAAACAGGCCGCAGGTCACAGAAAGGCAGGACCTCAGATTCAGTCCGCCGTGTTTTCCGGCCTTCCCGACGCCTACGCCTCTTTATATATATGGATCCGGGCTTATGAACAATCTGTCAACAAAAGGGAATTTCACTACTTTCCGGCCTCTTCGTCCTCCGAAAGGACGGAAAAGAAGATGCCGACAAGCATCAGGGCCTCGTTCCAGTTATTGCGGTCGATCCGGTAGCGGACCTTCGGAGCCTCGATCTCGCCCTGAATGAGGCCCGCGGCCTTCAGCGCTGTAAGATGCTGTGAAACAGTCGCTTTGGAGATAGGCAACTCCTCGTGTATATCCCCGAAAAAACAGGTATCCTGCTCAGCCAGATAGTTCATTATGGCCACGCGCGCCGGATGTCCCAGCGCCTTGGCATAACGGGCTGTTTTTCGCTCCTGCTCGGTGTACCCTTTTTGAGTCATTTTATAAAAATTATTCGCAAAAATACGAACAATTTTTAAATAACCATGCAGATGTCGAAAAAACATTTTGCAATTGCAGCATGGATTTTGTAATAAGCCCTGTCCGATTTACGTTTTATGTAAGAAAAATCCCGGGCGGAGAGCCGGAAAATCATACTGATCCGGGGAATGGGAACGAACGGCAAAAACCGAAAAGAAAGAGTTGAAAAACATTGTGTTCCCCAGAGAAAAGAGCTCACGAACACCAGGTGTTCCCTATCGTCTTTTCGTAAAAACAGACAAAAAACGGCCAAAACTATTTTGTAATTGATCCAAAAACATACGACAGAGAGGCTGTTTCAGACAAACATCAACTTTTTTAGTGTCCAAATCAGAGGTACTGATGGTTAAAAATTACAAATTTCGTAAAAACATACATAAAAATGGGGGCAAATGTGGTTTTAGAGGTTGTATTGGTTACTTTTGTGCGGGTATATGTAATTCATATCCTGCCAATAAACTTTTAATGGCAGCGCAATTTTAGATATGAAATTCCACTGCAGGATAGTTTTTTATTGCGCTTCGCTGGTAGTTCTTACAACCAACATCGCGTACGGACAATCTTCCGTATCGCAATCTTTATCTCGCGACTATTTCAAACAGGTAACGATGTTGTTCCCGTTCGACAGTTCGGTAATAGATCTCTATTACATGGATAACGTCAGAAGCCTGAAGGCGCTTCACGATGTGATGACGGATAAGAACATCATTTCCATGCTCGAATCCATCACCATTACGGGGGCTGCGTCTCCGGAGGGTTCTTATGCGCATAATCTCCAGCTTGCACAAAACCGCGCCGACGCAATAAAGAACTATATCCTGAGGGAATACCTATATATAGACAGGTCGATGATCAGCACGCGCATCGAAGAACGTTACTGGGAAAGACTGGAAGATATCGTAAGGGACGAATACGGCGTGCCGGGCAGGGAGCAACTGCTGCAGGTCATCAATAACCCGCGGCTTTCGAACGACGAGAAAAGCCAGCGCATGATAAGCATGAACGGAGGCGCGACTTTCACCTACCTGCGCAACAGCTACATTCTGCGTTATCTGCGTACCGGTTCAACGGTCATCTGTTTCAACTTCAAGTCGACGCAGACAGGCCCCCGGATAGAGAGAGAGCCGGGCATGCCGGTGATCGACACTAGGCCGGAAGTATGGACCGAACCGCAGTTCGGAACCAAAACCACGACCATCACCGAATCGGTAAAACAAAGGCCGGGGGCGCCGGGACAAAAGGCACAAACCGTAAAAGAGATCATAACAGCAACAGAAACAGTTACTTATAAAGAAATAACCACGACAGCCGCAAGGCCGGGAGTCAGGCCCGAACCGCAGATCGTGGCCGAAACCACCGTTACCACCGAAACGAAGATCATCCCCCTGGTCGAAACCAGGCCGGGCGTATGGACCGATTCGCAGCTCGGAGTCGAAACCACGACCAAAACCGTCGTGGAAACCAAGCCGGCACCCGCCGTTACCACCATACCGGGTGCAAGGACCGAGCCGCAACCCGTAACCGAAAGGCCGACAACGACAACAAGACCGGTTGCCACGCAGCCCGCCGAAACTGCGACAAGGCCGGCGACGATGGCTTCTACGGGCAGGCAGATTGCCACCCAGCCCGCTGAAACGGCTGTAAGGCCGATCGCCCCTGCGGCAACGAGGCCGGGCATAAAGGAGATACAGCCACTGACGGAGACCCTGACCAAGACCTCGACGAAGGTGATTTCGAATCCGGCGATACCCGCAAGGCCGGGAGTCGCGGCACAGCCCGCCACTGAAACGGTCATCACGACCGTGACTGAGACCATACAGGTGCCGGCGCAGGAGATCATGCCGGGGGTCTGGTCGCAGCCCGAGGCGGTGGTGACGGAAACCAAGACGGTAAGGAAGCCCGAAACCGAGATCAGTCCGGGCGTGTGGACCAAGCCGGA
>JAVBVG010000033.1:0-18611 GCA_031554415.1 Rikenellaceae bacterium | reverse complement strand
TGAGTTCGGGATAAGAAAAACACCTTATCTTGTTGTTTTTTGTGTTTGTTATCTTTGTTCTTCTTATCCCGAACTCACGTTAGCGGCATTGTCATGCCGCCATCTTGTGTCGATCACCCCTCCCAACCCTCCCCTGAGCGTAGGGGAGGGCTTATGTCGCGGCCAAAGCCGCTCCTCTGAGGTTGTGAGTCAGGGATAGCGCCGCCTCCTTTATTTTCAGTCGCTTAATTGTCGCCCCCCATCCAGTCGATGCCTTCGTGGAGGTTGCCGCTGAAATCCCAGTAGGAATTGTTCTCCCACGACGAGCCCTTGCCCCACGAGGGGTCGGGGTATATCCACGCCGTGGTGGGCAGGGATTCGCTGCCCCAGGTTATCACTCCTAACCCTCCGGCCGCGCGGATCTGCCGGGCGAAATCCGTAAGCCAGCGTTTCTGGTCGGCGGGGGTCGCCTGGTATCCGGGCTCGACGGCGTTATACGGATTGAATTGCCGGTCGCCGTTGTCGTGCGTCCACGGAAAAGATGTTTCGAGGATCATGAAATCTTTGCCGATCGCGCCCCTAAGATATTGGCCGAGGTGGTTCCAGTTACGCCAGCCGCCCATGGAGTGCCCCTCATAGCCGTAATAATAGGAAATCGCAAGTATGTCGAAATCCGTAAGGCCCCGGTCGTAATGCTCCCCGAGCCACCATGTAACATTGCTGGGCGAAAAAATATGGACGGCAACCTTTATGCTCGCCCCGTATTTGGCCGAAATGTCACGCACGGCCCTGATGCCCTTGTTAACAAAGAAAACATTGCGGTCGTAATCGTAGATGTTATTATTGTAGTCGGACTCGGGCGACATGAAGGCGGCGTTTATCTCGTTGCCAATGGAGACTATCTTAGGCATGGTCCCCTGCTTGCCCATTTCGTCGAGCATTTCGCAGCACCAGTCGTAGAACACCCGGCCCAGCTCTTCGCGGTCGGTGATGTGCTGCCACATGGGCGGGACGGTCTTGTCGAGTTTGAGAGTCATCTCCACATCGAGTCCGGCGGCCTTGGCACGCAACATATCGTTCTTCACTCTCGGCCACATGGCCCAGTCTATATCGGACGCGGGCGGGGTTTCGGCGTCCATCGCGGCGTTGCGCGGGTAAACTTCGGGCTCGAGATAGAGCCGGACCATATTACCCCCGTGGTCGGCAATGCTTTTAAACGGGTCTTTTGCCTCTCCGTTCTCTTTGTAATCCACATTTCCGTTCTCTTCGAGATAAGAGGCGAATTGCATCGATGTCCCCCTATAGAAGGTGTCGGGCAGCTTTTGCGGATCGTTCGGATTTCCATCTTTGCCGCATGAAGCCAACGCCACAGCGCACAGGGTTAAAAGAGTGTTTATCAGTTTCATTATATTCGTTCGTTATCTACTCCAATTAGTATTCGAGTGTTACCGACTTCACTTCGATGCCTTTGGGCAGCTGCGGCGTGTCGTAAAGCTCCTCCCGCATCGAGAAAAAGACCTTTTCCACAAGCCCCCAGTCGATACCGCCGGAAACGCTCCCCGGCGAGGGATACCAGTAGGGGTTCACTCCCGGCCAGTCCTGGGGAAGCATCGGCGCTTTTCCGGGTTTCAGGTCTTCGACGGGAATCCTTATCTCGCCGAGGTCGTCCGTCAGTTCCGCCTCCGCACTCCACACCGCACAGTCGGACTGGCTGAACGAAAGGATCATCCTGCCGGTGTCCGGAGTCGTTCTTCGGGCGCGCAGCAGTATGTTTTTCGGACTAAGTCCCGCTTCGGCCCGGCCGGCGATCTTGTCCCCGATAAAATAAGAACCCGAAACGTCCGCGGGATAGGCATGCTCTTTTTTTCCCGAAATATCTTTGCACTCCAGTCCCATGACAACGGCGCCGCAGGTTTTGTCCACAGCCGTGTAATGGCGCGAGGGGGCATTGCGGAACGTCCGGGTAAAATGCATCCGGTCCCTGTCGGCGGCAGCGTCGAATATCTTCAGCGGAGCGGCGCCCGGAACCACCTTTGCGCTGTACACCCTCTGGCGGTAAAAATCCCAGTCGTAAGGGGTTCCTTCTATCCCCGAAGGATACATTATTTTGGCATCGCCGTAATCCACGCATATTATATACTCCAAAAGGGCGGGAGAGGCGTCTTCAATGACGAAACGGTAATCGCAAGGTCCTGTTCGCTCCATCGCGTGTTCGCGGAAACGTCCTTTGTTCAGGCGGATGTAAACGGCGACGCTGTCGGGTTCCCTGTCGGAGTAGACGCTGCATGAAACGGCGGCATCGCCGCTTGCGGCGTATTCAAACGCGGGTTCATGGATAAGGTACCTCCTGTCGCGCGGCACATTCTCCGGAACCACATACTCGCGCAGTCCCACCCCGTTCACCTTTTCGGGCAGGCCCGAAATATCCCCGTCCGACGACAAAAGATAAACGCCGGGGGTGATCCTGAACGATCCCGAAACGGGCCTGTCGAGAGCTTCCCCGAGGCCGGACAACCGGAACCCGGCGGAAAGGTCCGGGAGGTTTATCCGCATACTGTGCTCTTTGTGGAAAAGCTCGTAACATATCTTGTCCGGATTCGGCATCATGAAAGGATCGCTCACCCCGACCGCGTCGGGATAAAGTTCGAGCCTCCACAGCCCGTCCCTTATCCTGTCCAGGAAGTATACCCCCATGCCGTCGTATTCCACAGCCGGGGAAGACCCGTAACCCACAACGTTCCGTATATTACTTATATCAACGTCTGTACCGTCAGGGATATTGTCGGTGTACATCAGGCTTTCGCCGTCATTGAACAGGCTCAGGTTGTGCGTATGATCCACCGTAAAGCCGCCGAAGCGGCTGTTGGCGGGATATTCTCCGTAATCGCCGCCGCGAGGCAGCTCTTTCATCGCCCTGGCGGCGATTATCGCGCTTATGGATTTCTGCGGGGTGCAGACCATATTGAAATTATGGGTCTGCCAGCCGAGATTGTACGGAGCCGTCGCCAGCATGTCGTAGGAGAAGAGCGCCGCGAACTGGACTCCGCCTTTTCTGTACTCCCGAACCATCGCGGGATAAAGGTAAGCCCCCGTAACGTCCGGGGCGTCGAACTCATAGACGAGGCGTGCGCGCGCTCCGATATCCACCCCCGCGATCTGCGGATAAGAACCGACATAAGGAAGATAATTGCCCTGCAGCGAGTAGCCGCTGTTGAGCTGGGTGGGGTACCACGCGTATGTGGCTCCGTCGACTTTCGAGGCCCTTATCGCCGGGGCTATGCCGAAATCCTGGCTGATATTGTAGAAAACCGGCTTGCGGCAGCCCGTCTTGCGGATCGCGTCGTACATGGCGTTCATGTAGGCGGCCGACTCCTTTATCTTATCGGTATGCTGCGCGGGCTCGTTTATTATCTCGACGAAGAGTATGTTCGGTTCGTCTTTCAGCTTTCTGCCGGTGTAGGGATTGGTGTGGCTGAGCAGCTGCGTGATGTAGTTTTTCTGCGCCTCGATCAGCGCGGGATCGGTAATCAGGTCGGCCTTGGGAAAATGCGCCGAGAAACCGGGCATGTCTTTCACCTGCGTTTTATCGGGCCAGTTGGCATTGTAGGTGACGATCGGGCTGAGCAGCATCATGATGCCGCGTTCCGAAGCGGCGCTTATCAGGTAGTCCAGCAGGTCGAGGTGGTCGTTGCCGATCAGGTTTCCCTGCTTGTCGGAGTTCTCCCAGTCGCCCCAGAACGAGAGCCGCAGTCCGTCCCAGCCCATGCGCGTGAAATGGGCCATATCCTGCTCTATCATCTTCTTGCGGTCGCCCCCGACCATTCCGGCCGCACGGTAATCGCAAGCCGAGGGGAGGCAGTAGTTGGCCCCGAACAGGGCGACTTCGGAGTTATCCGCCTTCCATCGTATGATCCCTTTTTTGTCCTGCCATACCAGCTCCCCGGCGCTCAGCGAATGAACGCCGAGGAGCATGGCAAATATGATTATGAAACGGCGCATCGCTCTAATAGCCTGTGTTTTGTTTGATCTCCTCGTTGGACTCGGTGATGAACCACACGGGTATCGGGAAACGCGTTTTGTAGGACGCGGTCTGGTTGCCGGAGCGCTCCTGGGCGGAAGAGATGTATTTCCCATGGCGGATAAGGTCCTGGCGGCGAAGTCCCTCGGCATAGAATTCGTGTCCGCGCTCTTTCAGTACCGCTTCGTTGAAAGCGTCCTTGCCGGCGGTTTCGGCAGCGGAAAGTCCTCCCAAACCGGCCCTGTCGCGGACCCTGTCCACAAGGTCTATAGCCTCCTGCGTGGGGCTGCCGTTGGTCTCGTTGATACATTCGGCAAGCGACAGCAGCGCATCCGAGAAGCGGTAAACTATAACGTCTATCGCCGTTCCCGAGCCAACCTGTCCCGGATCCACCCCGTATTTTGCGGGTATGGCCCCGAGGGTGAGTTCTCCGTTGCCGCGCGTTACGGAAGTTCCGTCCTTAGCGGTATATTCCGCAATAATGCCCTTCAGGCGCTTGTCCGCAGGGTCGAAAGTGTCGTAAAAATCCCACGGAATGCGGAATGCGCCCCAGTTCGCCGCCTGGGGTGCGGGCCACGGGTAATTGGTCGGTACGGCGTGGGCGACCCAGTAGTTGGGCATATCGTCGACATTGCACGGTATCTGGAGTATTATCTCCTTGTTGCCGACGCCGTCTTTGCTGAAGACGTATTCATAATCGAGCATGGTGTAAATTCCCTGGGCCTCCATATTGTACAGGTCGCGCGCTATGGGAAGCGCCTTTTCGAAATCGCGCCGTATCATATAGAATTTCAGGAGCATCATCCTTGCCGCGCCTTTGGTGAGGCGTCCGCGCTCGGAGGCGTATTCGGGCAGGAACTCGATGGCGTATTTCAGTTCGCCCTCCATGAACTCGGTGTACTGCTCCTCGGTCAGGCGCGGCAGGTAGACTATCGTTTCGGGATCGTCCAGCACGCTGTCGGGCGCGACGGGAACCGGTCCGAACAGATCGTAGAGATAAAGCCCCATCCATGCCCTGACCGCCTTCGCCTCGGCTATATAGGGTCTTTTCACGCTCTCTTCCAGAGTGCTGTTCTCGATGTCGCGCGTGACGTTGCGCGCCGAGGATATCAGATTGTAGCGCGCGAAAGCCTTGTAGAAAATATTCATCTCGCCGCCCGATTTGGCCGCGTACCATTTGTGCAGCCACAGTTCATCCCATTCCCAGCCCCAGGTGCAGCGCAGCGCGTCGGTGGTCATCTCGGTAAATATCTGGTAACCCTGGTTGTTGCTGCAGAACACCCCCTCGTCGTCGGAGAGCCAGTTGGTGTTGAACGGGTGGTAGAGAGCCGTAGTGGCGAGTTTCAGGTCGTTCTCCGACTTGTAGAAGTTCTCGACGTATATCTCGTCGTAATTCTCGCGTTCGAGCGTACACGACACCCCGATGACCGCCGCGAAAACAAGTATCGATATGTATTTGATCGTTTTCATTTCCGTAAATTTTAGAAGTTGAGGTTAACGCCGAAAACAAATGTCCTCTGGTTGGGGTAGGCACCTATCCCGTTGCCGGTTTCCGGGTCCATTCCCTTGTATGGGGTTATCACGCACAGGTTGCGGGCGGCCGCGTATATCCTGAGCTTGCTGACATACCCCTTGAACCAGTTGCGCGGGAAGGTGTAGCCCAGCGACAGGTTGTCGAGCCGTGCGAACCAGGCGTTTCCGTAGTAGAAATCGCCGTGGGAAATGTCGACTCCCGCGTTGGCCTGCGTGACCGCAGGCAGGGTTCCGCCGGGATTGTCTGGAGACCAGCGCTCTTTCACGGCGGCGACGGCGTTCAGGCCGTAGGTCATGTCGGTGATGCCATAGCTCGACTGCATCAGCACGTCGTTGTATTTATAGCCCCTCAGTGAGCCGTAGAGATAGATGTTGAGGTCCCAGTTTTTGAGAGTAAACGTGTTGTTGAACCCGAAGGGTATCGGGGTGGTGTTGCCGGCGATGTAGTAGTCGGCCTCGTCGAGCACTCCGTCGGGGCCGCCGCTGTATACGTATCGGCCGTTCTCGTCCCTCAGTTTGGTCCCGTTCTCGTCGGTCAGGTAGCCGTTGCGATCGAGGAAATTTATGTTGCCCTGGACGGCCGTCGGCATTTGAGGCACCGTTTCCCCGGCTCCGAGCAGGCCGTCGGATTCATACAGGTACATATTGCCCCACCGCTCCTTCGTTCCCGAATAGATGTAGGGATAGTTGTAATCCTTGTCGCGTTCGGTGGTGTAGGAGTTGTAGATGCTGAGGTTTATGTCGGTCGACCACGAGAAATTCTTCGTCCGCACGTTCACCGTGCTCAGCATGATGTCCACGCCCCTGGTGCGCCACACCTCCCCCGAATTATAGTCGACCGTCTTGATCTGCTGGTACGACATCAGGTTCTTCTGGAGGATTATATCCCTCTCGCGCCGCTGGAACCACTCCACGCTCCCGGAAATGCGGTTGCGGAAGAGGCCGAAATCGAGGCCGAGGTTGATGTCGGTGGCGGTCTGCCACTTCAGGTTGGGATTGCCGATCTGCGCCTGAGCCGCGCCGTTGGTCATCGAACCGTTGAAAGCGTAGTCGTTCGGGCGTATCTTGTAGTAGCTGTTGATGCCCGTCAGCGAACCCGCGTTGCCGACCTGCCCCCAGCTCGCGCGCAGCTTCAGTTCGTTAAGCCACAGGGCGTTGTCTTTTATGAAATTCTCTTCGGATATTCTCCAGGCGGCCGAAACGCCGGGGAAGACGCCGTACTGGTGCTCCTTGCCGAAGTTCGACGAACCGTCCACGCGCACGTTCGCGGTCAGTATGTAGCGTCCCCTGTATGCATAGTTTACGCGCGAAATGAACGAAACGTATTCGCTGGAGCCTTTGTAGGAGGAAACCGACGGCTTTTCCTGTTCGTTGGCCTGCAGGTTGTTCCACTGCGGATAATCGGTCGGGAAGTTCGACGCCGAAACGTATGTCCCCTCCCAGCCGTTGCGGCGGTACTCCCAGCCGGCCATCACGTCGAGGGTGTGCGCCCCGCCGAAGGTCGCGTTGTAGCTGGCGATTATGTTGGTGAGCAGCATCTGGCTCGTGCCGTTGTTCTTCGACGCTATGCCGCCCCTTTCCGCCCCGATCTTGGTGGTCTTGGGCACATACTGGTTGGCTTTGGCGTCCTTGTAGTCTATACCGGCGGTCGCCCTGACCGAGAGCCCTTTCGCTATGGTGAAGTTGAGGTAGGCGTTGGCGTTCAGGTCGTTGTTGATGGTCTCGTCGGATATTTCGAGAAGCGAAACCGGATTGGCGTATATGTTCCGGTCGGGATTGTCCGAGTAGTTGCCGTTCTCGTCGTAAACAGGGACCAGCGGGTTGAACGTCATCGCGGAGTAGATCAGCGCCGATTTTTCCTGCCTCTGGTCGCCCAGCGGCACCTGGTTGTACTTTATCCGGGCGTAGGAGGTGTTCACGCCGCCGGTAAGCCATTTGGCGAACTTCTGGTCGAGATTTATGCGCCCCGTTATGCGGTTCATGCCGTTGTTTTTGGCAACCCCCTTGTTGTCGTAGTAGCTGAACGAGACCAGGTACTGGGTCTTTTCCGTACCCGAGCGCACCGAAAGGTTGTGGTCGTTGACGATACCCGTCCGGGTAACCTTGTCGATCCAGTCGGTGCCGTCGCCGCGGAAATTATCTATCTTCTCCTGCGAATGCCTCGAATAGGGGCCCACGGAATTGTCGAGTTCATAGAACACCTTGTTCTGCTCTATCATGAAATCCTTTCCGTTGAGGAACTCGGGGAAGTCGGAGAGATACTGCACCGAGACGCTCCCGGTGTAGGCCACCTCGACGCTGCCCTGCTGCGAGGCCTTGCCTTTTTTGGTCGTGATGAGGATCACGCCGCCCGCAGCGTCGGCTCCGTAGATCGCCGTCGACGCCGCATCTTTAAGAATGTCGATGCTCTCGACGTCTTCCGGGTTGACGCTCATCATCTGGGAATCGGTGTTGCCGCCGCTGTAGACCGACCCCGTCCCCAGCTGCGCGAAAGTCGTCTGGGGAATGCCGTCGATAACGATGAGCGGTGCTTTCTGGCCGCGGATCGAGATGTTGAGCTCGCTGCCCGGCTTTGCCGAGCTCTGGGTTATGTTGAGCCCTGCCGCCTTTCCGCGAAGCATGCTCCCGACGTTGGCGGTCGACGGGGCGATCAGGTCTTCGGCCTTGACCGACGCCACCGAACCCGTAACGTCGCTTCTGCGGACGCTGCCGTAGCCTATCACCACCACGTCGTCGATGGCGTGCGTGGAGGACTGCATCACAGCGTCGATCATGGAACGGTTGTTAACCTCCACTTTGAGGGATTCGAAGCCGATGCTCGAAAATTCCAGCGTGCTTTCACCCGCCGCCAGCCTTATCGAGAAGGTTCCGTCGCCGGTAACGACCACGGCGTTGCCCGTTCCGGCCTGCATTACCAGAGCGCCCGCAATGGGAGCGCCCCACTCGTCCTTAACGGTGCCGGTCACCGTGGCGCCGGCCTGCGCGAAGAGTTCGCCGCCCGCAAACAACAGCACAACAGCGAGAGCCGCCGCGTTTCTCATGAGGCGGGCCGCTATATTTCTATGTCTTAAAAAAGTATTCATTTCGGATTATTTGTCAGGTTATTTGAGTTCTATTTCCGCATGGTATTCGGGGATTATCCGTATTCCGTCGACGCGGCACACGTCGCCGTCCGAAAAATCGATCTTCAGCTCTTCCGGCAGGTCGATCATATAGGTCGCATCTTTGTATATGGGCCTCAGGTAGAAATAAATGCCTTTGTCCTCCATCTGCCCGGCAAACCTTTTAAGGCCTATCCGCCAGGGCGCTCCGCTGAAAAAGTGGTCGGTCACCCTTTTGCCGTCGATAAAGGCGACGGCGGTATCCCCCGTATAATCTATCTCGAGTATCAGGTCGCTCACCCCTTCGAAAGCCGATTCGGGAACGTTCACCTGGAACCGCCTGTCGCCCGCCTTGTAAACCACCGGGTCTATTTTCACGGCGTTATGGGAGATAAGGATGTCCGAATAGTATTTATACTCCTTAACCGCAAGGTTCGCCCCTTTGACCGCCGTTTTGGCAGGGAATACCTCAAGCGATGTTTTTCCGGCGGTGTCCTGCAGGCGGATACCGTCGCCGTACTGCATCACGTCGGCCGCCGTTACAAGCAGCCTTTCGCCTGCCGCGGTCACCACCTTGCAGGCTTCGAGGGCCTGCTGCCGCGTGAGCGTGGTAAGTAGTATCTCTTTACCCTCCCGCGAACGGAGTTTTACGGTGCTGCCGAGGCCGGGAGCCGGTTTCAGGATGTTCTTGCCGCCCGACAGCGTGTTTTTGTCGAACACGTATTCCGCGGCCATGCCGTAGTGTGCAAAGAAGAAGTAGTGCGGAACCCCGCCGTTTCTGATAACGGCCAGAGGCTGCGCAGTCGAGGTTTTCAGCAGAATACCGTCCATATCGAGATTAAAGGGCATGATCGCGCTGACGTTCTTCGGAACGGTCATCGTGCCCGCATTGGGGAAACGCAGGGTTTCGTCCCTGGCCGAGAGCGAGATGCTGACCCCTTCGAGGTCGCGGCGCGGGCTGTGGTCCTGGAAATTGGTTATGAAAACGAACCCGGCGCCATCTTTCTTGCGCACCGCGTAGCGGAGCGTGGCGTCGTCCTCCGGACGGATGCGGTCATAGCCTTCGGGCAGTACGACTCCCATCGGGGCGAGCAGATGTCCGAAATCGGTGGTGAAGTTGTGGATGATCCTCAACGCGCCGTATGAATCGCGAGTTTTGCCGAACTCGCCGATAGGCGCCTGGAAATCGTACGACATCTTTGGTACGCCCATAAGCTCGTCGCTGAAGAATCCGAACCGGCCCTGCGGCGTGGTACCCCCGTGGTACATGTAGTATCCGATGCCGTTGGCGCCGCTGCCCAGCGAACGGAGCATCAGCGCCTCGGCCGCATCTGCGGGAACGCGCGGGCGGCGCGAATAGATCATCTGGATGCCCGCACCCATCTCGGCGTTGAACGAAGGGTAATCTTCCGGCACGTACCTGACGGGCGCGTAATCCGGATTCTTGTGGATGTCCTTGAAAAGATAGAACGGCGAAGCCTCGACGGTTTCCGACCAGAAAGGATAGGGATAGGCCGAAGTGACGGGGATCAGCTCGTTGGGAAGAATTGCCGCGTTGCCCCATCCCGTAGCCGTGTAAAGCGGCGTTACCATCCCTCTGGCGACGGCCATCTCCTTGAGCGTGCGCATATGGCGCTCGCCCGCGTCGGCGCTCGAGATGCGGTTTTCCTGGACGGAAACCCCGATCTTTGTGTTGTCGACGTCGTAATCGGCCACGGTGAACTCCTTCGGCTGCCCCGGATAGTTGAAAGCCCACGGAGCCGCCGAGTGCTGGAGCTCGTTCTCGAGCTGGATACCCACCACGATCCCGCCGTCCTTGTAGTAGGCACCTTCGAGCTGGCGGGCGATCTGGTCCCAGTGCCTGCCGACATATTTCAGGTACTCGGGATCGTTGGTGCGGATCTGGAACGGGCGGCCGTAGAGCCAGTCCGGGATGCCGCCGTTGCGGATCTCGCCGTGGCAGAACGGGCCTATGCGGACGATGGTCTTCATATCGTGCTTGCGGCACAGGTCGAGGAATCCGCGCAGGTTCCTGTCGCCGCTCCAGTCGAACACGCCTTCGGTCTCCTCGTGCATGCTCCAGAACACATATGTGGCGATGATATTGACCCCTCCGGCCTTCACTTTCAGTATCTCCTCCTCCCATGTCCGGTTGGGAACGCGCGAAAAATGTATCTCGCCCATTATCGGGATGAAAGGCTGACCGTCGAGTTCCATGTAGAAGCTGTTGAACGACATGCTCCCTCCGGCGGGATTCGTCCCGCCGAGGTTGAGGTGCCCTGTTTTTATCTCTTTGTCCGGAACGTCGATGTCCAGGGTATAGGCTCCCGTCTGGGCGCCGGCCGAAGCCAGCGCCGAGGCGGATATCAATAATGCGAGTATCTTCTTCATGCCCTTTTACGGTTTTTTGACGGTTACCCACATTGTTTCCATATCGAACACGGTGGGGTAGGTTCCCGCCCCTATGGAGCCGAAACTCGCACCGTTTCCGTCTATGTTGTGCCCCCAGCCGATAACAGCCCATGCGGAGTCGTACAGCGGCTTCCATGTGTTCGCCCAGGCGGCATCGGTAAACTGAAGTGCCGGCCACGCATCCGCCACGGCATAGACGACCAAAGGACATGTAAGCCTCATCGGATTGCCCGCCACGGCTGCGGCAGGGGTCGTCTGATTGTCATAGCCGTCGGTCCATACATAGCCTTTGATATCGGCGGCGAACGGATTGGTCGAAGCCGGGATATGCGGATACAGGGTGAGTGTCTGGGCCTGGATGTTGATCGTGATGTTGTAGTAGCCCTCGGCGGTTATGGTTACGGGAATGACGTAATCCTTATTGTTCAGTATCTTGGTGGCGGACTGGGGACTGCGTCCGTAATAATCGGGCCCGTCGAGCGTCTGCGTCGGCACGAAAACAACCTGGGCGCCTGCCGGTGCGTAGTATTCCACGGTGTAGGTATAGGCAGCCGTGCGGGTCATGTATTGGTAATATCCGAGCACGTAATCGGCCGCGTTTTCAACGGTATTGGCGATCCACATGCATGCGTAGTCGTCTATCGGATTGGAAGGTTCTCCTCCGACGACCTGGAATACCAGCGGCTTGTTAGCACTGTTACCCGCCGCGTCGGTTACAGTCAGCGTCGCGTCGAAATCGCCTGTCGCCGTAAAGACCGGATAGAACGTGACCTCGCCGCTCCGTCCGGAGAGGGCGGCGCTCTCGTCGAAACCTATAGACTCTATCTCCAATCGCGCTGAGGCCAGCCCGCGGTCGTCGGTGAACGAGAACGCGGCCTCCGCTTCGCCGGTTTCGGTGGTTTCGTCGAAATCGACGCCTATCTCACTTCCCGGCGTGGTTATGACAGGTGCGGTGGTGTCGGTCAGGTAGGTGATCGGAATGCTCCTGTCGCTCCTCTTGTCGGAGGTGCTGCGCGCTTCGATCACGACCTCGGCAGTGACGCTCGTGTCCGTGTTGGCAGGGACGAAGAACTGGTAGGAAACGTTGAACACGACGGGCTTCTGTCCCGACAGGTCGTACACCTTGACGATGTCGAGGGCCGCGCAGGTCAGGGTTATGGATTCGAGCCCGACTTCGTCGGAAACAGTCGCTTTTATAACGACGTTTTCCCCGGGAAAGGTCGATATGTCGCCGCTCTCGACGGAAATGCCCGGCGGCGTACTGCTGTCCTCCTTACAGGAGATGAGCGCTGCCGCCGTCAGGCAGACCAACACTCTCAGTGATGCAGAGATCCATTTCATAAAAAAGGTGGTTTTAGATTGATTTTTTTAGATATTTTCATCTTTCAGCAGTTCGAGGTGCGTCTGCACACCCTGGTGGTTGTTGTCGAGGGCCGCGGCTTCGGAGAGGCATCGCTCCGCTTCCGCGGAGCGGCCGGATCCGAGGCGCCCCAGTCCCGTGAGGTAGAGGCAGTGTATCCTGTTGCGGAGGTCGAGATCGTCCTCCCAGATCAGCAGGTCGGGCAGCGAAACGGCAAAGTAGTCGATCCTCACCTTGTCGGAAAGGTGTTTTTCGCCGTGTGAGATCAGTTTTTCGAAACGGCTGCGGGCTTCCTCCGCCCGGCCGAGTTTCATCAAAGCCAGTCCCTGGTAAAATATCTTGTCGGGGTTCTGGTCGTTGTAGTAGATCGCGGCGGCGGGTTCGGCGAGCCCTTCAGCGGCTTTCCCGAAGCATCCGGCGGCTTTGGCCGCGTCGCCCAAACCTTCCCATGCGCACCCGAGCCAGTAGTTGAAGTCGTTCTCCTGCGCTCCGGGGAGTTTGCCCTCGCCGAGATTTTGCGGATAGACGAAACACTCCTCCAGCAATCCGGCGGCTTCGGCATAGCGGCGCTCTTTCAAAGCCTGCTTTGCGAGCTCCACGCGGGCGGTCTGGTACTGCGCCGGGACCTTGCCCTCGCTGCCCTCCCAGGGATGGAATTTCCTCGCGCCGATCATCGCTTTCGCTTCCGCATAGCGTCCGAGCTGGTTGAGGAGGGTTGTATATTCGAGATAAAGGTCGTCGCGTTCATCCACCTGCGGACGGTGGCGGTCGAGGAAAGCCAAACGCTCCGGGTGCGGGCGGTTCATGCGCTTGTAAAGCTGGTCGAGCTCCATCAGCACGCGCGTGTCGGAAGTGTCGGCGGCAAAGGCCCTTTCGAGCAGGGCGACCGCCTGGTCTTTCCTGCCGAGTTTGTTGAAATAGCCGAGGGCGAGGTTGCGCAGGGCCGTCGGGAACGAGCCGTCGATATCCACCGAACGTTCCCACGCGTCGATGGCGTCGGCGTGCTGGCGCTTGTCGTACCACAGGTTGCCCAGATAGTACCACGCCTTTGCGTCGCCGGGATTCGCCGCGATGGCCGCCTGCAAAGCGGGTATGGCTTCAAGACGGTTTGGAAAACAATACGAATGGTCATGAGCGGCGGCTTCGGCGAAAGCCTTTTGCGCCGCGGCGGTTTTCCCGGCGAGCTGCAGGGCATATCCCTTATAATAGAACACCGTCGGGGAGAGTGAGCCGCAATATTTTTCGGCGGCGTCGAGAACCGAAACGGCCTCGTCATACAGTCCTGCGTCGAGGTAATCGAGCGCAAGCTCCTGCCAGTTGTGGCTGTCGGCGCGCATTATCCAGGCGAACGCTTTCATTTCCGCCTCTTTGCCTGTCAGAAGATATTTCTCGTAGAGGCAGCCGAAATTGAAACGGTCCATTCCGATGGACTCCTCCGCAAATGCCAGCGCCTCCTCTTTCCGCCCGAGTTTCCTCAGTACGGCTGTTTTCAGGTGGCGGCCCAGCAGATTGGTCCAGTTTCGGTGCAGCGATTTTTCGATTTCGCCGAGGGCATCTTCGAAATTGCCGCGCGCCGCCGATATCTGCGCCAGCGAGAAGAACCCGCCGTCCTGCCATGCGCTGTTCCAGGTCGCTTTGTAGAACGACTCGTAGGCCTCGTCCGTCCGTCCCTGGAATTTGAGCGACAGCCCCAGGTTATAGAGCGGCTCGCCGTCATACGGGTTCGGATTGCGTTCGGTCTGGCGCTTTATCGCCGCACGGAAATACCCTTCGCTTTCGGCGAACTTACCGCGGCGCAGCAGCCACAGGCCCAGCGCGTTGTTGCCGCGTATGTCCGACGGGTCGCGCCTCAGCGCCTCGCGGTAATAATCCGTCGGATCGTATGTGGCGTGGCGGTACTGCTCGATGTGCTGGCCTGTCAGGAACAGCTCCTCGTTGGTGGCGATATCCTGCGGGTCTTTTGCGGCTTTGGCCGGTTCGGGGATCTCTTTATTTTCCGCGGGTTTGCCGCTCCATTCGAGCAGCGTTTTTCCGGTTGCCGGATCGGACAATACGAGCGATACGCCCGACATATCGGCAACGCTCCGAGCGACGCTTTTCTCATAGACTTTCTCAGGCGAAACTCCGACGGTTTCCGACAGGAGTTCTTTTCCGTCCGCGGTCAGCTTCACATTGACTTTCTGCACCGAAGTGGCGAAAACCTTCACCGAGAACCCCTCTCCGCCGTTTTCGACATTCAGCATCAGGTCTTTCGAAGCGTTCTTCACCACGCCCAGCTCGCGGTAAGGCATGAAATACTGCACGAAGGTCTTCTCCTCGTAGGGCTGCAGCCAGGTGAAGTCGGGCTGGTTGTCGGTGAACACGCCCGTCATCAGCTCGATGTAGGGGCCGTCGGCGTCGGTCAGGTTGCGGTCCCACGCCACGCCGAAATCGCCGTTGCCCCAGGTCCACTGCTTCTTGCCGGGCGAGATGTTATGGTTGGCCACATGAAGCAGCCCGGCTCGGGTGTCGTTCTCGTAGCCGCCCACAAAATCGTAATCCGAGCGTATCGCCATGTACGACGTCGGCACCGGGATGTTCCTGTAGCGCGAAATGTCGGTGCCGGGGGAGTAATCAATCTTGTAATATACCCCCGTGGCTATGGGGAACGACGAAACGTCGCGCTTGCCGTGGTCGAATACGGCGTTCACGTCGGACGGGAAAACGCTCCGGTAGTCGTCGTTGACGGCCACCGCCGGATTGGCCCACCACAGGAAAGTCTGCGGCAGCGGGGTGGGATTGTACACCCTCCCCCGGATTTCGAGGTAAGCCCTGCCCGGACGCAGAGTGAATCCGGCCGCCCCTATCTGGTGGAACATGCGCTCGCGTTCGTTCACCCACACCGTCGCCCCGCCGTCCGCCAGTTCCTCGACGCTCCAGTCGACCGGGGTGTAGGTGCTGGGCCGGTGGTGCTGGGGCCAGTTGAACTCGATGCCCCCCGAGATCCACGGGCCCGCCAGCCCCACCAGCGCGGGTTTTATCACGTGATTGTAGTAGACGAAGTGCCTTTGCTTCACTTTGTCGTAGGCCATCTGCACGCGCCCTCCCAGTTCGGGAAGGATCATTATTTTCAGATATTCGTTCTCAAGATAGAGCGCCTCGTATGTTTTATCGACCGCTTCGTCGCAAATCTTCTCTATCACCGGATAGGGATACACCACCCCGCTGCTCCCCTGGTAAACCCTCTTTTCGAGGAACATGGGGTTCTTTTCGGGCCTGCCGACCTCGTATGTGGGTATTACGGTATCCTCTCTCCAGACTTTGACTTTTTTCATTTCACAAGTTCTTTTTCGATCTCTTCCAGACTTTTATTTTTGGTTTCGGGCACGCGCCTCCAGATGAACAGGAAGCCCAGCAGGCAGATGCCGGCGTAGATCCAGAATGTGCCGGCCGCCCCCAAAGCCCTGTTCAGCAGCGGGAATGTGTAGGTGAGGATGAAACAGGCCGTCCAAAGGAAGAAGGTCGCTATCGCCATCGCCGCACCGCGCACCGCGTTGGGGAATATCTCCGACACCACCACCCACATGACCGGCCCCAGCGACATAGCGTAGCAGGCTATCGCCAGCACCACTATCACCAGGAGCGCAACGCCCGCGATGTTGAAGAAATAGGCAGCGCCCATAAGTATGTAGATCAGGCACAATCCCCCCGCGCCGATCATAAGCAGCGGACGGCGTCCGATCCTGTCGACCGTGAATATCGCAACGAACGTGAACACCAGATTGGTGACGCCCGTAACGACTATGTTCATCATGATGTCGCTTATCCCGTAGCCCGCCGCCGCGAATATCTCCTGGGCGTAGTTGAATATCACGTTGGTGCCGCTCCACTGCTGCAACACGGCCAGAACGACACCTATTATAAGCACCTTGCGCATCGAAGGCTGCAGAAGCATCTTGTAGGATTTGCCGCCGCGAGCCGGTTTTTTATCCTCCTCGATCATTGCATGTATCTGGGCGTACTCCTTTTCGGCATACTCTTTCCCGCCGATCTTTGCAAGGACCCTGACCGCCGAATCCCGGCGCCCCTTCACGGCAAGCCAGCGGGGACTTTCGGGGATCAGGAAGGCGAAAATGAAAAAGAGGCCGGCCGGAACGTTCTCGGCCCAGAACATCCACCGCCACCCCATCTGCCCGTTCCACGACTCGCGGATCGCCTCTACCGAAGCTCCGGCGGCTACCGGTTCGGCCAGCAGCCAGTTGCAGACCTGCGCCGCCAGGATACCGATCACTATGGTGAGTTGGTTTATCGAAACGAATCGCCCGCGAAGGTTCGACGGGGATATCTCGGCTATATACATTGGTGAAAGGTTCGACGCGATGCCTATCGCGAAACCGCCCAGAATGCGGTATGCGATGAACATGGAGAAATTGCTCGTGGCCCCGGTTCCGACGGCAGACACTATGAACAGGAAAGCCGCCGCAATGAGCATCTTCTTGCGCCCGTAGCGGTCGCTGAACATCCCTGCCAGCAGCGCCCCGGCGAGGCATCCGATAAGCGCGCTGCTCATCGCCCAACCCTGCCGTCCGGGTGAATCCGTGATGCCGAAGAACGGTTCGTAGAAAGGTTTGGCTCCGCCTATCACGACCCAGTCGTAACCGAACAGCAGGCCGCCCATGGCCGAAACGAGGGATATTAATAAGAGGTAAGAGTGGTTGATATTTTTCATCGGTCAGGCAGCGTTTCAGACATACTATTGTACATTGCAAAATTATGGAGATTAATCAAGGCGTGAAATAGATAATATCACTTTTACAATGTAAAATATTACTCCTATTAAAATTATTTAATTAGAATAAATCTTCTGTAAATCAACAATATAAAATTATTTAATGTATTTTATTGCTTATTTGTCCTCAAAATAACTATCTTCGCGAAAAAGCACTGACGCCATGTTGAAACTGAAAGACGGGTTCCGGGGCAGCCGGGCCATAGTGCTTCCGGAATCGATAGTCCGGGAGATGGAGCAGGACCCTTTCGAGTCGAAACTGCACATAACCGACATCGGCTATTACCCCAAGGCGCACCACCATTTCAGAAAGAGGGAGAAAGGGATCGACCAGTTCATCCTGATCTACTGCGTCGACGGGAAAGGATGGGTGGAAAGCGTGGGGCGGAAATACGAGATCGGTCAAAACCAGTTCTTCATACTCCCGGCGGGCAGGCCGCATTCATACGGTTCGGACGGCAAAAATCCATGGACCATCTACTGGCTCCATTTCAAAGGCGAGATGGCGGGCTTCTATGCCGACGGATACGACGTGCCCACCACGATAATGCCTTCCGACGAATCACGGATATCCGAGCGGCTGGCAATATTCGAAGAGATGTTCAAAGTCCTCGAGAACGGCTATGCCAAGGAGAACCTGAACTACGCCGTATCGAGCCTGTACTACTTCCTGGGCTCGATAAAATACATCGGGAAGTACAGGGAGTCTTCGGGGCGGCACGAGCACAGCAAGGATGCGGTGGAGCGGGCGGTGCTGTATATGAGGGAGAATATCGAAAAAAAACTTTCGCTGAGCGAGCTGTGCGCGTATCTCGGGTATTCGGATTCCTATTTTTCCGGCATATTCAAAAAGCACACCGGTTACTCCCCTATAAGTTACTTCATACAGTTGAAAGTTCAGTCGGCGTGTAATCTGCTTGACTTTTCAGATATGCAGATCAACCAGATATGTCATAAAGTCGGTATCACGGATCCGTACTATTTCACAAAACTTTTCACGAAATCGATAGGCCACTCCCCGTCCCGCTACCGGGAGATGAAGAAGGGATAAATTTCAGGTAACTATATATCACTTTACAGTATAGATGATTTACAGATTGATAACTTAATATTAACCACAATGTCGGGATGCTGAAATAGGACAGTTGTGTAAACCAACGTGTAAACCAAGACGGGCAAAAAAGAAAAACAGCTACGACGTAATCCGTAACTGTCTCATTCTTAAAGTAGCGGGTCGGGGACTTGAACCCCGGACCTCATGATTATGAAGCGCATGCGGAGTATTTCAGCCTGTTTCAGATTGTAAGTCGTCAGCAAAAAGTGCACAAAAATCGCATAAAACAGGTTTAGTGTTCTTGGGCTTAAAAAATGTTTAATTTTAAGACCTGATTACACGTTATGGGAACAAAGAAATCAACGACAGACAAGGCCCGTTCAGTC
>JAVBVG010000080.1:0-8046 GCA_031554415.1 Rikenellaceae bacterium | reverse complement strand
GCTGTTTTAGCTCAGTGGTAGAGCACTTCCTTGGTAAGGAAGAGGTCCCGGGTTCAAGTCCCGGAAACAGCTCGAAGGAGCAAATGGAATAACGCTGCCCATGGCAGCTGGAAATTGAAGAGAGGACACTCAAATTTATTTGAAGGTGTCCTCTCTTTGGTTTCCGGGTTGTTGCGAAGCAATGTTATTCCATTTGTTCCTTTGACAACGCCTCGCGGGAGCGGCAGGGACTCCCCTAATGAACGTGAGGAAACTCCCGGAAACAGCCGCCCGAAAGAGGGGATTTTTTTACTGCCGGATCATGTGGCGGATCGAAAGCGTTTTCGACGATAACGTTCAAAATGGTTGGCAAATCCGCGCGTTCCGCCGACGGATTCGTTTTTATTTAGTATATTTCGGGCCTAAACCTTAATATCCATGAAAAAAATACTCGTCACTGGCGCCCTGGGACAGATAGGATCGGAACTTTCAGTCGAATTCAACCGACGCTACGGAAGCGGGAACGTGGTGGTGTCCGACGTCAACAACGACGTCCACGGCGCGCTGCCCGAAAATGTTTTCGAGAAACTCGACGTTACCGACGCCCATGCCCTCGAAAGGGTGGTCAAACGCCACAATGTCGACACCGTAGTGCATCTGGCGGCCATTCTCTCGGCGCGCGGAGAGCAGAATCCAGACCTGGCGTGGAAGATCAACATCGACGGTCTGCTGAACGTCATCCGCGTGGCGATGGCGCAGAAACTCGACCGTCTGATGGTCCCCAGCTCGATCGCGGTCTTCGGCCCCACCTCGGTGCTCTACAACGCCCCGCAGGAGACCATCCTCAAGCCCAACACCATGTACGGCGTCACGAAGGTCATCGGCGAGATGCTGGCCGACTATTATTATAAGAAATCGGGGCTCGACATGCGCGGGATACGTTATCCGGGCATTATCAGCTACAAGACCATGCCGGGCGGCGGAACCACCGACTACGCCATCGAAATTTTCTACGAAGCGCTCAAAAGCGGCCATTACACCTGTTTCCTGAGCCCTGAATCGTGCCTGCCGATGATGTACATGCCCGACTGCATCCGCTCGACGGTCGAACTCCTCGAGGCCGACCCGGGCGCGCTGAAATTCCACGGCGGCTACAACGTCGGCGCGATGAGCTTCACCCCCGAGGAGCTCGCCGCCGAGATCCGCAAATACATTCCCGGCTTCACGATCGACTACAGACCCGACTACCGCCGTGAGATCGCCAAATACTGGCCCGCTTCGGTCGACGACTCGGCCGCCCGCGCGCAGTGGGGTTGGAAACCGGGCTGGGACATCGAAACCATGACGCGCGATATGCTCGTGAACGTCGCCGCGAAACTCGGAATTAATTTCAAACCGTGATTGTGAGAATTTTGATTAATTTCGCAATTATTCCAAAACTATAGATGGGGAGCGGCCTTAGAAGGCCGCGACAAAGCCCTCTCCTCGAGGGGAGGGCTTGGGAGGGATAGTCGTAAATGTGCGGCTTTGAAAAAGCCGATAACGCGGGTTTTGGATGAAATTTTTAAATAACAATATGAAAGGCAATTAGATAACATAAATTTTATCAAAAACTTACGTTATATGGCAACTCTGAAAACAGAACACAAGGGCGATCTGCGCACCGAGATAACCCACCTGCAGTCTGGCGGCAAGGTCATCACCGACGCCCCGCTCGACAATAACGGCAAGGGCGAATTCATCTCCCCGACGGACATGGTAGCGGGGGCACTCGGAAGCTGCATGTTGACGCTGATGGACATGGCCGCCTCCCGCATGGGGATCGAACTGAAAGGTACCGAGCTCGATATCACCAAGGTCATGGCCTCCGATCCGCGCCGCATAGGCGAGATTCATATCGAATTTTATTTCCCGTTCGACTGCGACGCGAAGTCGAAGAAGATACTCGAACGCGCGGCCGACACCTGCCCCGTTGCGAAGTCGCTGCACGCCGACATCAAGCAGGTGATCAGCTACCACTACAAAGAGGAGTAGGGCGGTCAGAGCATCCCCAGATCGGCGAATATCCGGCGGTAAGCCTCCGCTTTTTCGGCCAGGGGTTTGGGATAGGCTCGCGACGACGACGGCATGCGCCAGTGCCGCATAGGGCGGCCCGCATATTCGAAATCGGTGTGATCGCCCACGGGAGGCAGCGCCGAACATGTCATTGAGAGCAGTGTGGAGGTCGCCTTTTCGCCGGCGGTGAATACAGCGCGGCAATCGGGGATTTGGTGCAGGACCGCCTGAAGGTCGATCTTCTCGACGATCTCCAGGAACTGGTCCGAGGCGTTCTCCCTGAGCCGGCGTATCTTTTGTCCGGTATCGGCGACGGCGATCCCTTCTTCGCGCAGGAACGCCTCGAGGCGGGTTTTGTCGAAGTGTTTGGGATCGGCAAGGAAGTGGTCTTTGTCGCCGAAGAACACGAGGCCGAATATGCGCCACATATCGTTTTGGAAGTTGGGATAGTAGAAATCCATCGCCCATCGCGCGGGCGGCGGAGGAAAACTTCCGAGCATAAGGATTTTCGCGTTAGGCGGCAGTAACGGCCTGAGCGGATGTGTTTCGGCGGCGGTATGGTTTGTTTCGCGTGATTTCACAGGCGTAAAATTTCGCGTTAAAGTAGCGATTTTTTTTGGAGATTTATTTTTTACGCTTATCTTTGCAATCGCAAAACGGGTATGACGCTGCTTTTGCGCAAAGGTTCAAAATACATAATTGCGGAAATAGCTCAGTTGGTAGAGCACGACCTTGCCAAGGTCGGGGTCGCGAGTTCGAGTCTCGTTTTCCGCTCAGAAACAAGAGGTCTAAGAAATTAGGCCTCTTTTCTTTTGTCTGTTAGTGACTCACGGAGGCCGGAGCGGTAACTGAAATTTTGCAGGTAACGATTTGGCAAAAGTGCGCTTTCATTCGTTTGCTTCGTCTTTCTTGACGATTGACATTTTCAAACCTCCTTTTCATAACTATTTGCAGTTTATTGCCCAACCCGGCGGCGGAGGTCGTTTCCCGGATTATTGATCCGCCGCCGCTATTGGCTGGGTGTCATTAGTGTCTTGCCGGCGCGTCAGAACCCGGCTCCGGCGATCATCTCGATCGCGGCCAGCAAAATGATTGCGATGGTGCAGATATTTTTCATAACTCTCATCGATTAGGTTAGGTCCTAAGTTATTGATCGTCGTCTTCCCGAAAGCGGGATTAAACGGCCCGGTGTAGTTTTTTGCACAATTTCCGGCGTCCACGTCTCTTAATCTGTAGTCAAAATTACCGTATCATTTTTTCTTTTTTCACCCCTTTTTGGGGGTAATTGCCTGATTGAAAAGAATAACCCCCCTAAAGGGGGTGTTGGAAATTCAGTAAAAGATCCTTATTTTGTGTACGAAAAATCAACCTGCGATGAAACCCGGCTTAGCTTACATCCTTCTCTGCCTTTTGCTCGCCTGTCCCCTCGATCTGCATTCGCAGGAGAGTGCGGATATAGACGGCATGGAGGCGCAGCTGAGGGACTCCTCCACCACGCAGGAGGACCGCCTGTTCCTTCTCGACGAATTGAGCTGGGCCTACCAGAATTCCGATTTCCGGAAGTCCGTCGACTACGCCCTCGAGGGTCTCGCTCTCGCCAAAAAGCTGGGTGATGAAACGACTGAAGGCTACATCTATCTGGGCCTGGGAACGGCGCACCACTTGAATAAGGATATGGGCTCCGCCATGTTGTTCTACGATAAAGCCGAGGCGCTGGCCGTAAAACTCGACGACACAGACCTGATGTTCATGGTGAACAACGCCTACGGGAATTATTACAGCGACCTTGCGCAGTTCGACAGCGCGCTGGAATACTACCTCACCAACCTGCGCCTGGCGCGCCTTACGGGCGAGGAGAACACCGAATGCTATTCGCTGGCGAACATCGGGAATATCTACCAGCTGATGCGCAATTACGGCAAGGCCGAGGAGTATCTGCTGGAGGCCAAGGCGCTGGCCGAGCGGATCGACTATAAGAATGCCCTGGCCACTATCCTCGTCAACCTCGACGAGATATACATAGAGCAGGGATATCCGGAGCAGGGGCTGGATTACTCGAAACAGGCGGCCGACCTCTACCACGAGATCGGCTTCTATCCCGAAGAGATACAGGCTCTGCTGGGTGTGGCGCAAAGCTGCCTCCACGCGCGGGATTACCCCGCCGCCCTGGACTATGCGGCTCGCGCGCTGCGGCAGGCCGAAGAGATCGGCTATCCCCAGCAGATCGCCCTCTGCCACCGTATGTTCTCCTTTATATATTACGACATGGGAGAGCCGCGGACAGCACGCGAACACGGCCTGAAAGCCTACGCTTTGGCCGATTCGGTGGATTACCACAACATCGAACTGCTGGAGCGCCTGGTGGAGATACATATGGACCTGCGCGAGATCCCGGCCGCAAAGGGATACTTCAGCGACTACAAAAACCTGACGGCGCGCTATAACGACCAGGAGATGCAGCGCACGCTCACCGAGATGGAGGTGAAATACGAAACCGAGAAGAAAGAGGCGCATATCGCCCGGTTGTCGCAGGAGCGCCGGCTCTATTTCACGCTGATGATAGTGGGGGCTGCGGGCGTCGTTCTGCTCATCGTGATACTTCTGCTTTTCCACCGCTACCAGCATCTGAAACGCATACGGGTGCAGGAGCAGGTCGAGAAACTCGAACAGGAAAAACAGCTCGTGGCGGCCGAATCGCTGCTCGACGGCGAGAACCACGAACGCGAACGCCTCTCGCGGGAGCTGCACGACGGGCTGGGCGGACTGCTGACCATGATCCGCCTCGACCTGGCCCAGATCAGGAACACCATCTCGGCAGAGTCAAAAAGGCTGGACGACACCATCGGCCTGATGGACAAGTCCATTACCGAGATGCGCAGGCTGGCGCACAACCTCATGCCCGAGTCGCTCGCCCGTTTCGGGCTGAAGCCCGTGCTCGAGGATTTCTGCTCCGGTTCCGAAAGTGTGGGCTTCCACTTCTTCGGCGAGGAGAGGCGGCTCGACGAAAAGACCGAGGTCAACGTCTACCGCATCGCCTGCGAACTGATAAACAACGCCCTGAAACACTCTGACGCCGCGGAGATCAACGTGCAGCTGATCCAGTCGGCCGACAAGCTTTCGCTGACCGTTTCCGACAACGGGAAGGGGCTGGGGGATTCCGAAGCCAAGGAGGGGCTGGCTACGGTGCGTTCCCGCGTGGAACTGCTGAGGGCCGTGATGAACATATATTCCCAGCCCGGGACCGGTACCGAAATAACCGTAGAGCTCGAATATTAACACCGCTGCGCCCATGATAAACGTGATAATTATAGACGACCACCCGATAGTTGTCGACGGCATGCGGCAACTGATCGACGCCGAACCCGGCATGAGGGTCGTGGGGGCCGCCATGAACGGCGCCGACGGCAAGGAACTTCTTAAAAGCACTCCTGCGGACATTGTCCTTTTGGATATAAATCTGCCGGACATCAACGGCATGGAGCTCTGCGAGTACATCCACCGCCACTATCCGGCACTCAGGATCATCGCCCTGACCGGTTTCAAGGAGTATTTCTATATGCAGAAGATGATCCACAACGGCGCCAGCGGCTATCTTCTGAAGAACGCCATGCCCGAGGAGATCACCGAGGGAATACGCACGGTGTACGGCGGCGGAGAATATTTCAGCGACGAGGCGGGCAACGTCATCAGGATGCACCGCGAGAAAGGGGGCATCTTCCTCACCATGCGCGAAACCGAGCTGCTGAGCCTGATCGTCGAGGGGTACACCAACCGCGAGATCGCCGACAAGCTCTTCCTGGGGGTGGAAACGATCAACAGCTACCGCAAGAACCTCCTGCTGAAGCTCGGCGTGAAGAACACCGCCGCGATGGTGCGTCTCGCCATAACCGAGAAACTCGTATAATTACGCACCGTTCCGCGCTGCCGCGGGTATAAATAAGGAAAGCGCCAATCGCACCACAGGCCTGCCTTCGACTGTTACACAATAACAGCACGGGGCAGGCTTTTTAATAAAAAAGAAATTGTATTATCTTCGTGCCGTTAAAATATACAATATTGCGACAATGAGTTTTAATATCAGCCGTATTTTCCAGTTTTTCCTTCCCAAAGAGAGTAAATTCCTTCCGCTTCTGCGCGGGCAGGTCGACGACATCCTCCAGGCATCAGACCTGCTGATCGAGTTTACCAAAACCCCCGAGCATGAGGCCAGGAAAAAGATCTACACCGAGATCAAAAGGGTCGAGAGCCACTGCGACCGCATCACCGACGAGATACTCGACGAATTGAACAAATCGTTCATCACGCCTTTCGACCGCGAGGACATACACGCGTTGGCCTCGCATCTGGACGACGTGCTCGACCTGATAAACGGCTCGGCCAAAAGGACCGTGCTCTACCGTCCCGAAAAGATGCCTGAAGCGATGGTCGGATTGGCCGACCACATCAAGCTGGCCGCCGAAACCATCGGCGAGGCTGTCGACGAGCTGGAAAAGGTCAAGCGCGATCCCAAAGTGGTGAGGGCATGCTGCCGCCGCCTGCACGAAATAGAGAACAGCGCCGACGACGTCTACGAAAATTTCATCATCGACGTGTTCAGCAACGAGAAGAACGCGATCGAGCTTTTGAAGCAGGTCGAGATAATGCAGATGCTCGAAAACGCCACCGACAAAGCCTACCGGGTGGCCGACGTACTGAAAACCATCATCGTAAAATACGCCTGATGACGCTGCTGATAGTAATAGTCGTGTTGGCGTTGGTATTCGACTTCATCAACGGTTTCCACGACGCCGCAAACTCGATAGCGACCATCGTGTCGACCAAAGTCCTGTCCCCTTTCCTTGCCGTTCTGTGGGCTGCGATGTTCAACTTCGTGGCCTTTTTTGTGGCCAAATACGTCATCGGGGAGTTCGGGATCGCCAACACCGTGGCCAAGACCGTCAACGAGGATTTCATCACTCTTCCGGTGATCCTGGCCGGCATAATTGCCGCCATTATTTGGAATCTTATCACGTGGTGGAAGGGCATTCCTTCGTCGTCGTCGCACACGCTGATCGGCGGTTTCGCCGGCGCCGCGATAGCCTACGGCGGATTCAACGCGATACACGCCGCTGTGGTGCTCAAGATAGCCGCGTTCATCCTGCTCGCGCCGCTTATCGGTATGGTGATGGCCATCGTCATCACCATCATCATCATGAACATCTGCCGCCGTGCCAATCCCCACCGGGCCGAACAGTGGTTCAAACGGCTCCAGTTGGTGTCTTCGGGGCTGTTCAGCCTGGGGCACGGGCTCAATGACTCGCAGAAAGTGATGGGGATAATCGCCGCCGCACTCTTCGTTTCGGGGAACATAGGCGACATAACGGCCATTCCGACCTGGGTTCCGCTGGCCTGTTTCTCGATGATCGCGATGGGAACCATGTCGGGCGGATGGCGCATAGTCAAGACAATGGGCACCAAGATAACCAAAGTGACCCCGCTCGAAGGGGTTGCCGCCGAAACAGCCGGCGCGCTGACGCTGTTCATTACAGAATGGCTCAAGATACCTGTCAGCACTACGCACACCATCACCGGCGCGATCATCGGGGTGGGGGCGGTCAAGAGGATGTCGGCCGTGCGCTGGGGCGTGACGGTGAACCTGCTTTGGGCCTGGATAATCACCATCCCGATCAGCGGTCTGCTTGCCGCCGGGATTTACTGGCTCTTTACGCTTTTCGGCCTTTGCTAAGACAACGCCTTAAATAAGAACTGGGAGTTCCAGTCCGGAACTCCCATTTATTATTTAACGTGAGTTCGGGATAAGCGCAGCGCAATACCGGACTCACAACCTCAGAGGAGCGGCTGTGGCCGCGACATAAGCCCTCCCCTACGCTAAGGGGAGGGGAGGGAGGGGTGATCGACACAAGATGGCGGCATGACAATGCCGCTAACGTGAGTTCGGGATAAGAAGAACAAAGATAACAAACACAAAAAACAACAAGATAAGGTGTTTTTCTTATCCCGAGCTCACGTTAT
>JAVBVG010000124.1:0-18380 GCA_031554415.1 Rikenellaceae bacterium | reverse complement strand
CTCAGGGGAGGGTTGGGAGGGGTGATCGACACAAGATGGCGGCATGACAATGCCGCTAACGTGAGTTCGGGATAAGAAGAACAAAGATAACAAACACAAAAAACAACAAGATAAGGTGTTTTTCTTATCCCGAACTCAGGTTAAATATGGCGCGGGAGAACTAATTTTCCCGCGCCTCTTTGATCGAGAGGCCTATGCGCGAACGGACGCGGTCGATCTCCATAACCTTTACCTGCACCTTCTGATGCAGTTTGACCACGTCGCCCGGGTTCGAAACATATTTGTCGGCCAGTTGCGAAATGTGCACCAGTCCGTCCTGCTTCACGCCCACGTCTACGAAAGCACCGAAATTGGTGATGTTCGTCACGATCCCCGGCAGGACCATTCCCACGCGCAGGTCGTCGACGGAGTGTACCCCTTCGGCGAAAGAAAAGGCCTCGATCTGTCCGCGCGGATCGCGCCCCGGCTTGTCGAGTTCCTGCATTATGTCGGTGAGGGTGGGGAGCCCCGTATTTTCCGTGACATATTTTTTGACGTCGATGCCGCCGCGGATTTCTTTGTTTTTGAGCAGTTCGGCCACCGTGATCCCCGCCTCGCGCGCCATCGCCTCGACCACCGCGTAGGATTCGGGATGGACCGCGCTGTTGTCGAGCGGATTTTTGGCGTCGGGAATGCGCAGGAATCCGGCGCACTGTTCGAAAGCCTTCGGTCCCAGGCGCGGCACCTTGTTTATCTGCGACCGCGAGGAGAAGGGACCGTTCGCCGTGCGGTACTCGACAATGTTCCTGGCCAGCGACTCGCCCAGCCCCGAAACATACGACAGCAGCTGATGCGAGGCGGTGTTTACATTGACGCCCACGCGGTTGACGCAGCTTTCGACCACCGTGTCGAGCGATTTTTTCAATTTGCCCTGGTCGACGTCATGCTGGTATTGTCCGACTCCGATAGCTTTCGGGTCGATTTTCACAAGTTCGGCCAGCGGGTCGACAAGCCGGCGGCCTATGGAAACCGCGCCGCGCACCGTAACGTCGTAATCGGGAAACTCCTGCCGCGCGACGGGCGAGGCGGAATAGACGCTCGCGCCGTCCTCGCTCACCATGAAGACCTGCACCTCGTCGGGCAGCCCGAGCGAACGCACCAGCGTTTCTGTTTCTCGTCCGGCCGTCCCGTCGCCTATGGCAATCGCCTCGATGTCGTATTTGGCGACCATAGCCGAGAGGCGTTCCCTCGCACGGGACGCTTCGTTCTGGGGCGGATGGGGATATATGTTCTCGTTGTGAACCAGCGTCCCCTGTGCGTCGAGGCAGACCACCTTGCAGCCGCTGCGGAAACCGGGGTCGATGGCGAGAGTACGTTTCTGTCCGAGCGGCGCGGCCAGCAGAAGCTGGCGCAGGTTGGCCGCGAAGACGTTTATCGCCTCGTCGTCGGCCTTTTCGCGCGCCGCGCCGAGGGTTTCGGTCTCCATCGAGGGCTTCAGCAGGCGCTTGTAACCGTCTTTTACGGCATCCTCGATATACTCCGCCGCGGGCGAATTCCCGCGGATGAAGATGCGGTCCAATTGTTCGAGGGCTTTGTCCTCGTCGGGAGCGACGCCTAAGCGGAGTATCTCCTCGCGTTCGCCCCGCAGCTGCGCCATGAGCCGGTGCGAGGGTGTGCGCGCCAACACCTCGCTGCTGTCGAAATAGTCCGAAAATTTCGCTCCCTCCGCTTCTTTCCCTTTCACCACCTTCGACGAGATTACGGCTTCGCGTGCGAAAAGGCGGCGCATGGCGCTTCGGCTGCGTTCGCCCTCGCTCACCCATTCGGCGATGATATCGCACGCCCCGGCAAGCGCCATATGCTCGTCCTCGACCTCCCCTTTCACAAAACGCGCGGCAAGTTTCACCGGGTCGGCGCCGTCCTGGCGCATCAGCAGCGCAGCCAGAGGTTCCAGACCGCGTTCGCGCGCGACGGTGGCCTTGGTGCGGCGTTTGGGTTTATAGGGAAGGTAAATGTCTTCTAAGAGCGTCGGGTCGTAGCACGACTCTATCTTTTCGCGCAGTTCCGCCGTCAGTTTTCCCTGCTCCTCGATTGTCGCGAGGATGGTTTCGCGGCGTTTCAGAAGCTCGACAAGCCGTTCGTACTGCTGTTTTATCGTGCCGACCTGCTCTTCGTCGAGCCCGCCGGTGGCCTCCTTGCGGTAGCGGCTGATGAACGGAACGGTCGCCCCGCCGTCGAGCAGCGCAATAACGCCGCGCACGCCGCGGATGGGGATATTATTCTGTGTCGAGATAAGTCCTGCGATTGTTTCCTGCACTCCCGTGTTCATTTTCTTTCCGGTTGTTGAGGGGAGCAAAAATAATTAAAAATCGGGATTATTTGTTTATATCGAACGGTTGTTTAACCTCGCGGCATGCCAATTTAAACAATCGTTTAATTATGAACCCGAACGGACAGCAAACCAACGAAGTAGGCTCTGCTTCCTGATCCGCGAGGACGAAGAGCGACCCGAAACTGCCGGCAGCACCGCTTGCACCACGGCATAACTTTTGCACCTGTCGTGAGTTCAGAATTTTGTTATGATATGCGACAGATAAAAACGAATGCAAAAAAGAGCAACACCGTCAGAAGCATCAAGGTGGATACGCAGGTCAAGCCCGACAGTATCGGGCGCATCAAAGCCACCGGTAAAGATGAGCCTGCGACGCTGGAAGAGGTGGAGGAGGATACGATCCTCATAAATCCGGATGTGGACAGTATGGAAAGCAGGGGATAAGGCTATGGCAAAGAGAGAAATGATTTCAACGGCGGAAATGGATGATCCGGCCGTTGCGCCCGAAGCGGTGCGCGAAAGGATGGAACGCCGCGCCAGGCGGAGCGTCAGCGCCGTCGAGCGCCGGGCAAAACACACGATAGAAGAACTCAAGGCGCGCGAGGACGAGTACAAGGAGCTGATGAACGACCGCATCGAACAGATGAAGGAGCGTTATTTCGTCGACCGCGGGGTCGACAAGCGGGTTACTGCGGCTCAGCAGAGCGCCGACGTGCTGCAGCGCGAGATGTCGGCGGTGGCCGCCAAGGTCCGCGGCGATATATCCGCGCGCGCGGAGCGTTTCAAAGAGGGCATAGCGGCCGCGCGGATCGAGGTCGACGCGGGTATACTTACCCCCGCCGCCGCATGCGCTTTTGTCAACAAGGTGCACTTCCATGCCCTGAGGGAGCAGGACCGCATCGACAACGAGTTCGCCGACGCCGATACCGCCATGCGCAGCCGCGTCAATAAAATGGAGCCGGTGTTTTAAAGAATGAATAAAGGCCGGGAGATTAAAAAACTCCGTAACTTTCAGGTTACGGAGTTTTTGCGCTCTTCAGGGCTGCCGCTAATAAAGCGGTTTCTTTGGATTGGTCAGGCGCCGCCCTATAAATGTTCCTTTCGGGCCGTCAGACACATAGGGGGTCGAACGCACGTGATCGGGTACGACACGCCCAGTGTTGGTCGTGTAGCCTTTGACGAAAACCTTTTTCTTGCCTTCTTTTGTAGTGTTTGCCATTGCCTTCATTTTTTTATGTCGTTAAATATAAATGCGTTGTCCTTGTTTTGCAGCCTCCGCGAAGGCATGCTTCCTCCACTCCCCGAAACAATGCGTGTTTCAGGATTTTCGGTAAATCCGAAAATTTCGAAGGGTGTAGTATTGGCGAAAATGCCGGCGTTCACACGAAACTGCGGCGATTACCCGTTTCGCTATGAGTCTAAAAACAAAATGCGTGCAAAATTTAGCTGGGATATGAAAATTTGTTGGAGATCGGTAGTTTTAAGGTTGATAACACATTGATAATAAATGGAATAAAAACAGGTAAAAAACAGAGAAATGACCACTTTGCCCGCCTGAAGCATATGCACCGGCATTTTCGGTTGCGCGGCGGTGCTGTTTTTTGAATTTGTATAAAAAAAACATACCTTTGTCGCCTATTTTTTCCCTGCAAGAATTAAACAACGATCATATGAACATTACAACCGAAGAGAGGCCGGGCGGAACGATGGTCCTGAGGGCTCTGGTATCGGAGGCCGATTACGCCCCCGAAGTCGACAAAAGCCTGCGCGAGTACCGCCGCAAGGCCAATATCCCGGGTTTCCGTCCCGGCATGGTCCCCATGGGCATCATCAACAAGATGTACCGCAAGGGGACGATAGCCGAACAGGCATACCGCAAAGCCAGCGATGCGGCGTTCAATTATCTGGAAGAGAACAAGATCGATTTCATGGGCGACGTGCTGCCCAGCGACGAACAGGGCGAAATGGACTTCGACAACGGCACCGGGCATGAGTTCGTGTTCGAGATAGGCGTCGCCCCGAAAGTCGAGATCGCGCTCGGCGACTCCGATAAGGTTCCCTACTACAGGATAAAGGTCGCCAAGGATATGCGCGAGGGCTACCGCGCGAACTTCGTGCGCCGTTTCGGACGCCTCGAAGATGTCGAGAAGGTTACGAGCGACGAAGCGCTGGAGGTTTCGCTCGACAACGGCGAGATACATGCCGACGATGCCTATATCGGACTCGTTTCGATGAGCGAGGATGAACGCAGGCAGTTCAAGGGCAAGAAGGTCGGCGACTCGATGATCGTCAACGTCAAGGAGATATACAAGAATCCGTCGCAGCTGGCCTCGACGCTGGGTGTGAAGGCCGAAGAGCTCGACGCGATCGATCCCGAATTCACCGCCACGATAACCAAGATACGCAAGTTCGCCGAACCCGCCATGGACGAAGAGTTCTTCCGTGTGGCTTTCCCCGACGGAAGCGTCACCGATGGCGCAGGTTTCGACGCGTTCATCGACGCACAGGCCGCAGCCGACCTCGCCCGCGAGAGCGACTACCTCTTTTCGATCCAGCTGAAGAACTACCTGCTCGATAAGGCTGCGCTGCAGCTGCCCGAGGAGTTCCTCAAAAAATGGCTGCATGCCGTCAACGAGGGCAAGTTCTCGATGGAGGAGATCGAAAAGGATTTCCCGGCGTTCGTGCGCATGATGGCGTGGAACCTCATCCAGAAACACTATGCCGACGCCCTTAAACTAGATATTACCCAGGAGGATATGCTCGCCGAGGCAAAAGGCATCGCGCAGATGCAGTTCGCGCAGTACGGCATGAGCCAGGTGCCCGACGACACGCTGACCGGCTACGCCAGGAGCATCCTTTCGAACAAGGAGGAGGCGCAGAGGATCTTTGACCGCGTTCGCGAAAACAAAGTGATCGGGGCCGTGAAGCCGCTCGTTAAGGTTACCGAAAAGAGCGTTTCGGTCGAAGAGTTCCAGAAGATAGCACAAGCTGTCTAAAAAGGCGGCTTTGGCGTTGGACTTCGTCTCTCGGATGCTCATGTATGCATAGTACACTCCGCTCCTTGCTTCTCGTCCGCCTAAAATCCGCTCTTTTTATACAACTTGTCCACCGTTTTCAAAGGATTGCTCGTTTGGGCGATCCTTTGTTTTTATTAGGAATCCGACGGATTTTGCCGTCCCGTGCCCTTTTTTATATTAAATGTGTTTATCTTTGTGAGTTGCCGTGCGTTTGGCAATAAACTTGCGGGTTTTGTTGTTTTTATATCACACGAAAACAAGAAAAACAGTATGAAAAAGACTGAATTCGAAAAATACGCCACCGGGCACCTCGGGATCAGCAGCCTTAAACTCCACGACTTCCGCTCACAGACGGAGGGCTACGTTTCGCCCACCATCATCGAGGAACGCCAGATGAACATGGCCGTGATGGATGTATTCTCTCGCCTGATGATGGACCGCATCATCTTCCTCGGCGCGCCCATCTACGACGACGTCGCCAACATCATCCAGGCGCAGTTGCTTTTCCTCGAACAGGCCGACGCCGACAAGGACATCCAGATATACATCAATTCGCCGGGCGGTTCGGTTTCGGCCGGGCTTGGCATCTACGACACCATGCAGTTGGTCGCCCCCGAAGTCGCCACCATATGCACAGGCCTCGCCGCGAGCATGGGCGCCATACTGCTGACCGCCGGCGAAAAGGGCAAGCGCTCGGCGCTCCCGCACTCCCGGATCATGATACACCAACCTCTCGGCGGCGCGCAGGGACAGGCCTCCGATATCGAGATCACGGCGCGCGAGATACTTAAAACGCGCAAGGAGCTTTACGAAATACTCGCCCTGCACTCCGGGCAGAAAGTGGCGAAGATCGAAAAAGACTCCGACCGCGACTACTGGATGAGTTCCGCCGAAGCAAAGTCCTACGGACTGATCGACGAAGTGCTTCAGCGTCGGAATAAATAAAATACAACCATTATTTTGCAATTGGCAAAGTAATATTTGCGTCAAATTAAATCCGCTGCCGCCGTTGCGGCCTTTTGGATTTGCAAAAGTAACAATGAAAAAATGGCAAAAAAACAGGGAAACAGCGGAGGTTCGGGCGAGGTTTGTTCGTTCTGCGGGTCGCCGAGGGAAGAGGTCGACATGCTCTTTTCGGGGAGCCACAACGCGCACATCTGCAACAGCTGCATAGAGTACGGCTACAGCATCCTGAACGAGGAGTCGGCGGCGCGGAAGAAGACGGCCGGGGCCGATTTCACCCCATTGGCGGAGCTGCCCAGGCCGATGCAGATCAAGGCGATGCTCGACGAGTACGTGATCGGGCAGGACGAGGCCAAGCGTTATATCTCGGTTGCGGTCTACAACCACTACAAGCGCCTGCATCACAAGGCCGAGGCCGACCATGTCGAGATCGACAAGTCGAACATCGTGATGGTGGGGCCGACGGGAACGGGCAAGACTCTGCTGGCGCGCACGATCGCGCGGCTGCTGAAGGTACCTTTCTCGATCGTCGACGCCACGGTGCTGACCGAGGCGGGGTATGTGGGCGAGGATGTCGAGAGCATCCTTTCTCGCCTTCTCCAGGCGGCCGATTACGACATCGATGCGGCGCAGAGGGGGATAGTGTTCATCGACGAGATCGACAAGATCGCCCGCAAGAGCGACAATCCCTCGATCACGCGCGACGTTTCGGGCGAAGGGGTCCAGCAGGCGCTGCTGAAGATATTGGAGGGTACGGTGGTGAACGTTCCGCCCCAGGGCGGCCGCAAGCATCCCGACCAGAAGTTCACGCAGGTCGACACGACCAACATCCTGTTCATCTGCGGCGGCGCTTTCGACGGCATCGAGAAGGTGATCGCACGGCGCCTGAACACGCGCGCAATCGGTTACGGCAAGGGCGGGGGCGGCAAGGTGGACAAGGACAACATGCTGCAATACATCATGCCGCAGGATATCAAGGGCTTCGGGCTGATCCCGGAATTGGTCGGGCGCCTGCCGGTTCTGACCTATATGCGTCCGCTCGACAAGGCCGCGCTGAGGTCGATACTGACCGAACCGAAGAACGCTATCGTGAAGCAGTACGAGAGCCTCTTTGCGATGGACGGCGTGAAGCTGTCGTTCGACGACGACGTGCTGGATTACGTCGTTGAGAAGGCGGTCGAGTACAAGCTGGGCGCGCGCGGGCTGCGTTCGATCTGCGAAACGATTATGATGGAGGCGATGTTCGAACTGCCGGGCGACGCGTCGCGCAAGAAGTTCCGCGTAACGCTGCCTTTCGCGCAGAAACAACTCGAGAACAGCGACTTCGCCCTCGTGCGCAACGCGCTCAAAGCAAGCTAAATATTAATTAGGAATTAGGAATTACGAATTAGGAATGAAGGTGCGCTTTGCGCGATTTTTTAATATTTATTATCCTTCCGTAATATCTTGATTATTAGATTTATATTCCTAATTCCTAATTCCTAATTTTTAATTCTAACCAGCCTCCCCGCTTAAAGTAAATCATGGAAAACAAAACTTTGAAAGCCGCCGACAACATCCGCATCCTGGCGCTCTCGATGGTCGAAAAGGCCAAATCGGGACATCCCGGCGGCGCGATGGGCGGAGCCGATTTCATCAACGTCCTTTACACCGAATTCCTGCGCTACGATCCGGACAACACGTCGTGGCCGTTCCGCGACCGGTTCTTCCTCGATCCCGGGCACATGTCGCCCATGCTCTACGCGACGCTGGCGCTGGCGGGATATTACTCGACGGAGGACCTCGAGAACTTCCGCCAGTGGGGCAGCCACACTCCGGGACACCCCGAACGCGATCTGGCGCACATGGTCGAGAACACCTCGGGCCCGCTGGGGCAGGGGCACGCGATGGCTCTGGGCGCGGCGATGGCCGAGAGGTTCATGGCGGCGCGTTTCGGCGAATGGATGGCGCACAAGACCTATGCGTATATTTCGGACGGAGGCATCCAGGAAGAGGTTTCGCAGGGCGTGGGACGCATCGCGGGGCATCTGGGGCTGGCGAATTTCATCATGTACTACGACGCCAACAACGTCCAGCTGTCTACGACGGTGGATTTCGTCGACACCGAGGACGTGGCGATGAAATACCGCGCCTGGAACTGGAACGTGTTGGAGGTCGACGGATGCGATGCCGGGCAGATCCGCGCCGCGCTGAAAAAAGCCGGTGCCGAAACCGAAAAACCTACGCTTATCATTGGTAAGACGGTGATGGGTAAAGGCGCCCTGGGCAGGGAGGGCGAAAGTTTCGAGAACAAGGTTTCGACCCACGGGCAGCCCCTTTCGGCGGCCGGTGCATGTGTCGAAAGCACCATAAAGAACCTCGGAGGCGATCCGGCCAAACCGTTCGCCATATTCCCCGAAGCAGCGGAACTCTACGCCGCGCGCCGCGGAGAACTGCGTCAAATGTATAAGGAGGCGAAAGCCATCGAGGATAAATGGCGCGCCGCGAACGGCGATCTCGCCGCCAAACTAGATATGTTCCTGTCGGGCGGGCTTCCCGCGATAGATTACGACGCGATAGATCCGGGCGCCAATTCGGCAACGCGCAACGCCTCGGCGACCGTTCTGGGCGTGTTCGGCGAAAAGATCGAAAACATGATCGTGGCCTCGGCCGACCTGTCGAACAGCGACAAGACCGACGGTTTCCTCAAAAAGACAAAAGCCTTCACTACGGGCGATTTCAGCGGGAATTTCTTCCAGGCGGGCGTGAGCGAGTTCACGATGGCCTGCGTGATGAACGGCATGGCGCTGCACGGCGGCGTGATCCCCGTTTGCGGGACATTCTTTGTCTTCTCGGATTACATGAAGCCGGCCGCGCGCATAGCGGCGCTGCAGCGCCTGCATGTGGTCTATGTGTGGACTCACGACTCGTTCCGCGTGGGCGAGGACGGCCCGACGCACCAGCCCATAGAACAGGAGGCGCAGATACGCCTGATGGAGCAGCTGCGCAATCACGACGGCGACCGCTCTACGGTCGTGCTGCGTCCGGCCGACGGAGCCGAAACGGTCGAGGCGTGGAAATACGCAGTCGAGGCAGACCGTCCCGTCGCGCTCATCCTGTCGCGCCAGAACATCAAAGACCTTCCCTCCGCAGGGTCGCGCCGCGGGGATGCGGGAAAACTTGCAAAAGGGGCTTATGTTGTCGCCGACTGCGCCGGGACTCCCGACGTTGTTATGATCGCCAACGGTTCGGAAGTGGCCACTCTGGTCGAGGGCGCGGAAAAACTGGCGGCCGGCGGCGTCAAAGTGCGCATAGTTTCGGCACCCTCCGAAGGGCTGTTCCGCGACCAGACGGAGGAGTATCAGAAAAGCGTTATCCCCTGCGGCGTTCCGCGCTATGGGATGACCTCCGGGCTGCCCGTGACGCTTCGCGGATTGGTCGGCGACGCCGGAATGATCCACGGGCTCGACCATTTCGGATACTCCGCACCCTACACCCGCCTCGACGCGGAGTTCGGTTTCTCGGGCGACGATGTATATAAGCAGGTAAAAGAGTTATTGAAGCAATAGACCTTTCGGAATCCGCGTGAAACTCCCACCCGAAAAGTGGGAGTTTTTGTTATAGATATATATATATATTTGAAAATTTCTCCTCCTTCCGGAAGGAGGAGTACCCTCGTCGCAGTCGAGGGGGAGGTGGTAGGTTGTTCGGCGGCAGAAAAAGCCTACCACCCCGTCAGCGTTCCGCTGCCACACCTCCTTCCGGAAGGAGGGGAAATTTGTTGACAACATAAAATCACTATCTTTGAATTTCTCTTGCTAAAACGAACTTGCTGAACCGTATGGAACAACAATCGAAACGTGTACTTTCGCTCGACGTTTTTCGCGGCATGACCGTGGCGTTCATGATCGTCGTCAACAACCAGTGGGGCACCGCATTCGCGCCGCTGAGGCACGCCTCGTGGGACGGATGCACCCCGACAGACCTGGTCTTTCCGTTCTTTCTTTTCATCGTCGGGGTTTCGATGTGGTTTTCCTACCGCAAGCAGGACCACGAGCTCAACCGGGGCACCGTGTGGAGGCTGTTCAAGCGGGGGGCGCTGATCTTCCTGGTCGGATTTCTGCTCAACTGGTTCCCGTTCTATGATTTCACAGCGGGGGCGTGGAAGAATCCGGCCGACCTCCGCATCATGGGTGTCCTGCAGCGCATCGGCCTCGCCTTCTTCCTCGGAGGCGCGCTCGCCCTGTGGCTGAAGACGTACAAAAGGATATTCATCGCCTCGGCCGTGATACTCGTCGGTTATTGGCTGGCGGTCAACCTGCTCGGCGATGCCACGCGCGAGGGGTTCATCGGCTGTCGGATAGACGCGTTCCTGCTCGGGACGCGCCACCTTTACAAACCCGCCCTGTCGTTCGATCCCGAGGGACTGTTCAGTACGATCCCCGCGCTCGCGACCGTCCTGCTGGGATACGCGACGGGCAAGTTCGTCGGAGAGAACCGCGCCGACAAGTGGAAAACGCTTGGGGTGACGGGCGTCGCGGGCGGCCTGCTCGTAACCGCCGCGCTGATATTCAACAAGGTGTGCCCCATCAACAAACCGATATGGTCGCCGACATACGTTCTCTACACCGCCGGACTCGCGATGCAGGCGTGGATGCTGCTGCTGTGGTTCTATGACTACCGCGGCAAGACCGCGGGAAAGACGCTGTGGTCGACGTTCGGCACCAACGCGCTGTTCGCCTATGTGCTGGCGTGGATTTTCGCGCGGGTCACCGCCATGCCTTTCCTGATGCTCGCGTGGGAGGGCGGCAAGGTCAACCTGATGCGCTGGATGGCGCGGTGGTTCGGAAGCTGGCTTACGCCCGAGATCGGCACGCTGACGGCTTCGCTGGTGTTGGTGGGATTTGTCTTCGCCGTCGTCTACCCGCTTTACCGCAAGAAGATATTCATCAGGCTTTGACGGCCAGATACTATTGGAAAGGGAGCCTATCTGTAATATGGCTCTTAAATAAACCGCTGCCGCCGGAAGTTACCTCCCGTATGGTCGGTGAGCTCGTCCGGCTTACAGCCGATCTCGGTTGCGGCTATTCGCCCTGCCGCTCTATGACAGAGGTGTAGTCGCAATCCTCCCTGTTGACCGAGGGGGTGCCTTTATAAAAGAACCTGCTGGCTCCGTCCGCCTTGACGTCGAGTGAGGAATTGACCCTCATTTTTACGTTCGACGCACCATTGAGCTCGGCCTGCACGACATCGGCTGAAAATCCGTAGTCGCTCACGTCCCAGTTGAATTTGCTTGCGTCCCCGCACCCCAGCGCGAGTTTTTCGGCGCTGCCGTTCGTCCTGACGCCCGATGCGCCGTGAAGTTCGGCGTCGAGTGTCCTGGCCGAGATGTCGCCTTTCCATTGCGATGCTCCGTGCAGTTCGATGTCGAGTTTGCCGGCTTTAACGTCGCCCCTCCATTCCGAGGCGCCGCTGAGTTCCACTTCGAGATCGGTGGCGCTGATGCCGTCGGGAAAGGTGATGCAGGAGGCTCCCGAACCCGAAATTTCAGTCAGCCGGACAGCCTTTACGGCGACGTTCAGGGTAGCCTGCCCCTTTATGGAGATGTTTTTCCGAACACGGACGACCAGCGTTTCATTCTCTTTATACACTTCGATCTCGGGGATGAGGTTGTCGTCGGCGTATATCACAAGGCCCGGCTCGTCGGCCATGGTTACCGTGGCTTTTATCGCGCTGCGTATATCCAAAGCGGTGAAATCTCCCGTGTCGTGGCTCATGTAACTGACATTGCCGCTGGGTTTGATCCGTTCGTTACACGAGGCGAGCGCAATAAGTGAAACAAGAAAGATTATCTTTTTCATTTCGGGCAGGTTAGTTGATGACGCAAAGATAAGAAATAATATTTATTACATATTGCCCAGCATATTTGTGAACCAGGCGATCATGCGGGCGTAATTCTCAAGCGAAATATGTTCGTCGGCATTGTGTATCGTCGCCTGCTCGGCCTGCGTCAGGAGGGCCGGCATCAGGCGGTAGATATTGCCGCTGACGGCCTGGTATTTATAAGCGTCGGTCCCGACAACTGCGAGGTATCCCGCCGGAACGGCCTGGGGGTACACCTCCGCCAGGGTTTCGCACATCAACCCGAACCACGGGGTATCTTCCGGAGAAACAGCCGACGCCTCGCGCGCCGAAACGACCTCTATGTCCGTATCGTAACCTTCGCAGAGCTTTTCGACGTGGCGCACCACACCGTCTGCCGTGTCGCCCGGAAGTATGCGGAAATTGACGGTAATCCGAGCTGCCGGGGCCAGAACATTCTCGGCGTCGCTTCCGTGCGCCATCGTGACGGCAGTCGTGGTGCGGACGAGCGCGTTGGTCGCGGGGTTCTTCGACATGGTTTTAAGCAGCACCCCCTCCAGCAGCCACCGGTTTGCGATCGCCATGCGCGAGGCGTAGTCCATCGCGCCGCCCACGCGGTCGAGGAACGACGCCACGGGAGGAGTCATCCGCGCCGGCATCTGGCGGGAGTTCAGATTTCCCATTATTTCCGCCGCCCGGACCAGCGCCCCTTCCGCCGGGGGCATCGAGGCGTGGCCGCCCTCGCCCCGAACCGTTATGCGCAGCGTCAGATACCCTTTTTCGGCCGTTCCGATCAGGGCCGTCGTCGCGTCGATGCCGCCCAGTCCCGGAGCCGCGATGATCCCGCCCTCGTCGTACACGGCGTCGAAACGCAAGCCCTGCCGTGCGAAATACTCCGCGATGCGCGCCGCGCCGTTCATCCCGCTGATCTCCTCGTCGAACCCGAAGGCGAACCAGACGTCGCGCCGGGGGCGGAAACCGGCGGCGATCAGGTCCTCGGCCGCCTCCAGGATCGAACATAGCGTCCCCTTGTCGTCGAGCGCGCCGCGTCCGTAGATCTTCCCGTCGGCAACCTCTCCCGAGAAGGGAGGATGTGTCCAACCCTCCGGCTCTGCCGCCGGAACCACGTCGTAATGGGCGAGGAATAGCACCGGGGCCAACTGCGGATCGCTTCCCGGCCAGCGGAAAACCAATCCGAAACGGTTCACGCTCACTGTGTCCATTGCGGCGTAGACGGCAGGATAGGCCTGCGGAAGGTATTTCTTGAAGCTATCGAATGGATTGTCAGCGGTTTTGTCTACATCCCCGCTTACCGTCGGTATGCGCAGGGCGCCCGTGAGCCGGTCGACCGACTCCTGCGACAGCTCGCCCGTGAACTCTCCGGTTCCTGACGCCGGCGCCGGTATCTCGCCGAAAGGATAGACGGCGGTGCGCACAACGACCACGGCGGCTAAAGCCACGACTCCCGCCGCAACCGCCCACAATATAAGTTTGAATACCTTTTTCATGACTTTGAACAGTTATTCTCCGCTCTTCCTGACGTACGACCTGAGGTGCTTTCTCATTAAAAAGAACCTGTAAATCCCCAGGGCGAGGATCACGACGCTGAAAGCCAGGCAGAGCCATCCCACCCATCGTAAATGCCAGACACTCTCTATCTCCAGAAGGCCGATCCCGCCGGTGAGCAGGAACAGCGAGGTCCGGATATAGGAAAAAAGCGTGCGTTCGTTCGCAAGTTTGGTTCTCTCTATCGAGAGATGATCCCTCAGCTCGATCTCTTTAACGTAGTCGAATTTGTCTACAAGTCCCATTTTCGTTGTCTATTTGGCTGTTATCACTCCCGATCCGCATATAAAAGCAATAAAATAAAGGGGTTTCGTCCCGGAGCCCGCTTTTTCAGGGCCACGGTCAGGGGCGCGGACCCACCATTGCCTCCGGATCGAAAATCATATTGAAAGTGTCGGACGAGAACGCGCTGAAATAACCCAGGCAGCCCCCTTCGATATTGGTCAGCGGATTGGAAAGGCTGCCGCCGCTCAGTCCCAGCGAGTAAAGATAGTCGTAAACCGGCCTGTCGATCGTTTCCAGCGCCATATCCAGTTTGTCGCCCTTGCGGAAGATGTCGGGGCGCTCCTCCTCCTCTTCCGGCGTCGGATCCGCATCCCACGAGAACCGCACCAGAAGGGTGTTCGGGATCACGCTCCCGTTGTGTCCCTTGTCGGTTATCAGCGTGCGGCTGAAGATGTCGCCGTTCCTGTATATCCGCAGGCAGTAGCGTGTGTCGGCGCCAGGAGGGTCGGTTATCCCCACCGAGAAGAGCATATACCTCGTCGTAATGACCGGCTCGTAGCTGAATACGATCGGGAGAACGATCTTTCCCGGCTCGCCCATTTTGGATTTCGAAACGAACTCTTTGCCGTCGGAGGTCTTCACGGTCAGGGTGTAGGTGTTGCCGGGAGAGCCCGTGGCGTTTTCCCAGGAGCGGTAACTGTCGTCCACGGGATCGTATCTCAGCACTTCGTCGAGGCCGCCGCCCGATATTTTGACGACGGCGTCGCTTACCGACGTGTTCCTGTTCCCGTCCTCCATGTCCCTCGTCCTGGAAACGGTCACCCGGATATCCCGGTCGGAAACGTAGCCGTCGATCACATAAAGCTTTTCGACAGGGATATAATCCATCTCTATCTCCTTTCTGCAGGAGGCGAGGAGCGTCAGCGCGGCCGTTACGATAAGAATTTTCTTCATGCCCGCGTCAGAATTTGAATGAGTATGAAACCGACGGAACCGCGCCGAACAGCGATATCTGCGTGGTTTTCGTGCCCGAGGGCCTGGTGTCGTCATCCTCGAACGAGATGATGAAGGCGTTGTAGCGGTTGTAGACGTTGAACACACCGAACGACACCTCGTGAGTCCAGCGGGGCTTCGCCTTCGTCCAGGTAACGCTCGCGTCGAGCCGGTGGTAGTCGGGGGCGCGGTATCCGTTCCGCTCGGCGTAATAGTAGACCGTCTGTCCGTCCACTTCGTATTTGGCGTTGGGTGCGGTCATCGCCTGCCCGGTGTTGTAGACCCATGTTGCGGCCGCGCTCCACCTGCGGTTGAAACGGTACATCGCCACGACCGACACGTCGTGGCGGCGGTCGTTCGACGCCGTGTACCACTCCCCGCCGTTGATGCCCGGGATCCTGTTCTGCGACCAGGCCAGCGTGTAGCTTATCCATCCCGTGAACCTGCCGCCGTTCTTGCGCGCCAGAAGCTCCACCCCGTAGGCGCGCCCGCGTCCAGCGGCGATGATGCGTTCGATCTCGATCTCGGACTGGAACGATTTGCCGTCGCGGTAATCCGGCACGTTCTCCACGCTCTTGTAGTAGCCTTCGACCGAAAACTCATACGCGTTGTTCGGAGTGAGGGCCGCGTAGCCCAGGCTCACCTGATCGGCCGTCTGGGGTTTCACGATATTGCTCGACATGGTGTAGCGGTCGAACGGCAGCGAGATGGCGGTGTTGCGCACGGCGTGGATGTTCTGCGAGGTGCGGCTGTAGCCCGCCTTGATGCTCTGGCGTTCGGTCACGCGCCAGTTGAAGCTCACGCGCGGTTCGACGCCGAACCAGGTCTTCACGAACTTCCCCTTTCCGGGATCGAAGGTTTCCAGGACGTCGCCCGCCGCATCGAGCGTGTAATATGGCGAGCCGCCCATCGCCGAGAAGGCGTTGAAGCGCAGCCCCGCCGAGAGGCTGACCGCGCCGGAGATACGCCATTCGTCGTTTATCCAAAGGGCGTTCTCCCACGCGGTGCGCTGTTCGCGTTCGCGGAAACTGGTGAAGGTCCAGTCGGCCGAGACGACGCCCAGGTACATCGACTGCAAACCGATGTCGATGCTGTGGCTTTCCGAGGGGGACCACCTGACGTTCTCCTTCACCCCCGCCTGGCGTATGCCGCCGTTGAAACTGTAGAACATATTGTAAAGCTCCGCGCCGTTCCTGGTCGCGAAATCGGAATATACGATCGAAGTGTTGGCGTGGAGCTTGCCGCCGAAGCGGTGGAACCAGCGCAGCGTCCCCGTCATGTTGCCCCACTTCATGGCCAAGTCGTCGCCGGCGAGCCCCAGTTTGTCGCGGCCCGTGAAAAATGACAGGAATAGCTTGTCGTTCCCGGTAATGTCGTAATTTACCTTGGCGTTGAGGTCGTAGAAGTTGAGGGTGTTTCCCCTGTACTCCCTGGTCAGCCCCAGGAAGACGTCCATGTAGGTGCGGCGCGCCGCCACGAAGAACGACGCCTTGTCCTTCGCTATCGGCCCCTCGGCGTGGAGTTTGGCCGAAAGCAGCCCTACGGTGCCGCCGAACCGGTACTTGTCGTAGCTGCCGCTGCGGGTGTTCACCTCGAAGACCGACGAAATGCCGTCGCCGTACTGCGCCGGGATAAGCCCCTTGTAGAGCGTGGCGTCCGACAGCGCCTCGTCGTTGAAGGCCGAGAAGAATCCCATCAGGTGTCCCGAATTGTAGACCGGGGCGTCGTCGAGCAGCACCATGTTCTGCGACGTCGTGCCCCCGCGCACCTGGAAACCGCTCGAACCGTCGCTCTCGGCCTTCACGCCGGGGAGCAGTTGGATCGATTTCATGATGTCCCGCTCGCCGAACAGGGCGGGCATCAGGGCGACGTCCTCCATGTCGATCTTCTCGACGCCGATCTGCACCCCCCGCACGCGGTCGAAAGGGGAGTTGGTAGAGATAACGACATCGTCTATCCTGTAGGGGTTTTCGTCGAGGCTGAAATCGACCCTCTGCGGCTCGCTGACCGTGATCTTCCGTTTCTGGCTGGCATATCCGAGATACTCGCAGACAACGGTGTGCGTCCCTTCCGCCGCGGTCAGCGACCAGCGGCCGTCCTGGTCGGTGGCCGTACCCCCGTCCGAACCCTCTATGAAGACTGTCGCGCCGGCAATCGGCACCCCTTCCTGCAGGTCCGTCACCGTTCCCGACACGGTATACCTCTGCTGCCCGTAAGCGTGGGCGGCGGCAAGCAAAACAGCGGCGGCAAGCAATATTTTGACTTTCAAAGCGGTGGTCTGTTTGTGGCGGAAAGGTTTTCCCGGAGGACAAAGATACTAAACCCAACGCAAAAAAATGCGCTTTTATTGCGGTTTAAACGCCGGTGCGGCATGGGTAATAATACGTAAAAACGGATTGTAACGCGGCGGCGGAGAATTATTTGTTATATTTGCAGTTCGGGGTTTTTCAAAACCCGTTATGACGTAATGCATTAGAGATGGAAACGAAAAGAAAAAAAGGGACGGTATGCGTCCAGGGCGGATGGCAGCCCAGAAAAGGCGAGCCGAGGGTTCTGCCGATCTACCAGAGCACCACTTTCAAGTACGAAACGAGCGAACAGATGGCCGACCTGTTCGACCTCAAGGCGGCCGGATATTTCTACACACGCCTGCAGAACCCCACCAACGACACCGTCGCTGCGAAGATCTGCGAACTCGAAGGCGGCGTGGCGGCAATGCTCACCTCGTCGGGGCAGGCTGCGAACTTCTACGCGATCCTCAACATATGTTCGGCGGGCGACCATTTCGTGAGCGCTTCGGCAATCTACGGCGGGACGTACAACCTGTTCGCCGTGACCATGGCCAAGATGGGCATCGGGGTCACTTTCGTCGATCAGGACGCGCCGGAAGATGAGATAGCCAGGGCTTTCAAACCCAATACGAAGGCGCTGTTCGGCGAAACCGTAGCCAATCCGGCGATGAGCGTGCTCGACATCGAAAAGTTCGCGCGCATAGCCCACTCGCAGGGCGTGCCGCTCATCGTGGACAACACTTTTCCGACTCCCGTAAACTGCAATCCGTTGGAATGGGGCGCCGATATCGTGACCCACTCGACCACAAAATACATGGACGGCCACGCCTCGGCCGTAGGCGGCGCGATAGTCGACAGCGGCAATTTCGACTGGGAGGCCGAGTCCGCCAAATTTCCCGGCCTGACCACCCCCGACGAGTCGTACCACGGGCTGACTTACACCACAGCCTTCGGAAAGGGCGCATACATCACTAAGGCGACGGTGCAGTTGATGCGCGACCTCGGCTCGGCGCAGGCGCCGATGAACGCTTTCCTTCTGAACATAGGCCTCGAAACGCTGCACCTGCGCATGGAGCGCCACTGCAGCAATGCTCTGCGGGTGGCCGAATTCCTGCAGTCGCGCCCCGAAGTGGCGTGGGTGCGCTATCCGGGGCTGAAAGGGGACAAATACTA